>JAIKYB010000071.1 GCA_024683675.1 Treponema sp.
GAAGACTTAAAGGGGCCTTTGCCATCTGAGCAAGGTTTGCACCTTTACCGCCAAGAATTGGACGCATTGATTCATCACCATCTGCATCACCGTTGCCGAAAAAGTAAACGTACTTTGTAGCCATCGATTTTTCTCCATATAATAAAAAGATTTGCAATGTTAAGTGTTATTATTTTATAGATAAAAATGATTACAGTCAATCAGATAAAGCCCAGATAAGTCCAAGAGACTGCTTATAACAAACATATAACAAACTTAATAGATTTTTACAATTTAAACGAGGTATTTTACATTTACTAATATTTTTTTCTCTTTTATACTGATTTTATGAGTAATGTTAATTTAAATGCACGGAAAGTGCTTATGAGCAGCTGCGGATGTGCTTTGGATCTTGGAGATGGAAGCGAACGCGGACTTTATGTTAATCAGGATTATATTCTGCAGAAAATGAGAAAGATTCACCGTGGAATCAGCCTCATGTACACCTACTACCCAAATGATAAAGAATGGCCAACAAGAGCCAGCCTGATTAATCCTGGAAAAGAACCGGCAGGTGCCTGGGATACTCCTTATGAAAACTACTTCCCATATCGCGGAGGCCGTGAAGGAAACCGCCAGGGAGAGCCTTTTAATTTTATGAAGGAAATCCGTCAGCATGGTATGGATGTTGTTCTTACAATGACAATCGACCCAGCCTTGAAAGAAGCTGACCTTATTCCTGTTGCAGAAGACCTTAGACCATACGGACGCGTACTGCTTCGTGTAAATCATGAATGTACAGGAAGCTGGTTCTGTTTTAATAAGCGTGCATGCTATCAGGAGCTGGCAGACTTTTTTGTTCTGGTTTGCAAGGTAATGCACGAGCATGCTCCAAATGTAAAGGTTATTTTGTGTGCCGGAATGTTTGACAAAGCAAGCGGAAAAATAGAAATGGAAGACATTTTCCTTGAAGCCCACAAGGCTGCAGATATCTGGTCAGGTGATAATTATCTTTCACTTCACTGGGGCTGGCCGGTAGATGTTGCAACAAAGGAAACTAACAGCTATGCCTGCTATGATGTTGATGACGTTTACGACAAGGCAAAGGCAACTCTCCACCGTCTGCGCGAAATTACAGGACAGGACAAGCCTTTTGTTCTTTCTGAGCTTAATGGTGATGGAGATGTTACAGGTGCCTACGAACAGGCAAATATGATGCGCCATTTTATGGAACGTCTTGAAAAGGATGACGAAAAATGGCTTTCTGCCTTTACACTCTACCAGTTCCGAGATGATGGCCGCCTGGGTCTTGAAATTACAGATCCAAATAACAGCGAGGTTGGAATTGAACAGCCATTGCTCGGCGTTTACCGAAAGCAGCTTCATAAGGATTTCTTTAGTCAGAGCTTTAAGTCTGGTGAAGAATTAAAACTTCCCGTAAAACTCCGCTGGTCTTCTTCAGAAGATGCAGAAGGAATTGAAGTTGATGTAAAAGTAGAAAAAAATCCACATTTTGCAGAACTTTATTTTGAAGATGATTTACGTCCTCTAAACCTTATGATTGAATTCGGTGGTTACTGGTTCTACAAGGCTGCTGGAGTAAAATGTATAGATTTGATGAGCTACTTCTTTGAAAATCCTCTCAAGGAAGGCGAAAGCAAGTCAATGAAATTAAGATTCTTTGCTCCACCAGCAGACGGACTTAACCATCCTGCAGATGGAAGCGACCCATTTAAGGCAGCAGACGGAGATTGGATGAACAACTCCTTCACAACAATCCCAAATCTGCCAAAGCTTCGTATTGATTACGAGCCGGTTGCTTTAAGCAAGCACTATGACTAAAGCCAGTCTTTAAGAGCCTGGGAAAGCTGAACTGACATCTTTTCGTGAGTTTTTGCAGAAGGATGCCAGTCAGCTCCAATTCCATCAGCGTCCAGCTGAACAGGAAACTTCACTACCTTAACATCAACCTTCTTAAAATCACCCTTAAAAAGTTTTACAGCTTCTTCAACAGAATCACACAAATCCTGACCCATTACTCCAAGACAGGCACAAATTTTTGCCTTTGGAGAGCGACGGTGTATTGCTTCTAAAAACTGACGTAAACCACAAACATAAGACTTACGGCGGCCTTCTACCTTACGAACATAACTTGCGTCATTTGTTCCAAGGTGTACTACCACAATATCAGGAGAAAACCATTCTTCATTCCAAACAGCAGGTTCAAGACCACGACGCAAGGCCAGAGACTTGTCTGTATAAGGCCAGACAGAAGGCATTACAACTTCAGTGTCCGGTTCTTCTATTGCAGCATCCACATATTTTGAAATAATACCAATGCCACTCCAGCTTACAAGGTTAAATTCTGCGCCAAGTTTTTTTGCAGTCAAGAAGGCATAAGCCTTATCAGCACGCTGCTGCTTTGTTGTAAAGGTATCCTTTTCAAAAACGCCTTCAATTCCATAACCGCAGGTAATTGAGTCCCCAATAATTTCAATTTTGGCAGCCTTGTTTGCAGCAGCCCCAGCCTTATTCTGAACCCCATCAATTTCAAGACTTTTTAGCCCCGCACAACCAAAGTTTACTTCACTAAGCTTAAGCACACGGATAATCACAGTTTTTTCAACATCAGCTTCAAAAAGTGTACAGGAAGTTTCTTTTTCTGTAAGAATAAAGCGCTGACTTAAATCTTCAGGAAAGGCTTCCCAAAAAGAGGCTCCCTTATAATCTGCAGGAGAAGAAAGCTCAGAAACATAAACTCCTATCACGCCCTTAGTGTTATCATCAAAAAGCTCTGGGTCACTAAGAATATTTGCAATAGCCTTTTTTCCTGTCATACAAAATTCAAAGCCGGAAGCTGAATAATCAAAATATCTGATTCCTTCAATATCTGTATAGCGACCATACCATTTCAATTCATTTGTTTTAATTGTCATAAATATCAACCTCATAAAAAGACTAGCATAGTCTGGCAGCTAATCTATAAACTTTAGAATTACGTTCTTTGGACCAGATTGACCTGCGCTCTTGAGGAAGAGACTCTATAGTATCAGGCTGGAAACCTAATTTTTCAAACCAGTCTGCAGCCTGAGTTGTCATTATAAATATAGAAGAAACTTCCATTTCACCTGCAAGCTGCATTAAATACTCCATCAGCTTAGGGCCAATTCCCATATGTGCAAAGGCTTCATCAACTGCAACAGCTGCAATTTCTGCCTGCCCGTCCTCATAAACATGAAGTGCTGCACAAGCATGAACTCCGCCATCAAGCTCGTAAACCACATAGTCCTCGAGCCGTGAAAACAAATCCTTTTCGCTTCTTGGCAAAAGCTTTCCACTTGCCACAAAAGGTCTCATTACAGCCAGAACTGCCGCTACATCACTCTGCTCCATAGGGCGAATCTTTCCGTAGTTGCTGGTGTAAATCATTGTACCTGACCCAAGGTCGCTGAATATTTCGCAAGGAAGTACCCCGTCCACAGAGCCATCTACAATATGAGTTCTAGTTACCCCTTTACGACAGGCCTCCTGAGCAGCCTTCAATAAAGAAGCAACAGAGGCTCGCTCGGTATCAAGCTTTTCCCCAGCAGAAGCCGCATTTACCTTAAGGAATAAATCCACTTCCTCAAGGTTCATTGCAGGCACCTCGCCGTCCTCCGACAAAGAAAGCCCTTCCGGAATAGTGTAGCGGGAAGCGTTTATCCTGCCATCCTGCATTACAAAAAAGAGCTTGTCTGCCTTAAGATTTATAGCCACCTGCTGAGCAAGCAAAATAGAAGAAATGTTATAAGGATGACCTACAGTGTTCCAGCCAATACAAGGAAAAATCGGAATAAAACCGTCATCCAGAACAGTGCGGATTGCAGCTGTCTCAAGTTTTTCAATTTCACCGGCAGTTCCAAAATCATAACCATTCAGAACGCCTTTTCCACGGGCACGAACCCAGTTACCTATAATTGCAGTAATTCCGTTAGCGGCCAGACTTGTCATAATTGTGTTTGAAACATCAAAGGCAGCCATTTTTATAAGAGGCATTGCATCTGACTCTGTTACACGGATATTATCCTGATACTTCCACTGTATTTTTGAATCATGCAAAACATCGTCTATACGGCGTCGTGCACCAGGCACAATTACAACCTTTAGACCAGCCTCATGAAGCAAGGCAATATCTCGAATATGAGAAGAATAAAGGGGAGATTCAATAGTTTTATCATCAAGATAAATTACAGCAAGAGCATTCTTAAATTTCTGAAGATAACGGATTACGTTTCTGATATTCTCTGGAGAATTCATATTCTCTATTATATTCTATATTAGAACGTAAGAAAAGATGTCTTTATAATCCTGAACTGATGCGGCATGAACAATTCTTGCACGTAAAGCAGCTCCGTTTTCAATCCCCTTTGAATAAGCAGAAAAACGTTTCCTCATTTCAAGACAGGCATGTTCTTCACTTGTTTCTGCAACAAGCCGCTCCAATTCCGCAAAACCGGTTTTAATTCTTTCCTGAACAGGAACCGGTTCGTACTTTCCGCAAGTAAGCAAAGAAGTAGTATCACGGAAAATAAAAGGATTTCCCATTGCACCGCGGGCAAACATTACACCGTCAGCCTTGGTTTGCTCCAGCATCTTGCGGGCATCATCTGGCTTAAAAAGGTCCCCGCTGCCAAAAACAGGTATCCGCCCCGCAACAAACTCTACCAGCTGAGCCATGATATCCCAGTCAGAATGGCCTTCATAGCCCTGAGCCTTGGTTCTAGGATGAATTGTAATTGCAGAAACTCCTGCTTCAAGAGCGGCCTGGGCAGCTTCCTTCCAGGTAATTTGTTTCTGCTCCCAGCCTGAGCGGATTTTTACACTTACAGGTGTCCCACCTTCTTCAGGTTTGCCTCCACAAGCCTGTACCACCGCACTTGCAACCTTAAAAAGACGGTCAGGATCACGGGTAAGAGCGGAACCAGCTCCGGTTTTTACAATTTTTGGAACCGGACAACCGCAATTTATATCAATTACTTCGCAGGAAGTTTTTTCTTTTACAATTGTCGCTGCATCCGCCATAACCTGGGGCTCACCGCCAAAAATCTGAACGGCATAGGCTTTTTCATTAAAGGCCCGGCGCATTAAAACTTCTGTCTTCTGATTTTTGCGAACAAGGGCTTCTGCACTTACCATTTCTGTGTAAGTAAAAGAAGCTCCGTTTTCAATACAAACGGAGCGGAAGGCCATGTCGCTGTAACCGGCAACTGGGGCCAGAAAAATATTACCCTTTAATTCAAGATTCCCGATTTTTACCGGATGATATAAACTTGCCATATTTTGTGCTCTAAAGTGGTGTTTTACTATTAAACAATTAAACACCGACTGCCAGCAATCTTACCTGTTACTCAGGAAGATTGAAAGCCTTACAGCTGTTCTTCCAAAGCTGATCTGCAAGAGTTTCTAAATCCATATCAAGCATTTCTGCAAGGAAACGGGCAGTAGAAGGCAGATAAGCAGGCATTGTTCTCTTTTTCTCGCGGAATTCAGCTGGAATCATAAATGGACTTTCTGTTTCAATCAGAATTCTGTCTACAGGAATATTCAAAACTGTCTCATGCAGATTTCTTGCATTACGATAAGTAAGGTTTCCGGCAAAAGAGAACCAGATATTTTTATCCAGACATTTTTTTGCAAATTCTGCATCTTCTGAATAACAATGCAAAATTGCCCCCTTATCAGGCATACGTTCTGTAAGAATATCATAAACATCTTTACCTGCATCACGATTGTGAATTACTACAGGAAGATTATACTGCTGGGCAATTTCCAGCTGAGTAATAAAAAGTTCAATCTGGGAACGTTTATCACCAAACTGTTTAAAATAGTCCAAGCCTGTTTCACCTACTGCGACCACGTTTGGAAGAGAAAGATTCTTTTCCAATGTAGAAACCCAGTCCGAACCAGGATTTGTAACTTCAGATGGAGCCACTCCTACGGCATGGTAAATTCCAGACATTGATTTTAAATTAGGATAAACCTTGTTAAAATCATAGAGACTATTATTTATGCTGACAATGCGCTGAACGCCAGCCTGCTTTGCTTGCTGAACGACGCGTAATTGTTCAATAGGATCATCGTATATAAGCCCGATGTGAGCGTGAGTATCAAAAAACTTCATGGCTTTAATCTCCAAAAAGGCGCAATGCTAAAGAATGGTTTTATTCTACCGATAAAGATAGCACAGGATTTTAAATCCGTCAAATTTTTGTGTTTCATTTCCATAAATTGACACAAAAATCAATAGCATGGTATACTAGAGAATAAAGGCTATGTCTAGAACATCGAATTCTATCAAGAAGATTGAAAAACAATTTGCCTCAAACGTAACTCATGGCTTTGGTCATTTTTTTAGAATTTTAGGCAATATTTTTGTTCGTATTTTCAAGGTTTTTGATAGCAAGCTTACTATCATGATTGTTCCTCATTCTCAGGGAAAGGTAATCAACTTTCAGACAAATGTATTTGCCTTAATATTGGGCTTTTTACTTGCTGCTGGTGTAATTGCCTCCTTCTTCTTTTATAACAGCCATTCCCTTTCTGCAAACAGAGAAATATCTAATCTGGAAGAACAGAACCGCACAACTCTTGCAAGCTTAGACGAGCTTCGTGATGAAAATGCAAATCTCTTCCAGGCTGCAAAACGCTTCCAGTCATCACTTTCACAGAGCCTTTCTTTGCTTGGAATTGATCAGGTAAAAAATCCTTCTAACACAGCTTCTTCTAACAGTGACCTTGCAGCACTTTTTACTTCTACAGAACTTTCACAGGGAACTTCAAAAGAAGTTGCCGACATCAAAGAACTTACAACATATCTTGAGGATGCTGTAAAACCAATTGAACAGATTGGAAAAATGCTTAAAACTCAGCAGAACCTCTTTACAGAAATCCCAAGTATTTGTCCTGTAAAAAATCCAAACTACCATATTTCTATGGCATTTGGACCAAACATTCACCCATTAAACGGAAACTGGTATATTCACAAGGGATTGGACTTTTCAACCTGGCGTTCAGGAGACCCTGTTATGGCAACCGCATCTGGCCAAGTCGTAACAGTTTCTTTTGACAACAGCTTTGGAAATTACGTTATCATTAAGCATAATCATGGTATGTATACACGTTATGCCCACCTGAATGCATTCCGCGTAAAGAAAGGTCAAATCGTTGAACAGGGAGAAATTATTGGAACAATCGGTAATACCGGCGTTTCAACAGGTCCTCACCTTCACTATGAAGTTCATATCGGTTCTGATGTAGTAGACCCAGCAAAATACATCAATATCAATTTATCAAAATAGGTTTATATGGCTTTACGAATAGATGACATCTCAATTAACACTGTCGTTGGAAGCGGTTCTGCAATTTCAGGCAATCTTCGTGTAAACGGCTTTGTTCGTGTTGATGGCGATATAGATGGAAATCTTGAAACAGACGGAAATGTAATTATTGGTGAAAATGCCAGAATCCGAGGAAATGTAAAGGCTAAATCAATCATAATTGGTGGAATTATTCTGGGAAACATTCATGCTTTGGATGGAGTTAAACTTCTTTCTGAAGCTATCGTAGTCGGTGATATAATCTCTCACAAAATCACAATAGAAAATATGGCTTTAGTTCATGGCCACTGTATATCAATCAAAGAAGAGGAAAGCTTCGCTGCAAAAGCAGACGAATATCTTCAGTCACAAGCAATAAAGGTAAAGGCTTCTCTCTAATGGCAGAAATTGATTCTCTGGGAACAAATTATTATTACTCAGGAGTTCAAAGCTCAACTAACGAAGCACTTAAAAAAAATCAGAAAAAAGAAAAGGCATCTTCTACAAAGAAAACAAAATTTTCAGAGCTTTTAAAAGCCGAAGCAAACGTCAATGAGGCTAATACCTTAGCACAGGGCCTTCCACTTGAAATTGCCGGAATGGAAGTTGAAGAAGCTGCCATTTACTTAAAGGATGCTGTAGATATAGCCGGAAACGAACTTTCAGAAGAGCTTTCAAAAGAAAACATAGAAAATTTTAAGACAGCAGTCCGCCAGTTTATGACCTTTGTAATCAACAATAATTTTGAAGTATCATCACATAGAAAGAAAAACAGATTGGGTAAAGACAGGATTGTACCCTCACGGTCAAACTTTTTTTCAAATTACTCTTTACCACCTCACCGAATTGACCCACGATATCAGATTCAGGTGATTAATGAGAAGCTGGACGCCTTAACAAGGGCAACTTTGGAAACTCAGATGAATAATCTGAAGATTTTGGCTCAAGTAAATGAAATAAAAGGGCTCATAATTGACTTGATGAGTTCTTAAATCGTGAGGTATACTAAAATAATATGAGTGATATTTTTGAAACAGATATAGATGACGACAGTGAAGCTCTTGCATCTTTGGAAGATAATGACAGCTCTTCTTCCGAAAGTGAAGACATAGTTGTAAACGAACCTCTCTACCATTTAAAACTTGGATACTCATGTGAAACTTTATACGCTAAGGTTACCGATAAAATGAAGCTGGTATCAGGTGATTATGTAATTTGCCCTACCCGCTATGGAAAAGACATGGCCTTTGTATTGGGAATTACAAAAAAACCAATGGGCGTAAAGAAAACTGATATAGTTTCTATTGAAAGAAAAGCAAGTGAAGAGGATATAGTAAAGCTTCGTGAATTAGAGAAAAAGGAAAAAGAAGCTTATCCTATTTTTAAAGAAAAGGTTGCCATCCACAAGCTTGATATGAAGCTGGTGCAGACTCACTTTCTTTTTGAAGAGCAGAAGGCCCTGTTCTTCTTTAGTTCCGAAAACCGAGTAGACTTCAGAGAGCTTGTAAAAGACCTGGTTTCTGTATTTAAAATGCGAATCGAATTGCGCCAGATTGGTGTTAGAGATGAATCCCGTATTACAGGTGGCCTGGGTGTTTGCGGCAGACCTTTCTGCTGTCATGCCGTTTCTGACAAGCTGAAACCAGTTTCAATCAAAATGGCAAAGGATCAGAACCTGTCTTTAAATTCCATGAAGATTTCAGGACAGTGCGGCCGTCTCTTATGCTGTCTTTCTTATGAACATGACTGGTATAATGAAATGCGCAAAAAACTTCCAAATGAAGGAATCCGAATCCGCTATGATGGAACTGAATTCCGTATTACTGAAGTAAATCCTCTTACATCAATGGTAAAAATGTCTGGTGAAGATGGAAGACTTCTGGAAGTGAATGCAAATCGTTTTTACAAAGACAACAATCACTGGAAAATAAACTAAAGGAAGGTCCCTTTTCTTAAAGGCTCTTTTTCCTTGAATTTCTCTCATTCTGATATATAATTAATGTGTTATGATTTATATAAAACGATGGATGGATTATTACGAAGACTTATTCCAGCCAGAAGCAAATCAGAAAGAGTTTTTTGAATCGCTTTTAGGAAATTTTACAAGTCCTGCTAAATTTTTAAGTGTTGAATGTGGTCCTGCCAGTCTTTCTCTAGAACTTTGCGACAAGCATGAAGTTACTGTTACTGACCAATATCCAGAATTTATCAAAAGAGTTAACACCAAAATTGTAGAACAGAAAAGTAAGATTAATGTTTTTAACTTAAATCCTGTTGATATCAGCCGCTTTCTGGCAAAAAACCACTACAATGTAGTTACCTGTCTGAACTATCGTCTTATTTTCTTGAAGGATAGAGGGCTGGCTAAGAAGTTTATTCTTGATGCAAAAATGCTGCTTTCAGATGGTGGCTATCTGGTTCTTGATTTAATTAACTTTGCAAAATACGATTTTTCAGAAACAAAAATAGATCTGCCGGAAAGAAGCTGCGACAAAGCAACCTTATATTCATCTCTCATAAAAAATACAGAGCTGGCCAGCTACAAGTTATACCAGCACGTAGTAACAAGCGACGGTAAAATGATTGATGAAGTAAAGGATGAAGTTGTAACTCCAATCAGCTTGGAAACCTTTAAAGCTACAGCAAGCGAAATGGGCTTTTCTTCTATTGAATTTTACAATGATTATAAGAAAACTCCTTTTACTTTGGATTCAGAAAGGATTATCTGTCTGCTGAAAAAATAAAGGCTGTCCCTGAAAATAGGGATGCTCGACACGACAATCGTTTTACACTAAAATACTAGACATGAAAGCTAGTAAAACAATCATCTCAACACTGCGCGAAGCTCCAAACGACGCAGTTATTGCCAGCCATCAGCTTATGATGCGCTCTGGTCTTATCAGAAAGCTTGGAAACGGTCTTTATACTTACATGCCATTCGGCTACCGCTCATTTATGAAGGTTCAGAAAATCATTAGAGAAGAACTTGATAAAGCAGGCCTTCTTGAAATTAAGCCGACAGTAATTCAGCCCGGTGATCTTTGGCGCGAATCTGGACGCTGGGATAAGATGGCAGGAGAAATGCTTACTGCACAGAATCGTCAGGGTCAGGATATGGTTGTTTCTCCAACTGCAGAAGAAGCCTTTACTGCAGTAGTTCGCGAAGGACTTTCTTCTTACAAACAGTTACCTTTTACTCTTTATCAGATAAATACAAAATATCGTGATGAAATCCGTCCTCGTTATGGTGTAATGAGAGGCCGCGAATTCACAATGATGGATGCCTATTCTTTTGATAAAGATCAATCTGATTTGGATTCGTCTTATGACAATGTTGCCGCTGCATACCGTCGTATTTTCAAACGCATGGGACTTTCAACAATTTCTGTAAAAGCAGACACAGGTTCTATGGGCGGTTCAGGCTCCGAAGAATTTATGGTAGAAAGCCCTGTTGGTGACGATACACTTCTTCTCTGTCCTAACTGTGATTATGCTGCCAACGTAGAAAAAGCTGCCTGCAAAACTGAAGTTCCACTGGACAGTCAGGGAAATCCACAGAAAAAGACAGACAAGGCAATTGAAGAAGTTGCAACTCCAAATGTATTCAGCATTGAAGACATGGAAAAATTCTTTGGAGAAAAATCTACAACCTTCCTTAAGGCTCTTATCTACAAGGTATATAACTGTGCAGTTGACCTTTCTAAAACAGAATTCTACAAGAATGCAGAAACTGTTACCGAAGGTGGCGTAACATACATCCCAGAAACATATTTCTGCGTGCTTATCCGTGGAGACTTAGATGTAAACGAAACAAAGCTTGCTGCTGAACTTAAGGCCAGCGGTGCTGAATTAGCTAGCGACGAGGAGGTTTTAAAATACAGCGGAGCTCCACACGGCTTTGTTGGTCCTGTAGGAATTAAGATTCCTGTAATTGCTGACAAGTCTACTGTAGATATGCACGACTGTATTGCAGGAGCCGGAAAAGAAGGCTTCCACATTAAGCACGTTGAACCAGGCCGCGACTTCACAACCTTTATGACTGCAGATGTACGCACCTGTAAGGAAGGCGATGCCTGCCCTGAGTGCGGCGGAAAGTTCTATATGAAGAAAGGTAACGAGCTTGGACATATCTTTAAGCTTGGAACAAAATATACAAAGTCTATGAACGTAACTTACCTTGGAGAAAACGGAAAACCTGTTACTCCACTTATGGGCTGTTACGGAATTGGTGTAGACCGTACTCTGGCTTCAATTATTGAAGGACATCATGATGATAAGGGTATTATCTGGCCTATGACTGTAGCTCCTTATCAGGTTGCAATTGTTCCTATCCAGTATAAGGACAAGATGAAGGAAGTTGCAGACCAGCTTTATGACCAGCTTACAGCAGAAGGAATTGAAGTTCTTCTTGATGACCGCAATGAACGTCCTGGTGTTAAGTTTACCGACTCTGAGCTTATTGGATACCCAATCCGCATTGTAGTTGGTGACAAAAACCTGCCAAATGTTGAAATGAAAATCAGAAGCGAAGACGAAGCAAGTTTAGTTCCTGCAGAAGAAGCAGCTGCCAAAGCAGTAGACTTTGTTAGAGCAGAGCTTAAGAAACTGAACGCTTAATAATAGAAACGATGAAAAAGATAATTACATCAATATTAGGACTTTTATCGCTTACTATAGCCGCTAATGCTCTTCCTGGCTTTACCTCCTATCTGGCAGATAATTCTGGAGAGTATGTTTACTACAAGGACAATACCTTTACAAGGGAGTCCTATGTAGGAATGCTTTATTATGATGAAGCTACAATCCAGATTCGCTATTATGCACCACAGGATAATGTTGGAATGCAGCCTGAAAAGGATATTGCAATTCTTATGACAATAAATCCTGATGCCTCTTACTGGGAAATGACAGGAGAGCGAATTCTTTCGACAATCATGCCGAATACAGAAGACACTGACCTTGTAAACTATTTACATGATATTCTCTATGAGTTTTCAAGCCACCGTCAGCACGCTGATGACATAAGAGAAAGAGATGTAAAGATTTTTCAGGATTATGAACAGTTTGGCGGCTCTGTAGCTATGCTTTATGATTGCACAATTCCTCTTTTTAATATAAAGGGAATTTATTCAATAGAAGGGCAGGCTCAGCTTGAATGTGTTACTACAGGCCAGCTAAAAGACAGCTTTGATAAATCTTTTGAAGACTTTAAGGGTTTTCCAAAAAGAGAAGACAAGAAAGACAACAAAAGCAAAGCAAACAAAGCTAAAAGTAAAGCAAAGTCTGTAAAATACAAGTTCGAAAATCAAACTGTTAGTCTGGATTCTGACTGGAGTCAGCCTATGGAAAACTTCTGGATGTTGGGAGATAATTCTATGGTTACTCTGGGAAAGGTTCCTTCTTTTGACAAGGATTCGAATCGTAATGAATGCTACATCATAAGACGACTGATTGAAAGTGCCCAGGATTCCTACACAGATTTTTCAAGTCTTTTAATTAAAAAGAATAAAAACAAAATTGAAATCTCTGCCAACATTTTTCAGGGAAATACAGAAAAATATGTAATCAGTACAAAAGTTCTTGCTAAAAACAAAGAAAATAATGATTTTGGTTACTTTTCAATTTCTACCTTTGAAAATGCCTGGAAAGAAAATCCTTCCTACTATCAGAAAATAATTAAATCTTATTCAAACTAGAAATTTGCTCTTGAGAGAGGTGAGCCTATCCAGACTCCCTCACTCAGGTATTCCTGTTTCTTTCCTTCAATCATAAACTGAACACTGCTGACGGTCGGAAAGGCAGTTGCTGTATAAACAATCTGTTCCAGCTGATGAATCTGACCGTCAATTCCAAGTCCATTAAAGAGGAACTCTTCTGTAAAGTTCAGATAAGCAACTCCGCCCTGCACTTTTGCACTTATTAAACGGGTTCCTTCTGGAATAAGGGTCATACAATTCTTTTCTGCAGCTTTTGTAGTGTCAGGACCATTCAAAAGCAGGTTAATGGCATTTGTAAGCGGAGAATCATTTTTTGGCACAGAACGTTTAATTTGCTTACGAAGAACACTTCCATCACCATCAATCAAGACAAAACACAACTCAAGCTCACTTGTAGCAGCTTTCTTAGGCTCTTCTTTTTTGTTTTCGGTCTTTTTTACTTCAGGCTTTTTTACATCTTCCTTTTTTACTTCTTCTACAACATTATTTTCTTTTTCTGGCTGAACGGTGATAAAGTCCTCTTCTTCGCTTTCTGTAGGCTCCGGAAGTGGCTGAACCTTTTCTATTCGGATTGTAACATCTTCTTTTAATGGAACTTCATCAACGACAGGCTTTTCAACCTCATGGTTTTCTACAAATTCAGGAGTAGAACCGAATACTTTTTCAAAAAAAGCAGTTTCCTTAAG
>JAIKYB010000107.1 GCA_024683675.1 Treponema sp.
CCCTTACTGTAGAAGAGACTGCTGTCTACAGTCCATTCTTCTTCAGGATCAATAAGTGTAAGGTCAGCGTCAAAGCCTGTCTTTAAGCGACCCTTCTGCAGGCCAAGAATTCTCGCCGGTGCAGCCGACATAAGCTGGCTAAGGCGGCGGGGATTAAACTGGCAGTCGTGAACAAGAACGGTGTTACTTACCGCATAGGCCGTTTCCAAGCCAGTAAAGCCCGGAGCTCCGGCTGCCTTGTCCTCCAGAGTATGGGGCGCGTGGTCAGTTGAAATTACATCTACAGTTCCGTCTCTCAGGGCTTCAATTAAAGCAACACGGTCATCTTCGCTGCGAAGTGGTGGGTTTACAAGGGCCCTTATATAAGGCTCATCTGTTCCACATAAAGCTAAGTGATGAGGAGTTACCTCGCAGGTAACAGCAAAGCCGTCTGAAGCACGTTTAGCCGGATAAAAGGCTTCTCCTTCTTCAAAGGCCTGGTAAGCTGCATCAGCTTCATTTGCAGCAAAATCAGCTTCATCATCTAAAAGACCATTTTTAAATTCACGGATAGCCGATATACAATTTGCCGTACTAACATGAGCAATATGAACATGACAGCCAGCCTGCTGGGCCAGCATCAAATTGCGAACGGTAGCAGTATCTTCTGCAAGAGCAAGGAACTCGTTTGCACGAGTTAAAGCCAGGTCAATCTTATCTACCGCAGCTGCCATTCCGTCATCATCTTCGTCAACTTCGTCACTTCCCCAGGCAGAAAGTCCGACACTCTTCATTATATCAAGAGCCTGTGCACGGAAGGGTTTTGCCTGAGCACCAAGCTCCAAATCCTCAGAGTGGCAGCTTACTACAATTCCCTTTTCCGCAGCCTTGCTCATTCCTTCAAGCATCACAGCAGAAGAAAGTACGTCCTTTCCATCTTCTGTAATTACAGGAATGTATTTTTTGTCGATAGCATCCAGGTGACTGGTATCATGCCCGTCAAAATTCTTTGTAATGCTTACAGTCTGGAACAAATGGGTAAGCCCTATAGCGGCAGCTTCTCTTTCTATCCTCATTGCCATTTCTGCAGAAGAAACCACAGGATTTGTATTTGGCATTGCAACTACAGTACCATAACCACCAGCTGCAGCCGCATGAAGCCCTGTGTTTAAATCTTCCTTTTGAGTCTGTCCCGGATAACGCATGTGAACATGCATATCTATAAAGGCCGGTGTAAGGGTAAGTCCCTTGGCATCATATAAATCAACAGGAGAATCATCCTTAAAGCCATCTTCTGCCAAAACTGAGCGGGCAAATTGTTCTACAGTTGCAGAACTGGTGAAATAACCATGAAAAACAGAGCGGATTTTTCCTTCCACTACCAGGACAGCTCCAGGGCAATCCATATTTTCATCAAGAAGTCTGGCATTATAAATTAAAAGTGCTTTAGGCATGATTTCTCCTTTTCTAGAATTAAATTAAAGCTGAGTGTTTGTAGCACCTGCAACATATAGAGTATCGCAGAATTCACACTTATAAAGTCCCTTCTGCTTATCAACAAGCAGGAAGTTTGGCTTTATATAATGCTCTGTCTGAGTAATACAGCGAGGATTTTTGCAGTTGAAAACTCCCTGAACCTTTGACGGAAGCTCCATATTTATTTTACGTACAATTTTTTCATTTTCGATTACATTTACACAGATATCCGGGTCAATAAAACCAAGTACAGAATAATCAATGTTGATAATGTTATCGATTTTTATGATATCCTTTTTCCCTGATTTTTCAGAGCTTACATTCTGAATAAGGCAGGAAGTAAAAGGAAGCTTATCCAAACCAAGCCACTGGTAAATCTGCCAGCCGAGGCCTGCACGAATATGGTCAATTACAAGACCGTTTTTGATTGTATTTACGTTCAACATTTTTCCCCTCCTTAAAGCGAACCGGTAAGCTTAGCAATAAGAGCCATTCTGGCATACATTCCGTATTTTACCTGCTTAAAGTAGGCTGCGCGTGGATCATCATCTACCTCTGGAGTGATTTCATTTACGCGTGGAAGAGGATGCAGAACAATCATATTTTTACGGGCAAGGGACATCTTCTGCTTATCAAGAATATAGCTGTCCTTGAGGCGGATATAATCCTGTTCATTAAAGAAGCGTTCCTTTTGAACACGAGTCATGTAAAGTATATCAAGCTGATCAATTACTGAATCAAGGCTTTCTACAATTTCATATTTTACACCAGCTGGTTCAAGAACATTTGTAATCAGGTAATCAGGGACAGAAAGTTCTTTTGGGCTGATAAAAATAAAACGATTTCCCTTGAAACGGCGCAGGGCTTCTGCAAGAGAATGAACTGTACGGCCAAACTTAAGGTCACCGCAAAAGCCTACAGTATGATTTTCAAGTCCGCCTAAAAGCTGTCGGATTGTAACTAAGTCTGTAAGGGTTTGTGTTGGATGATAGTGTCCACCGTCTCCCGCATTAATTACAGGACAAGCTGAATACTTGCTGGCAAGCAGAGCTGCACCTTCTTTTGGAGTTCTCATTGCAATTACATCTGCATAGCTTGAAACTACACGGATTGTATCTGCAAGAGTTTCCCCTTTTACAGATGAGGTGTTATCAGCATCAGAAAAACCTTCTACTGAACCACCCAGACGAAGCATTGCTGCCTCAAAAGAAAGCCTTGTTCTAGTGCTAGGCTCAAAAAAAAGTGTCGCAAGAATTTTCCCGCGACACACATCTTGAAATGATTTAGGATCAACAATAATCTGTTCAGCCAAAGAACAAATTTCTTCGATTTCAGACACCGACAAATCATCCGGCTGAATCAAATGACGACCAGTAAGCATGAAAATACGCTCCTTAAAAAACTTAGCGTTTAATTTTCATGATAATATCAGAAATCACGGGGATTTACAATATAAAATTACTGATTCACTCTGTCTGAAGCTATTGTTATATCTTTTAGCCAATCAGCTATTTCTTTATTTATCTGATTGGGAAGAGCCCGCCACTGCCAGTTTAAACCGACAGAAGAAGGAGTGTTCATTCTAGCCTCACTTCCAAGTCCAATTAAATCCTGCATGGTAAGAATACAAGTATTGGCTTTACTGTTCATAGCAGAAAGAATCATAGCCTCCCTAAGTGCAGATTTCTTTTTGATTTTATAATAATCCAGAGCAAAGCTAACATCCTCTGGAAATGCAGTCTTTATCCAGCCTTTTATTGTATCATTGTCATGAGTTCCTGTATAAACTACTGAATTTTCAGAATAGTTTTCCGGAATGTAAGAGGCATTGTTAGAATCCCGAGTATCAAAAGCAAACTGAAGAACCTTCATTCCCGGAAAGCCGCTTTCCTTTAAAAGCTGCCTTACGCTGTCAGTCATAAAGCCCAGATCTTCTGCAATAATAGCAGGTTCCCCTATTTCTTTTTTAATCTCCGTAAAAAATCCAATTCCAGGCCCCTTCTTCCATTGTCCCTTTCTAGCATCTTTTGCGCCATATTTAATAGAATAAAAGCTATCAAAGCCTCGGAAATGGTCAATTCTTAGAACATCATAAATAGAAAGACTTGCCTTTAATCTTTTTTTCCACCAGCTGTAATTATCAGCCTTCATATAATCCCAATTGTAAACAGGATTTCCCCAGAGCTGCCCAGCATCTGTAAAGGCATCCGGCGGACAACCCGCTAGCTCCAGCGGTACCCGTTTTTCGTCCAGCAGGAAGTTTTCAGGATGGGTCCAAACATCGGCACTATCTGGAGAAACATATATAGGAATATCACCGATTATTTTTATCCCCTTAGCATTAGCATAAGCCTTTAATTCCTTCCACTGCTTAAAAAACAGGTACTGCTGAATGCGGTAATAATTCATTCTTTCTGCGCTTTTATTTTTCCACTTTTCCAGGGCTAAAGGTGAGCGCAATCTTATATCATCTTCCCAGTCTAATAAAGAAGCCCCCTGATGAGCATCCTTTACAGACATAAAAAGAGCGTAATCCTCCAGCCAGAAAGAGTTTTCCCGGCAAAAGTCAGAGAAATCAGCTGGAATATTTTTTTCAAAGGATTTCTGAACCAGTTCAAAGACCTTTCTGCGGTTTTGATATAAAAGTCCAAAATCTACATATTTTGGATTTTTACCCCACTTCAGGCTCTGGTATTCAAAGGCCCGTAAAAGCCCCTCCTGGCAAAGCTTGTCCAAATCTATAAAATATGGATTGCCCGCAAAGGTAGAAAAACTCTGATAAGGAGAATCGCCATAACCTGTAGGCCCAACCGGCAAAATCTGCCAGTAAGACTGGTCGGCCTCCTTCAAAAAATCTATGAAATCATAAGCTGTCTGACCCAGAGTACCAATACCGGTCTCTCCGGGCAAGGAAGAAATGTGCATTAAAACGCCACTTCCCCTTTTAATGAAACTATCTGACTGAAACAATTAAATCACCTTCAAAAACGGCTAAATGTTTTTTACACTTTCGCCTTCTATAAAACTGAATGGAAGCAGTTCGTGGGAGGCAGGAGCTCCCCTTTCTATACAGTTCAAAAGCATATCAAGACCGCCTCCGGCTAACTCTCTTGGAGATTGAAGCACAGTTGCAATTCGCGGATTATAAAAATCTGCATAAGGCAAACCATCAAATCCGACAACAGAAAAATCTTCAGGTATAGAATAGCCCATATCCTTTAATTTTCTGCAGGCACCAATTGCCATAGAATCGGCCATGGTAAAAATTGCAGTTATATCAGGGCATTCCTTAATAAGCTTTTCTGCGGCTGCTGCCCCTCCAGCAAAGGAATACTTAGAAACTGCATAGGCCCTTTTATCATAATCCAGACCATGTTTTTGCATTGCCTTCAAAAAACCTTCAAAACGCTTTTTTGTAGTTCCTGAACTTTCTAAATCTCCACCAATCACACCAATTTTTTTGTGTCCATGGGAAATCAGATATTCTGCAGAATATTCTGCCGCACTAATGTTATCTGGACTTATGCTTGAAAGATTTGTATTTTCAACCTTCTTTGCATCATTAGAAATCAAGACGCAGGGAATTACAATCTTTGCAAAATCTTCTGCATAC
>JAIKYB010000126.1 GCA_024683675.1 Treponema sp.
CTTTATCTATTTCCTTGTTTACGCAATATGTGATTTTCCGGTTTGGACTTACAGGGCTTTTATCAAAAAAGTTGCAAGTGGAGAAGTAGAGGAATTAAATGTGATTGCAAAAGTTGGTCAGATTTTTACAGGGCATGAGACTAGTCTTCTTCCTCAAGTTTTTGTATTATGTGCTGGCTGTTTGCTTTATATTTTTAGCTGGATTTTGACCTACCACAGGGCTTGTAAGCAGTTTGAAAAATATGATATGTAACCCTTCGAGAGCTTCAGGGACCGCCCCTTCGACAGGCTCAGGGATTGTCCCTTCGACAAGCTCAGGGATTGTCCCTTCGACA
This sequence comes from Treponema sp., assembly GCA_024683675.1. Taxonomy (GTDB): domain Bacteria; phylum Spirochaetota; class Spirochaetia; order Treponematales; family Treponemataceae; genus Treponema_D. Next base: position 336 of record JAIKYB010000126.1, read on the forward strand.
AGCTCAGGGACCGTGCGTTAATTAAATGGATATAGTGCTTTCACAAAAATCGGATAAACCAATTTATACTCAGATTTACGAGCAGATCGCCGCCCAGATTATGAGCGGTCAGCTTGCCAGCGGGGAAAAGCTTCCTCCAATCCGTACGGTTGCAGTAAATCTGAGGGTCAGTGTTATTCCGGTAAAACAGGCCTGGGAACAGCTGGAGAGGGAAGGCTTTATTTCTACTGCGGCTGGACGTGGAACCTTTGTAAGCGACCTGGCCCACCACGAAATTTCAGATAAAAGAAATTCTGCGGCTCAGGAATTAATTGAAAAGGACATAAGGGCCTGTAAAGAAATGGGGCTTTCCCTGGAAGAAGTGCTGGAAATTGTCCGCAATAAATGGGATGATGGTAGGCAGTAAAATCAAAAAAGCGGAGTAAAAAATGATTCAGATATTCGGAACAAATAAATCCTTTGATTGTAAGGCTGCCCAGAGATTTTTCAAAGAAAGAAGGGTGCCTTTCCAGTTTGTAGACCTTAAAGAAAAAGAAATGAGCGCCGGAGAATTTGATTCGGTTCTTTCTGCCCTTGCCAAAAAAGAAGGCTCCCGTGCAGATGCCCTGGACGCTATGATAGATAAATCTTCAAAAAATTACGCCAGCATTGCTTATCTTGACGACAGCGAAAAGGAAGGAAAGCTTTTTGAAAATCAAGTAAGCCTTTTGAAACAGCCGGTTTGCCGTAATGGAAAAACTGAAGCGACAGTTGGAATGTGTCAGAAGGAATGGGAAGGCTGGCTCTAATTAGAGCTTACAAAAATCGCAGGACGGCCCTTTAGCATCTACCTTACAGGTAAAAAGGCGGCCGTCATTCTGACCATTTAAAGCATTTCCCGAAGTTGTTATAAAGAGAGTGTTCAATTCTTTTCCCATAAAGCAGCAGGAAGTGACATTTTCTGCATCTACATCAATTTTTGCAATAAGGCTTCCGTCTTTTGTGCTTCTCTGCTCAATTCTGTGACCGCCCCAAAAGGCAACCCAAAGATTATCCTGGTCGTCAATGCACATCCCGTCTGAAACGCATGGACCATCTACAGTAAATAAAACCTGTCGATTTGAAATCTGACCGCTTTCTTCATCATAATCATAAGAAAAGACTGCGTGCTCAAGGGAATCTGAAAAGTAGAACTTTTTATGGTCACGACTCCAGGCAAGTCCGTTGGAAATCTTAGTCCCAGCCTGGCGCACAGTAATTTTTCCGCCGTCCAGAGTATCCATACAGTAAAGGTTCCCGCAGGCCTCGTGGTCGTCATTTACAGAAGAACCGAACCAGAGACGTCCGGCGGGGTCGGACTTTGCATCGTTACAACGCTGGAAGCTTTCGAAATAAGAAGTAAGATTTTGAAGAGGTTTTAGACAAGTATTTTGGGCCAAAGCATCTAAAAGATAAAGTCCGTCCGTTCCGCAAATTACATAAGTTCCGGCTTTCTGGGCAGGAAGGGCAGCGCCGAGAGTTTGTCCTATATCGAATTCCCGACGACTTCCATCATCAGCCTGGGTAAAAAACTTTCCTTCAGTAATGTCTACCCAGGAAAGAAGGCCTGTGCGGGCATCGTAAAAAGGAGATTCTCCAAGCTGGTATTTTTCCTCAGAAAAAACTTTGGCAGTGAAGAGCGTCATTAAAAGTTACCTCTTAATTATTTGGATAATTTTTTTAATTCCAAAATAAATTATAGCACCAATTAAGACTCCGCTGCTATTTAAAAGGAGGTCATCTATATCTGTACTGCGCTGGTAAAAAAGCAAATGACTGATTTCAATTAGGAGGG
>JAIKYB010000138.1 GCA_024683675.1 Treponema sp.
ACCTGTCTTTTCTGCTTAACAGCTTCAACATTAAAGTAATAATCCTCCGGATTTTTTACGGCAAACCAGATATCTTCCATGCCATTCTTCCAGTTAGACTTTGCTCCCCGACCCTTTTCCCTCTGCCAGGTTATACGGTTCATAATAGTCAGCTCTTTTTCTATAGCCCGCTGAAGAGCCGAGGTACACTTCCAGTCCCCGCACATATAAAGAGAGCCATTGTCCTTTAGTTTTGAACAAACCAGGGGGAACCATTCTGATAAATAGGCCTCATAAGAATCTTCGCTTCTTGAATTAAAGTGCATGCCATTAAAGTTTTTAGACAAATTATAGGGAGGATCAATTATTATAAGATCTGCAAATTTATCCGGAATAAATTTCAGCATGCTGACTATATCGCCATTAAGAGTTTTATTTATAATTTGGCTATCCGGATGTGAGGAAAGAAAGTCTTCTGTAAGAAGAGAAGCCTTTAACTTGGGGCGCTCGCTGTCTTCCAGGGTTAGTGTTCTATTATTTAATGCCCGTTTTTTTTCCATGAAAAATATTTTAAATAAATTATGTGACTAGGTCAATCAGCTTCCAAATTTTGATTTTGATTTTGACTTTGCCTTTACATTTGAGTTTACATTTGAGTTTACATTTGACTTTACGCCCACCCTTGTTTTTCATCACTAACATTTCTATCAATTTTATTTGATTATTATTCAAGCCAAAGATATAATCTAGGTTAAATAAGGAGTACTTCATGAAGAGTATACGCGTAAAAATTCTTTTAGTAGTAATAGGAATTCTCTTTATTACTACAAGCTTCCAGAGTTTTTTTTCCTTTAAACAGGCAAAGAAATCTATGGAAATGTCGGTTAATGAAACCTTAAATATTGTAGCTTCAAAAGCTGAACAGCAAATTATAGATTTAAATGAAACCTATTTAACAATGCTCCGCTCCATTGCTATGCTTCCCTTTTATTCAAGTCCAGATGTAGCACTGGAAGATAAGTGCGCACAGCTTATTACAATTGCCCAGTCAAATCCAGAAAAATATGTAAATGTCGCATTTTATGATAAAGATGGCTTTACAATTTATGGAGATGGATCAAAGGTAAACTTTGCAGATATGGACTATGTAAAACAGACTCTTTTAGGAAAAGAAGTTGTTACCGATCCAATTATCTGGAACGCTCAGGAAATGGAAGGCAGAACAGAAGATGGTAAGACTGTTGAAGAAACAGAAGAACAGATTCTTTTGATTTACACAGTTCCTGTTTATAGCAATAATCAGGTATCCGGTGCCTTAGTAGCCCTTGTAAATGGAAACAGCTTTGGAGAAATTGCTAAGGGTATTGATATGGGTGGCGGACACCATCCTGCAATCATTGCAAGAGCAACAGAACATGTTTTTGGTTATGCAAAGAACGAAGGTGACTCTTATATTAAATTAAAGGAACTTTTTAATTCTGATGATTTCGCTTCTTATAAAACAGAACTTTTAAAGGGCAATCAAAATAGATTTACAATGAAGTATCCTGAAACAAATAATCGGACTATTGTAGAATATATGCCTATAAAATCTACAAGCTGGTCTCTTATGGCTGCAGTTCCTTATGATTATTACTTTGCCCACCTGGGTAAATTGAATAATTTTTCTTTGTTAAGTCTGATTGTCTCAATCCTTATTGCTTCTATAATTTTAATTCCAATTATTCATATAATTGTAAAACCTCTAAAAACTGTAAGTCATTCTATTAATGAAATTGCCAGCGGAAACGCAGATCTTACAAAGCGAATTGAAATAAAATCTAAAGATGAAGTTGGAAGTGTTGTTGAAGGCTTTAATAACTTTACAGAAAAACTGCAGAATATTCTTACTAATATAAAAACTTCACAGGAAAATCTGGAAACTGTAGGTTCTGCAATGGATTCAAGCACCCAGGATACTTCAGCTTCAATTACAGAAATTATTGCAAATATTGGAAGTGTGCACAATCAGATTGAAAACCAGAGCCAGAGTGTTTCTCAAACTGCAAGTGCCGTAAACCAGATTGCTTCTAACATTGCTTCTCTTGAACACCTTATTGAAAACCAGGCCCATGGGGTTGTGGCAGCCTCATCTGCAGTAGAAGAGATGATGGGAAATATTGACTCAGTAAACCGCTCTGTAGATAAGATGGCAAAATCCTTTGATAAGCTTCTTGTTGATTCTCAGAATGGTTCAGCAAAGCAGGAAGACGTAAGTAATAAGATTGAACAGATTGTAACCGAATCTGAAATGCTTAGTGAAGCAAACCAGGTTATTTCAAATATTGCAGAGCAGACCAACCTTCTGGCTATGAATGCCGCAATTGAAGCAGCCCATGCCGGTGATGCAGGAAAAGGCTTTAGTGTTGTAGCTGATGAAATCAGAAAGCTTTCAGAAACTTCTACTGCCCAGTCAAAGACAATAGGAAATCAGCTTTCTAGTATTCGTGAATCAATTGCCCAGGTTGTAAATGCATCAAGTGAATCAAATAAGGCCTTTATTTCTGTTTCAAGTGAAATTAAAGAAACTGATGAAATTGTTCGCTTAATTAAAGCTGCAATGGAAGAACAGACTGTAGGCTCTCAGCAGATTAATCAGGCTCTTCACGACATGAATGACAGTACAACAGAAGTTAGAACTGCCAGTCATGAAATGTCAGAAGGCAATAAGCAGATTCTTGATGAAGTTAAAAACCTTCAGGATTCTACCCTTGTTATGAAGCAAAGCATGGACGAAATGTCTGTAGGAGCAGAAAGAATTAATCTTACAGGTACTGGTCTTCAAGAGATTTCCAGCAAGCTCAAGGAATCTATCAATCAAATTAGTGATGAAGTAAAACTCTTTAATGTATAAACTTCAGAATATAAAATGATGAAGCTGCTAGCTGGAGCCCTTTAAAATCATTTGAATGATACAGTTTTCCATCTAGCAGATTTTTATAGTTCCCCTGGGGTAAATCTAATTTTATCAGAGCCTCTAAAGAATCAGAATTGGCTATTATCAAAATTTTCTCATTCTCCCACTCCCTCCAAAAGGCAAACTGAAGGTTTGAGGTATATTCAATTCTAAAAGCTCCCTTCTGTAAGGCTAGATTTTCACTTCTGATTTTTGAGAAAAGTGAAATTGCAGGAGCTAAAAAATCTGCATTGAATTCAGCTTTTAGATATTCGGGAATAGAAGCTGAAAAAGGTGGTAAAGCCGGCCGCAAGTTATAGTCATCCCATTGACCTCTTTCTCCACGCAGGGCTAATTCACTTCCATAATAAATTGAAGGAATTCCAGGAATAGCAAATAAAAGTCCATATAAAAGATAAAGATTTTTTTGAGGTTTTTTTAGTACAGACCCAAGTCTGTTTACATCATGATTGTCTACAAAATTATACAGCAATATATTTTTATAAATTCCATCCTCACTCGAATATTCTCTATTCAGGTTATATGAAAGCTCAAAAAAGTTCCCGTCGTTCAGACTGGACCATAAAGCCTTATATATCTGATAATTGGTAACAGAATCAATCCTACCAGGTCTTGCCCATTCATTGTAATCACCATGAACGACTTCGCCCACAAGATAGAAATCTTCCTTAAGCGTACGACAAAAGCAGCCAAGCCTGTCCAAAAAGCTTTTAGAAAGAACATCTGCAGCATCCAGACGAAGGCCGTCTATAGCAAAATCTTCAATCCACATTTTTACGGCAGAAAAAAGATGCTGCTGAACCTGAAGATTATCAACATCAAGCTTTACTAAATCCATACAGCCAGCCCAGCCGTCATAATCAAAACAGTCTCCCATACAACTGCGGCGGTCGAAACGAAGATTTTTATACCAGTCTTTGTACTGGCTCTGGGAGCCCTTAGCCTGTAAATCCTTAAAGGCAAAAAAGTCCCTGCCGGTGTGGTTTAAAACCGCATCCAAACAAACAACAAAACCTTTTTCATGACAGACTTTACAAAAATGACGGAAGCTTTCATTATTACCAAGACGACGGTCTACATGAAAATAATCAAGAGTATCATAACCATGTGCTGTAGATTCAAAAATAGGCCCGATTAAAAGTGCATTAACTCCAAGAGCCTTAATTCTGTCTAAATCCCCTTCAAGCTTTTGGAAAAAGTCTCCAGGAGGACAGGAAAAATCATTTCTTTTTTGACAATTTCCCAAACCAAGTGCATAAATATGATAAAAGATTTTATCTGAAAAATTATAGTTCATTATTGTTTCCTATTGTTTCCTGTAAGTAAAATTAATTAGCAACGCCATACACAAATGAATGGATAATTTGATATAAGATTTGATCATCAGGAATCATTTTTCCATTTGCAGAGGATAAGGCTATAGCTAAAACATTGTTATGAAAAAGCTTTGAATAAAGACTTTCTTTTCCAGCCATGTTTCCAAATTCAGCAGATGATTTTTTAAAGAAATCTAGAAAAAGCTGATTTATTTTATTTTCAAGACCGCAATATACAGCTTTCTCTTCTGATGCAGCCGGGGCATTTAATAAAACTATATGAAGATTAAAAAAATCCGGATTTCCTGATGCAAAAGTAATTTCAGCAGTAAGAATATCCGTAAGCGATTTTATAAAGTCATGCTTATAGATGGATGCTTCCTGCAAGACAGAAAAAAGCTCCTGCCCCTTTGAATCTGCTATTGCCTGTAAAAGTCCTTCTTTGTTTTTGAAAAAATAATAGAGTGTAGGTTTTGTAATTCCAGATTGCTGGCAGATTTCCTGAACCCCTACACCTTCATAACCTTTTTTCGCAAAAAGACTGATTGCGTTTTTTATAATTACTTCTTTACTGTTTTCATTTTCCATATTGTATACCGATTGGTATATAATATACCGAACGGTATATACAAGTCAAGAAGATTTTTAGCTATTTTAATTCAATAATAATTCAGATCCAGGTGGAGTAAGATTCATCCTATTTTTTTGAGGAATATTTTAAAGGAAATTGACAAAAGACTGAAATTTCATAAAATGTTAACTATCACTAACATAAAAAATGTATTAAAGGAGCAAAATCATGGGACTAATTAAAAAATACATCAATCAGACACGCAAGCCGGAAGGATTCCTGGGAAAGATGATGGTTAAAGGAATGAACGGAGGACATGCAAAGCTTGCTGATTGGGGATTAAGTCATCTTGATTCACTCTCTATAAAAGAAGATGCAAAAATTGCAGAACTGGGCTGTGGAGGCGGACGCAATATAAACGCTCTACTTAAAAAGTTTAAAAGCTCACAGCTTGATGCAATTGATTATTCAGAGGTTTCTGTAAATATTGCAAAAAGTATTAATGAAGCCGCAATTAATTCCGGACGCTGTACGATTTCACAAGGGGATGTTTCTGCATTAAAACTTCAGGACAATACTTATGATCTGGCAACAGCCTTTGAAACAATTTACTTTTGGCCAGATATAACAAAATGCTTTACAGAAGTTGCAAGAATATTAAAAACTGGTGGCAGCTTTCTTATTGTAAATGAAGCTGATGGAAAAGACAAAACAGGATTAAAATACGAAAAAATTATTGAAGGAATGAAGTGTCACACTGTAGAAGAAATTGAAGCAGCCCTTATGGCAGCAGGTTTCTCTTCAGTTTCTTCAGACCATTATAAAAACAAAGCCTGGATTACTGT
>JAIKYB010000160.1 GCA_024683675.1 Treponema sp.
AAGCTTTCAAAAGATGGACATCTTGAAGCAGATGGAAAAAGAATCAGAATATTTGGAACAAACCTTTCGGAATTTCCAACAAAAAAGGATGCGGCAGACTATGCAAAGGTTCTGGCAAATCAGGGCTATAACTGCGTCCGCTTTCATCATACAGATGCAGACTGGACAAATTGCTTTATCAAAAGAAATGAAAATGGGAAGGCATCTTTTAATGAAGAAGCCTTTGACCGCTTTGACTATTTTTTCGCAGAATTAAAGAAAAATGGCATTTATTCAAATATAAATTTTCTGACAGGCCGTAATATAAAGGCTGTAGATGGTTACAGAAGCGAAATAGATTCTTATAGTGACAGAAAATCTTCACATGCCCTTGGTTTCTGGGATTCTGATGCACTAGAAGACCAGAAAAAATATGCTGAAACTATATTAAATCATATAAACCCTTATACAGGTCTTGCCTATAAAGACGATCCCGCGGTTGCAATTGTCGAAATAAATAATGAAAACGGACTTTTGATGGCCTATACTACCTCCTGGCTGGAATGTATAGATGGCTATTACTGGAATGAGCTTGAAGATAAATTTAACAGCTGGCTTAAGGCAAATAATTATTCTTATGACAAGCTTGCGGCAAGCTTTAATAGGACAATGACAGAATCAGAAGTTCTGATAGATAATAATTCTCAATTCCAGTTAGAAGAGCACCAGGGAGGCAGGGCAAAGGTTTTTGAAAAGGATGGTGTTAGAAATATAGCAATTCAAGAAAACGGCAAACTGGGCTGGCATGTTCAATATAAATACCCACACCTTAATATAAAAAATGATGATATCCTGACTCTCAAGTTTTCTATAAAAGCAAAAAAAGACTGCACAATATCTCTTTCCTTTACTCAGGATCATTCTCCATGGGATTTTGCAGGCTTTTACAGAAAGCTGAACCTTACAAAAGAATATGTGGATTATGAAATTACAATTACAGACCTTTTAGAAGATCCGGATCTTCGTTTATGCTTTTCTGATATGGGCTTCTTAAAAGGAAATTCCATTTCTATAAAAAACTGCAGCCTTATAAAAGGCGGCCAGGTGGAATATGTCAAAAAAGGTTATAAGTATACAGAAGCAGATAAAAGTGTAAAGCTTCCACATTTTGAAGAATATAAAACTCTTCCAAAGGAATTAAAGAATATCTACATGGCCTTTCTTCATAGTCAGGAATCCCAGTATTGGACAAGCATGAAAGATTTTGTCCGAAATGATATTGGCTCACAAGCTTTGATAATGGGAACCGCTCTAACATGTTCCACACCATATCTTCAGTCTGTTTTTGATATAATTGATTCTCATGCTTACTGGAATCATCCAGTCTTCCCAGGCAGAGACTGGGATAACAGCGACTTTTATGTATGGAATAAAACACAAACTCAGGCAAAGGACGACAACAGGCTTTTTGACCTTGCTTCGCAAAGAGTTTTTGGAAAACCATTTTCAGTTTCGGAGTATGACCATCCATATCCTAATCAATACAGCGGGGAAGGGCCTTTAATGCTTTCATCCTTTGCATCTTATCAGGATTGGGACTGTATTTTTACCTTCTGTTCTTCTGTATTTACTAAAAATAACAGAAAAGTAAAAATTACAGGCTTCTTTGACCAGACAGGAAATCCTGCAAAAACTCATTCTGCTCCAATGGCAGCAAGAATCTTCCGACAGGGACTTGTTGAACCAGCTGAAAAAATTATTTATCAAAGCATTTCTTTAGAGGATGAGCTTAATCAGCTTTATAATTCAAGGGGCTGGGCTGTTTATAATTCGGATATGTATAAGCTGAATAGATATATCTCTTTGGGAGCAAGAATAGGCTTAAGCCTAAATGGATTTGTTCCAGATAATGCTATTAAAAATGAAGCAAACCCAAAACTTGCAGATGACATTTACAAGGCTTATACAGGCTCCGGCTATATTTCTGACAATAAAGATTTGTATTGGAATGCTTCAGAAGGCCTTTATATAATCTGTAATGATAAAGTCACAATTACAATTGCTGCGGTAAATGCAAAGCCTGTAGAAAATCTTCCAGAATGGCAAAAGGAGGGAAGATTACTTCCATTTGTCCCGATAGATGATTTTATAGCCTGCGCCGCAATAAAAGAAGGCAAGGGGAGTGAAGCCCATTATCTTATTTCTTCTGTAAGCTGGAGTGGCAACAAGGATGAATATTTAAGGGAATATGGAAGCAAAAGCTCTGTTAGAAATTCAGTTATAAGAGATCAGATAAAATTGACTGCTGCAGCTCCATATCAAGGTAAAGAAGCCCTGGCTCTGGCCTCAAACGCAAGCTTTCAATTATTCAATTCAAAGGGAAGCTTATATCCTATTTCTTCAGAAGGTCAGCTATTAGAAAAAATTAGCTCAAACGTGAGTAACTTTGAAATAAAAGCAGATCAGTGCACCCTATGGTATTTTCTAGAATTTTGATTTATTATTTTAGAGGAGAGTTATGTTAGACTTTTTATTAAAAAATCAGCTATATATTGAATTATGCTTAATGGCAATTTGCACATTAATCTTTTTTTTGACACTTATTACAGGAAATCTGTCAAAAGAAAGAAGATTTGCCATTTTACTACTTGAATTCAGTGCCTTTTTCTGGCTTTTTGGTTCCTTCGCATACAATAACTATAAGGACAATCTTGATACTTTTAGTTTTTATTTTGTCAGAATAGGAAAATTCTGTGATTATTTTTTCAGTAATTTCATAGTCTTCAGCTTTGGTCTTTATCTAAAAGATTTGTTCAGTCATGAAGGCGCTCTGGTAAAAAAATCAAAGAGATTATTAATTGCTGATATTATTGTCTTCCTGGGAATGGCACTGGTAGTTGCAAATCTATTTTTGGGCTTTTATTATTATTTTGATGAAAATAATAATTACTGTAGAGGGCCTGGACGAAACTTCTTTTATTTATCCTCGCTTTTTCCATTATTACTTCAGCTTTCCTGTATAATTCATTATTACAGGCGCTTTTCCAGAAGAATTCGCATACCAATGCTGCTTTTTGCCACTTTACCTTTACTGGCAACTCTTTTGCAATTTTTCTACAAGGGCATTTATGTGGCCAGCATGTCTGCAGTAGGTATGGCAATTGTAATCTATATTTTTACTATTCAGGAAATGAATAAGACCATAGAAAAAGCACACAGACTTGAAGTTGAAATGCTGGAACGCTACAAAAAAGAACTTGAAGAAACAGTTAAAATCAGAACAAAAGAGCTTAGAATTGCTAACGAGAAGGCAAACAATCTGCTTTTAAATATTCTCCCAAAGGATATAGCCCGCGAGCTTACAGAAAAGCCAGGCAAGACAATTTCAAAAAAATATCCAAATGCCACGGTTTTATTTACAGATATTGTAGGCTTTACAAAAATGAGTAGTTCAATGACGGCAGAAGCAACTGTAACAATGCTGAACAGAATGGTATCTCTTTTCGATGAACGCTGTGAAAAAGAGGGTATTGAAAAGATAAAAACCATTGGAGATGCCTATATGGCTGTTACGGGTCTTTCAGACAAAGTTGACAATAAAGGCAGCCTTAAAATGCTCAACTTTGCCCAGGGACTTTTAAATGATGTCAGATATTTTAATGATACCTATAAAACTAATATCCAGATTCGCATAGGAATTAATTCAGGTGATATTGTTGCCGGAGTAATCGGAAAAAAGAAGTTTATATATGACGTCTGGGGTGACACAGTAAACGTGGCCAGCAGAATGGAAAGCTCGGGCTCTCCAATGCAAATCCACGTAAGCGAAAGCTGCTACCAGCAAACAAAAGATAAAATCTCATATAAAGAACCAGTCCAAATAGAAATAAAAGGCAAAGGATTGATGAAGACATATTTTGTTTCTGATTAACAAAGGGTTTGGACTTGGCCACAAGATTTACAACCCCATAATATAAAAAACACGCTTTTTGGTAGACAGAACGTACATTATGATAAGTAATATAATATAACTTTTATTGAGGTTTTGAGAAAAACGCCCCCAACCTCACAATGAAATTATTTTTATTTTAATTCATTTTTACGACAATTAACACTCATTACAAAACCGATGCAGGACATGGCAGTAAGTAAAGAAGAACCACCATAGGAAAGGAACAAAAGTGGAATTCCTGTAA
>JAIKYB010000182.1 GCA_024683675.1 Treponema sp.
CAGGAAAAATCTCTGGAAGAAATAAATCAGCTGCTTCAAAAAGAATTTACTTTTGATAACTGGAAATGGCAGCAGGAAAATAATATTTCAATAAATGAAAGCTTTCGAGCTGACTGCCTGAACCGGGTGCTTTATAAATGCTGCAATTGCGGTGACGAAGGTCATATGGAAGGCAAAGGAAGTGAACTTACCTGCCATAAATGTGGGGCAAAATGGGAACTCACAGAAAAAGGCTTTCTGAAAAAGATATCCCAGGGACAGGAAAGTGAAAATGGAAGCAAGGAAAACTTTACCCATATTCCTGACTGGTTCAGATGGGAACGTCAGCAGCTTCTTCGTGAAATTCAAGAAGACCGCTATCAGCTTGATGTAGAAGTTGATATTTATATGATGGTAAACACAAAGGCAATTTATAAGGTTGGACAAGGCCGCTTAAAGCATTCAAAAGAAGGCTTTATCTTAGACGGCTGCGATGGAAAACTCCATTATATTCAAAAGCCAAAGGCCAGCTATAGTCTTTATTCTGATTACTATTGGTACGAAATTGGAGATATGATTTGCATAGGCGACATGAAGGTTCTTTACTACTGCTTTCCAAAAAACTCCAGTGACATTGTTGCTAAAGCAAGAATTGCCACTGAAGAATTATTTAAGCTTGCCCAAGTAAATCAGCTTTAATTTCTTCAAGCACCTTCAAATCTTCAATCGCGTCTTCAAGGGGGCTTTTTAGAGGACTTACTCCATCCAGGAAATCGACCGCATTTTGAATCATGCCCGAAAAATAGCCGGTCTTTTTTGGAAGGCGGACTGACCGATCCGAAGCAAGTGAATAAAAGCCTGTATAAAGCTTGGATTCCTTACGCTGGTAGAATTTTGCATAACCATTTCCCAGACATATTCGACCTTCTGTTCCAAGAATATCCAGCCCGAAAGCAAAGAAACGGCTTCTTCCGCTCATACAGATGCTTACATCAGAACAGGATGGAGTTGAAAAATGAGCCGTAAAATTACGCACATCTCCTTTTTCATCCTTATAAACTCCAGTTACCAGAGGTTTTCCCAATTGTTCATCTAAAAGCCAGCTGATTATATCAACCAGGTGAGTGCCATCATGAAGAAGGCTGTAGGCTCCATCCTTTTCATAGTCCTGGCCATAAATGCGAAGCCCGGAGTATAGTTCGCCCCGCAGGCTCTGCAGCTTACCTATTTTCTTCATGTAAGCTTTTGCGGCCTTATAATCTGCAGCAAAACGCCGCTCATGATTTACCATGACAGGCAGGCCCGCTTCCTGGGCAGCCGCCTTAATTTCCCGGGCCTGAGCAGAATTCAGGGCAACTGGTTTTTCAAGAATTACAAGCCTTGGTTTTGCCGCAATTGCCGATAGACATTCGCTCATGTGGGAATCTTCATTTACAGCCACACAGATAATATCTGGCTTCAGGGCCTTGTACATTTCTGCGCTCGAAGTAAAGGTTTGTGCCCCCTTTACATAGCGCCCCCATTCCGCAAGTTTTTCCTCATCGCAATCAGCAGCCCCAATCAGCTTGATGCGTGGATTATCCAGCAAGGCCATAGTATGAGAAGCCGGCTGCTCGCGTTTTTTATCAAAGCCAAGAGAAAAACCTATGCGGCCAGTTCCAACTAAAGCCGCAGTATAAAAATCACCCTTCATAACTATTTTTCAAATCTGAACCAGCGGAAGTCAAAGTTACAGCCAGGCAGGAAGACAAAGCTGATTTTTTGTAAGCCTGAAACAGGTGCAATCTCAAAAGTCTTTTCCTCATAATCATCAGTATGGGTAAAATCTATAACCTGAGTTGAACTGCTTCCATCAGCTCCAAAGAATTTCACATTAATTGTGTTATTCTCTGTGTTAGACTTACCACAAATAGTAAGTTTCACAGCCTTGTCTGAAGCAAAATCCATATTTGCAAAGTCCAGATTTACGTTATTTCCAATTCCTTCTACAGCATCCGAAGTCTTTTTGAATGAATCTCCGGTAACCAGATCAGCATCAAGAGCTCTAAGCTTTGCATAAGCCTTTGGAGCCTTATCAAAATAGAAGCCGTGGAAATAGATTCCTTCCGGAAGCACGACACTAATAGTATGCACACCAAAGAGACGGCGACTCAGAGTAAAGACATTTTCAGAATAAACATTGTAGATTGACTCGTGTTTGTAAGTAAACTTTCCAAGACAGTCTCCGCCACCTTCTGCGGCAGTTTTTTCTGGAGCTTTTGAACCACCCCAATCTGTTCCAAGTCCAGGCTCTCCATCCCAAACCTCTATCGGAAGCTCTGTATTGTGACTGAAAACTGGAATATGAATTGTGTCAGCTCCGTCTGGTCCAAAATCAACCTTGTCAAAGCTAATCCAGGTATTGCTTGATTTTCTTGTAGAAATACCACTTTCCAAAGAAAGCTCTGGTTTTTCCTTTCCTTCAAAGGTATCCCAGCCACTCATACGGCAGGCTTCTACCAGAGTATAAGGATCGCGTTTGTGAGTTCCAATGCCACTTACGCTAAATGGCAGGTCGCTCAAAACCTCATCATACTTAGTTCCATTCATTGCAGTACAGCGCAAAATACATTCGCCGTCCCCTGCCGCCTTAATTACTGCTTTTTCAAGACCAGAGCCCTGACCTTCTTTGTCAAAAACTTCGATATTATCAGCGGCAACACACTCTTTAAGCACAGGATTCCAGTTAATTTCCTTTATAGAGGCATTTTCCGGCAAAACCTTTGCTGTAACGCGAATCTGACGACAATCAGCATTAAGCTTTGTACTTCCCTCACAGGCAATTTCAATCTTTCTGGCAGGAACAAAATCACTTTCAGCATGAATTGCCATATAAGGAGCAACCTGACTCCAGTTTGAACCATCATATTTCATAGAAACATTTGGAAGATCCTTACTTGCGGCAGTTACCACAAAGCTTGCTCCCGCATGTTTTGCACGAACAATAGCAATCAGACGGTTTGCAAAAAGCTTTCTTGTATGACTTCTGGCTCCCCCGCTACCATCATCCGAAGTGTACTCATCATAATCAGTAGAATCTCCGTTATCCATTCCTACAAGCTCTGCATCACCGGCAACATTAAAGGTAATCAGATTTCTTGCATTTTCAACCAGAGTTCCATCCTTATCAGCTGTCATAATCTGAATAAAGTAGAGATTTCCTGTTTTTTCTCTTTCTGGCTTTAAAAGGATTTGGCTAGGATCTCCAAAGGACTTTTTAGAATCCTCTGCAATTACCTTTCCATTTTCGTCATAGGCAAGGGCCTTAATTTCGCCCTTATGATATTCCAAAATCCAGTGACCAAAAGGCTCCTTTCCATTCTTATGATTTATATCTTGCTTACCAAGTGACTTTCCATTAAAGAAAAGTTCAACAGCAGCAGCATTTGAATAAGCCTTTACATCTACAACCTGACCTTCATTCCAGTCCCAATAAGGCAAAAGGTGAACAAATGGCTCTGTATTTTTTCCGGCCCACTCTGATTTATACAAATAGAAGGTATCCTTAGGGAATCCTGCAGTATCAATCTGACCAAAGAAAGAAGATTTTGAATGATAAGGAGTTGGTTCACCAATATAATCCCAACCGGTCCAAATGTACTGACCAGCACTAAATGGACAGTCACGATCATTTGCAATTACAGTCTGAGTATTTGCGCAGCCCCAAGGAGTTGTACAGTTTCCAAGAGTTGAACACTGACCGTCACTGAAGGTTACCAGCTTAAGACTATCCGGGAAGTGATAGATTCCACGGCTCTGAACGGTAGAACCTGTTTCTGAACCATAGATTTTCCATTCAGGATATTTTTCGTGATGCTCATTGTAAAGGCGTTCCAGATAGTTATAACC
>JAIKYB010000184.1 GCA_024683675.1 Treponema sp.
AGGTTGGCTTTATAATGTCTTGTTGGTTCTTCTTATTATCTTCTTTGCTTACTTCTACACTCAGGTAACACTGAACCCTACAGAAATAGCTAAAAACATCCGGGAAAACGGCGGCTCCATTCCTGGTGTAAGAACAGATAAGACAGAAGAATATCTTACCAAGATATTGAATAGACTTATATTACCTGGATCTTTGTTCCTGGCTTTGATTGCTGTTATTCCGACTGTTATTCAACATTTGTTCGGATTCCCACAGCAGATATCAATGCTTATGGGTGGTACTTCATTAATCATTATGGTTGGTGTTGACCTCGATACAATGAGTCAGGTTGAAGCTCTTCTTAAGATGCATCATCACGATGGATTAACAAAAAAGGGCAAAATTAGGTCACGAAATCTGTAATTTTTCGTGAATTGGTATAGAAAAGAAATGGGGATATGTGATATATTAGTTTTTACCGAATTGCTCTCATTGCGAGGTGCCTAAGGTTCGGTAAAAAACATATTCTCATGGGGGCTTTTATTATGAAAGTACGAACCAGTGTAAAACCTATCTGTGATAAATGTAAGGTTATTAAAAGAAATGGTATTATTCGTATCATTTGTTCAAACCCAAAACATAAGCAGAGACAGGGCTAAGGCTTAAGGAGAAACAGATGGCTCGAATTGCGGGAGTTGATATCCCAAATAAGCATGTAGATACAGCATTAACTTATATCTACGGTATTGGCCGTTCATCGGCAAAAAAGATTTGTGAAGAAGCCAAAATTGATCCTGAAAAAATGATGAATGATTTATCTCAGGATGAATTGACAAAACTTCGTGAAATTATCGATAGAGATTATAAGGTAGAAGGTCGTCTTCGTTCAGAAGTAGGTTTGAACCTCAAACGCCTTATGGATATTGGATGCTATCGCGGACTTCGTCACAAGAGTGGTCTTCCTGTACGCGGACAGAGAACTCGTACTAATGCCCGTACAAGAAAGGGTAAGAAGAAGACTGTTGCTAATAAGAAGAAGGCATAGGCGGAGGATAAGTAATGGCTGTTGCTAAGAAACGAAAGGAAAAGAAGAGCGTATACGAAGGTAATGTATACATTCAGGCTACGTTCAATAATACTATCGTAACTGTAACTGATATGAAGGGAAACGCTCTTTCTTGGGCTTCTTCTGGAGGATTGGGATTCCGTGGAGCAAAAAAATCTACTCCATTTGCTGCTCAGTCCGTTGCAGAAACTGCTTTGCAGAAGGCTGCTAGTTATGGTTTACGTGAAGTTCATGTATATGTGAAGGGTCCGGGAATGGGACGTGAGAATGCAATACGTTCTATTGGTTTGATGGGATTGAAAGTAAAATCTATTTCTGATGTAACTCCGATTCCTCATAATGGTTGTCGTCCTCGTAAGACACGACGCATGTAATTAAAGTTATAGGAGTCTATTATGGGAAGAAGTACACAACCACTTTTAAAAAGATGTAAAGCTTTGGGAATTAACCCAGTTGTAATGGGATATACAAAAGAATCAAAGCGCAATCAGAAAGAAGTTCGTCGCAAGAAGTCTGAATATGGTGTTCAGCTCAATGAAAAGCAGAAGGTAAGATTTATCTATGGTGTTATGGAAAAACAGTTCCGTAAATACTATGATATGGCTGCAAAATCTAATGGAGTAACAGGTGAATCTTTACTTCAGATTCTTGAGTCAAGATTAGATAATGTTATTTTCCGCTTAGGATTTGCAAAAACACGCAATCAGGCAAGACAGATGGTAAATCATGGACATGTTACTGTAAATGGTAAAAAAGTTGATATTCCATCATATCTTGTTAAAGTAGGTGACGTTATTTCAATCAAAGAGAATTCTGGTATTAAAAAGCTTATTTTAGCTAATAACGATACTGTAGTTCCAGCTTGGCTTGAAGCTGACAAAGATAACTTTACGGGTAAGGTTGTAAATCTGGCAACAAAAGCTGATATTGATTATGCTGTCAAAGAAAATCTTATCGTTGAATACTATTCTAAATAATGAAGAGGAGTTTAGATGGCTCGCAAAAACTTGCTCAAGGGTTTTAAGAAGCCTAAAGGCATTTCATTTGAACCAATTGACAGTACAAATCCGAATTATCAGAAGTTTTATGCTTATCCTTTTGAGACAGGGTTTGGTACAACAGTTGGAAATACTTTAAGAAGAGTATTGTTGTCATCAATCCAGGGTTATGCAATTACCTCTATCCGTATAACTTCTTATGATGAAAATGGTATTTCTCATGTTATTTCTAGTGAGTTTGAAGCAATTCCAAATGTAGCTGAAGATACACTCGAGATTATCAATAGTCTTAAGATGATACGCTTGAAGTTACCAGGAGATATTGAACAAGATACAATTAATTATGAGTTCAAAGGACCTGGTGTAGTAAAGAGTGATGATTTTGCCAAAGAAGGTCAACTTGAAGTAATGACTAAAGATGCGCTCATTTTCACAATGATGGAAGGAGCACACCTTGATATTGAAATTCAGGTTGATTTGGGAAGAGGATATGTACCTGCAGAAACCAATGAACATTACATTGAGATTGTTGGAACTATTCCGATGGATGCAATTTTCACTCCGGTTCAGAAGGTAAAATATTCGATTGAACCTTGTCGTGTTGGTCAGAGAAATGATTATGACAAGCTTAATTTGGAAATTTGGACTGATGGAACTATTTCTCCAGAAAATGCCTTAGGCGAAGCTGCAAAGATTGCAAAAGATCATTTTGCTATTTTTGTTAACTTTAACGACAAAGATGTTGCCGGAAGTGATGATGGAGATGAAGGTGATGAAAGTATTCAGAAACTTCTTAATACACAAGTAGAAGAACTTGAACTTTCTGTACGTTCATCAAATTGTTTGAAAAATGCAAATATTCGTACTATTGGCGAATTAACTAGAAAAACTGAAGATGACATTGCAAAGACTAGAAACTTTGGAAAGAAGAGTCTTGCAGAAATTAAGGAGAAGCTTCTTGAGTGGAACCTTACATTAGGCATGACTGATTACAGTCATCTGAAGAATGCTGCCAATTTAACAAAGCAGAAGGAAGAAACAGATGAATCATAGAAATGGTTTTAATCCGCTTTCACGCACAACAGCTCATAGACGTGCAATGTCACGCAATATGGTAACTTCATTGTTCAGATTTGAACGCATTACTACAACTAAGTCTAAGGCACTTGAAGTTAGAAAAGCTGCTGAAAAATTAATTACTAGAAGTAAGGTTGATTCAGTTCATAATCGCCGCGAAGTTAAGAAATTCATTGCTGATGAAAAAGTTCTTAACAAATTGTTTACTGAAATTGGTCCAAGAATGAAGGAACGCAATGGTGGTTACACTCGCGTTTTGAAACTTGGTTTCCGTCAGGGCGACGCCGCTGATATGGTTATTCTTGAATTGGTTGATTACAAGCTTGATTCTGAAGCTGAAGAACCAAAGAAAGAAACAAAAGCTAAGAAAGCTGCATCTACTGAAGAAAAGAAACCTGCTGCAAAAAAGACTGCAGCAAAGAAATCAACTGCAAAAAAAGCTGACGCTGAAAAAGCAGAAGCTGCAGATAAGGAGTAAGAAATGTCTAAGAACCATCGTGGAACTGGAATTCGCTCTCTTGCAGCACATGGTAGAGCTGTATGCCCTATCTGTAAAAAAGACAGCGTTAAATGTCTTTATGAACAGGAAGTTGACGGTCAGACTGTTAACATCTGTAAGGTTTGTAAAGCAACTTTGAAAAACAAAGCAAGAATTGCTGCAAAATCAGCAGCAGCTGCAGCACCTGCAGCAGAAACATCTGCAGCCGCAGAGTAATAACTAAATAGGAGCATAAAATGGCTACTAGAAGAAGTCCTCGTTTTAAGGAATGTAGAAGACTTGGTGTAAACGTATGTGGACACCCTAAAGCATTGGATCGTGCAAACGCTCCAGCTTTTGCTAAAAAAAAGAAGGTATCTGAATATGGTCTTCAGCTTATGGAAAAGCAGAAGGTTAAGGCATATTACGGTATCCTTGAAAAGCAGATGAGAAGATACTTTGAAGCTGCAACAAGATCTACAGGTAACACTGGAGATGCTTTGCTTATCGCTTTGGAATGTCGTCTCGACAATCTTGTTTACAGAATGGGATTTGCTAAATCAATTCGTATGGCTCGCCAGATGGTAAGTCACGGACACTTTACTGTAGACGGAAAGAAATTGAATATTCCTTCATATGCTGTAAAGGTTGGTCAGACAATCACTTTGAGTGAAAAGGGTCAGAAATCTGGAGCTTTGAAAGCTGTTTTCCTTGAAAACAAAGGTTCTAAGTTGGAATACATTGAAAAAGATCTTGACGGTTTCAGCGGTAAACTTACTCGCTTGCCTTTGAGAGCTGAGATTCCAGTAGAAATTAAGGAAAATCTCGTTATTGAATACTATTCTAAATAGTAAGCAATTCAATAAACGGCAGTCCATGCGACTGCCGTTTTTTTATTTAGGGCTCGTGAGCCCGTGAAAATATGAAGCAAAGCGGAATATTTTCACAATAAACCACCTGCTATGCGGGTGGTGGGCAAATGCTTATAGCAAAAAAAACTTTCCCCCAAAGCGATACAATAAGATTGTTCAAGTCTATTGCATTACGCCAAGGAGGAAAGTAAATGG
>JAIKYB010000044.1 GCA_024683675.1 Treponema sp.
CTTTGTCGTGAAAAAAAGCCAGCTCTTTTAATAACAGATATCCGTATGCCTGTTATGGACGGGGTAGAGCTTATGAAAAATATAGCCAGCCTGGAAAATAAGCCTGGTATTGTTGTTTTAAGTGGTTATGATGATTTTTCCTACGCCAAAGCTGCAATTCAAAGTGGAGCCATTACTTACATTCTAAAGCCAGTGGACAAAAAAGAGCTCATTTCTGCTGTAAATACGGCCATAATGGACGCAATTAGGGAAGAAAAGCAGCAAAATGAACAAAAACTCCGCAAAATTTTTGAAAACGGCCGCCTTGAAGGAAAAGAAGCTCTTCCTGAAATCACTATAAAAAATGGTCTTCATTGTATTACAGTTTACGGAAACAATGCATCTTCTGTTCTGGAACAGGTTATGGGCTCTAAGCGCTATTATGTTTTAGATCAGACTAGAAATGGTGTCTGCATAGTTTATCCTTTTGAAGGTTTTGAAGTAGGCTTTGAAGCTTCTATTTTGAATGACTATATAGTAGGCATTTCTTCTTCTGCCGATGATTATTCAATGCTTAGAAATCTTCGAAAGCAGGCAATTATGGCTTCAATGCAGGCTTTCTTTAATCCGGAAAATGGTTTGCCATATTCTACAAAGAAGAGGGGCGGACTTTATTATTATGATGACGCTAATCACATCACAGATTTTCAGACTCAGGAAGAAAATTACGAAAAGATGATTTCCTCCTGCGATATTGATGATTCTTCCGAAGTTCAAAAAAAACTTGATGAAGTCTTTAATCAGTTTGGAAAGCTGGAAGATTCCAAGTCGGAAGAAGGAAACTTTGCTTTACAGATTCCTGTTAATGCAAAAACTCCTGCGAATCCCGCAAAGGAGCAGTCAGAAAATCTTTATCATTTATACAGAAAAATCACTGCCAATATGTTTACCCGTTATCCTGGTGCAACAGATTCAGATTTGTACCTTCATATGAAAAGCATAATGATTGAAAGCATTTTTGAATATCAGACACTTGCGGAATGGAAGGGCAGTATTAGAGATTATGTTCTTTACCTTTCGGCCCTGCTTAAAACGGATACCAAGGAATCGCCTTATATTACAGAAGCTCTGGAATACATAAAAAGTCACTTTACTAAAAATATAAACATGGCCATGGTTGCAAATCAGGTTTCTGTAAATTATACCTGGTTTTCAGAAAAGTTTAAGGAACATACTGGGGTTAATTTTAATGAATACTTAAAGCGCCTGCGCCTGGAAGAAGCAAAACGTCTTTTACAAAAGGATTGTTATAAGGTATATGAAGTCGCGGAACGCTCAGGATTTTCAGATGTGAAATATTTCATGAAGCAGTTCCGCGAAGAAACAGGCTTATCTCCAACAGAATGGGCAAATAAGCACAAGTCTTCTGCTAGTTCTTAGCAGGATTCTTTTCCTGGGCATCCTTAATATCAGCTTCAGTAGCCTGAACCCAATACTGGAAAACCTGAATAGGACCAACGGTTCCCGCCATTGCTAAGGTTGGCTGTGTGGCTGTGTATTTCTTATTCTTATCACCCTTGTTAAGGTATTTAATAACACAACCATACATCTTTCCGTTACTTGGATCGATAATGTTTCCGTCCTTCCAGTTACCTTCAGATTCTTTTTCCATATTGAAAATCCAAGGAGTACCAACTGTTCTCATTTCATTTACATTACCAGCAATAGGGAAGTTCTTGTAAGACTTTTTGCAGGCAGTTGCAATTACATCCTGTGGATCGCTTGTCGTTGCTGCAATTGTTCCAAAAAGTTTTCCATTTTCTTCATAAATGCGCCAGATAGCTGTTACTTCTCCACTTTTGTCATCAATACTTTTCCACAAGCCAACAGCAGGATCAGCCGCAAAAATTGCACTTGCAAAAACCAAAAGAGAACCTAATAAAGCAATAATTTTTTTCATTTCTTGCCTCTCATAAAAAAATTATAGCCGGAAAAATTTCCAGCATGATATGAAGTGTAAGTGCAAATTCGTGGAAAGGCAAGAAAAAAATTCACTTGCCTTCTTATAAAAGTAAACGATTTTCCTTGTCGCTTTTACCATTTTGCCTGTATAATAAATTGCTATGTCTGAAGAGATTTTGTCATTAATAAAAGATAGTAAATCAAACTTAAATGAAGAAAAACAAAAAAATAAGCACGAAACCTGGCTTATTTTTACTATCGGTGAAAGTGCAGAAGGTAAAAACCTATATGCAATTCCAGCAGAGTCAGTAAAAGAGATTTTACGCGATGCAACAGTTTTCCCACTTCCTTTTGTTCCCTCTTATGTTGATGGCGTATTGAATCGCTATGGTGATCCTTATGTTGTTATTGATCCGTCAGTTTTAGAAGGAAAAAAGCCACAAAACTCATTCCTGTTTATAGTAATGAATGATGATAGTCATTCCTGCTTAAGAATTACAGATGTAAGAGACTTTTATACAGCAACAGAAAAAGACGTTGTTCGTTTTACAGAAGCAGAGCTATCTGATTATTATGATGGCACTCTTACTATAAATGGTCAGGATGTTTTTGTTCTTAAAGTCCAGGCTATTATAGAGAAAGTAGGAAAAGAAATTGCCGCAGCCTGATAAATTCATTTGTATATCATATTCTAACTTAGATTTTCTCATTCCAAATGATGATGTTTTTTCAGCAGTCAGTTTAAAAGAATTTGATGTAGAACAAATGTGCGGTTCGCTTACAGGTATTTATAATCTGGATGATATTGCGAAACATTTTAATGAAGAGCCGTCAAAAAAAAATATTAGCACCATGGTTATGCTAAAAAAATCAGGAGGAATTCAGGTTTCTTTTGTAACAAATTCTGAATGCAAGGTGTGCAAAATAAATCTGAATGACTTTGGACTTTTTTCAAATTATTATTCAAGCCGACTAGCCCATCTGGGAATACAGGCCTGCAACTTTGAAAAAAAAAGAATCAGATATTTAATAGATATAAGGAAAATAATTGATTATTTGAATGTTCCTGAGGAAGAAATATGATACAGCTTTTGATTGCAGATAATTCTTCAGTAGTGCGTTCTATCTTGAAGGAAATAGTTTTTAATTCTCAAAAGTTAAAGTTTTTAGGTGAAGCAGCTTCAGTAGATGAACTGAAAAATGCTGTAAAAAGACTAAAGCCTGATATGATTGTTATTGATGAAAACTTTTTTGGACAGGATAAAAGCAATCTTCTTGTTGATTTTTGTGACAGCAATAACATTACCGCTCTTGTTTACTATAAGAAGGATACTGTTCGCAGGCCTTATATAAAAAATATTCAGTTTGAAGAAAAACCTGAGTTTATAAAATTTTCTTCAGAAAAAATCTCTGAATACGCATACTTTCTGGAACAAAAAATTCTGGAAATTAAAAGAGATATTCTTTTTGAAAAGCATCCGGTTTCCACTTCTCTAAATATGCCTGGAGAACCACAGCCCCTTAAAAAAGTTTCTGCAGATTTTGTCGGCCGAAAATTTAAGGCTGTTGTAATTGGAGTTTCAACCGGAGGTCCAACAACTCTTCTTGAACTTATAAAGTCGCTGGGAAATGGCTATCCTCTTCCTTTGCTTATCACTCAGCATATAGATTCTTTCTTTGATAAAAATCTTATTACCTGGCTGAACACAGAAACTTCCGTGCCAATTCATCTGGCTGAAAACAATACAAAAGCTCTTCCAGGTCACGTTTATTTTGCTCCTTCAGATATGCATCTGGTAATGGGTCCAGATCTGGAAGATGATTTCCACATGTTTTTAAATCACGATGCTCCGGTAAACTTTTTGCGTCCTGCTGTAGATAAAATGTTTGATAGTGCTGCTCAGATTCTTGGTCAGGACTGTATAGGTGTTATTCTTACAGGAATGGGTGCAGATGGTGCGAAGGGCTGCAAACACATAAAAGAAGTTGGTGGATATACAATTACTCAGGATGAAGCCTCCTGCGTTATTTACGGAATGCCAAAGGCCGCTTACGAAGCCGGCGGCGCTTGCGAAGTTTTACCCCTAAACCAAATTGCGGATAGACTTTGGGCTCTAGTTGGAAAGCCAAGGATGCCATTATGCTAGATTCTGAAGTTTTAGAAATTGTAAAAACAAAAATCCTCAGCCATTCAGGTATTTATGTGGCCCAGTCGCAAATTCCGGCACTGGAAGCTCACTTAGAAAAAAAATCCGCTGAAAAGACAATAAGTGCAAAGGAATTTGCAAACAAGCTTTCTCCAAAAACTGTAGACTTTGATGAAATTATAAACCTTGTAACCGTAAATGAAACCTACTTCTTCCGCGAAGAAAAGCAGTTCGACTTCCTTAAAAATGAAGTTTTCCCAAAATATGTTGGAAAGAGCATTTCCTTGTGGACCTGCTGTTGTTCTACCGGTGAAGAACCAATTTCTTTAATGGCACTGGCACTTTCTATGGGCGTGCACCTTACCATCTATGCCTCAGATATAGACGATAACGCTCTTGCAACCTTAAAGAGGGGCCGTTATTCTTTATTCTCATTACGAAGTGACGGAAAAAAATACCACGAGCTTCTGGAGCCTTACAGTACCCGTACTGACTCAGAGATTATTTTTGACAGAGACTTTTTGAACAATATTCATTCTTTTAAGTTTAATCTGATACAGGATACAGATCTTCCATTCTTTGAGAACATGGAAATTATTTTTATGCGAAATGTTTTCATTTATTTTGATAGAGAAACCCGCATAAACGTAACAAAAAAGGTTTCAGAAAGACTGAAAGAGGAAGGTTGCCTTTTCTTCTCTATGAATGAAGTTGGTTCAATTGATAATACTATTATACCGGATTACCTTTCAAAGACTAATTCTGGCGTGGTGTATTATTTTGTGAGGGGTAAAAGGCCAACTGCCGTATTTAAGATTCAGGACCGGCAGAAGAAGAAGGCTGAAGCGGATGTTGAGGCTGCTAAGAAGGAGAAGCTGCGGCTGGAAGTAGAAAAAGCTCGCAATAAAAAAGATACAGTTATTGTAAAAGAGACAAAACCTGTAAAAGCTGAAGAAGCACAAAAAATAGATTTTTCAGAAATTTATGAGCAGATTTGTGCAGAAATAAACCGTCAGGATTTTATCAAAGCGCGAACAATTGCAAGGGCAATAAGTGGCGAAGAATACAAAAGATATTCCTTCTTTTTGCAGGGATATATTGAATACTATGCAGATAACCGCAGTGCCGCAGAAATGTTTTTTGCTTACTCCGAAACTGCCTCTCAAGATTTCTGGCCTGCATATTTTTATCACGGAATGGTGCTAAGAGATATGGGAAATGATGAAAAGGCAGCTTATTGTTTTAAACGCTGCAAGGATATACTTACGGAATTTGGGGACAATAATCCTTATGATTTTGCCCTTGATTCCTTTAGTCCGGCATATATTTATTCGTTGTGTAATACGTTTCAGGGAGGCAAATAATGAATCTTGATAAATCACTTTTCATAGCTGATTACATCTCCGAAACTAGGGAAATTCTGGATGCCATTGATGATATTGCTATTATTGCATTAAAGGATACCAGAAATAGAAGTTACCTTAAGGAAATTTTACGTCATCTTCATACCCTCAAAGGTTCATCCCGAATGTTGGAATTTACCCAGATTGAAAAGGTAATGAACCACCTTGAAAACGTTTTTAAGAATTTCCAGAATAATCAGCTGGAACTTTCTCCAAAATCTATTCAGCTTTTAATGGGTGTTTGTCAAATCCTTAGAACTGTTGTTGATTCTATTGAAAAAGGTGGAGACGGAACTTTTGCAGAATATGATACAGTTTTAGAAAACATAGACAAGGCCTATGAAGACGAAGAATATAAAACTGATTTTGTTGAAAAAAAGGAAAAGGATAATCTGGATGCTTCAGAAGAAACTAATGCAGAAAATGCAGATTATTTCCATGACTCCCAGACAATTAAGGTTCAGATTTCTCAAATAGACACAATTTTGCAGTCTCTTGATAAGCTTATCATGCGCCAGATAAAGCTTAAAAATGAAATTGAAGTGCTAAAAGTAAAAAATGATTCAGCAGAATTCCAGGCTTATCAGGAATTATCAGAAACAATTTCCGTACTTGAAAAGCAGAGTGTAGATATTCAGAAAAATATTATTTCATTAAGAATGCTTCCTTTTGATATGATTTTACAGCCTATTAAGCGTTCAATTGTTTCAGAAGCCCTTAAATTAAATAAAAATATTGATTTTGATATTCCTCATTCAGAAATTACAATCGACAAAGCAATTCTGGAAAAGCTTCCTGCTATTTTGATTCACCTTGTTCGTAATTCTATAGACCACGGAATTGAATCTGTAGAAGAGCGTAAGGCTGCCGGCAAAGCTGAAAAAGGAAATATTTCTGTTTCCGTTAATCAGGTTTCGAACCGCATTTTTATTACAGTAAAAGATGACGGTCGCGGAATTGATTACAATAAAATTAAAGCAAAGGCCCTTAAGCTTTTCCCTGAACGGGAAGGTGAAATTAAGACCGCAGATGAAACCGAACTTCTGCAGTTTATTTTTGCCTCAGGCTTTTCTACAAAAGATACTCAGACAGAGCTTTCTGGCCGTGGAATCGGACTTGATGTTGTTCGTACCGAAATGGATAAGCTTAAAGGAAAGATTACTGTTTATTCAGAGTTTGGTAAGGGCTGTACATTTGAACTTTCCCTTCCAGCTTCTCTTGCAACCCAGGATGGACTTTTCGTAAGTGTTTCTGATAACTCTTACCTTATTTTGTCACACTATGTAAAAGAGATTCTGACTGTTCAGAAAACAGACTTCCTGAGTCTTCAGCATGGACCGGTAATTAACGTTCACAATGAACTTATCCCAGTTTTTGATTTTGATATAATCAATCCAAATTCTGTAAAGAAGGTTTCTACAAAATCAGAAATTTCAGTAATCATTCTTGAGTATTTAAATCGAAAAATTGGCGTAATTGTAGATAAGATTTTGCATTATGGAACAGTTGTAATTAAACCGGTTCCTCCTTTATTAAAGGATTTTAATGCTCTTCAGGGCGTTGTTTTTGATGAAAATTACAAAATTATTCCGGTTTTGAATATTCCGGATACAATGCGCCGCTTTAAGGTTGTTAATGTTTATGAAATTAAGAATCTTGAAGTACGCAAAATGCCAAAGATTCATTCAATTCTTGTTGTTGATGATTCTCACACAACCCGTCACATTGAACAGATTATTCTTGAAGCCGAAAACTACAATGTTTCTACAGCTGTTGATGGTATTGATGCTCTTGAAAAATTAAAGGAACATCGCTTTGACCTTGTCGTTACCGACGTAAAAATGCCTCGTATGGACGGCTTTGTCCTGCTTCATAATATGCGTCACAAAGAAGAGCTCAAAGATATACCTGTAATAATGATTTCTTCTGTTTTTGAAAGTGATACCTTGGAAAAGGCTCAGAATCTGGGAGCTCAGGGATATATTGTAAAATCTGACTTTGAACGTGAAAGTTTAACGGCAAAGGTCAAGGAGCTGCTGCATGAGTAAGTCCGAAAAGAAGTTGATATATGTTGTAGAGCCTTCTAGAGTTCTTTCTAAGCTTATTACAACAGAGTTAAAAGATAACGGATATGAAGTTGAAGTATTCTCTACAGGCTTAGAGGCTCTTAGAACAATAATTAAAACTACTCCTGATTGTATACTTGCAGATAAGGTTCTTCCGGTAATTGACGGCCTGGAGCTTTGTAAAATTATAAAGGAAGGTTCAAGCAAGACTTCCATTCCTTTCATTATTTTTTCTGCAGAAGATACTGTATTTGATTTCTGGACTAATTCAACAGGAGCAAACGATGTTATTTCTATTTCTCATGCCAATTTTGAAGAATTATCAAAGGCTGTAGAAAAAATCTTTGCTTACAAATACATAGAAACTGATTCTTTCTTTGAAGAAGAAAAAAGCGAAAAAGAGGCACTAGAAACTTCTTTATCAGATGAAGAAAAGCTTATGTACTGGATTGTAGATGCCATGGACAAAAGCGAATTCTATCTGAGCATGGTAAGGAATATCATTGATTTATATGAGTATGTAAAGAAGCCGGAACTGTTGGTAGAAAAGCTCTTTGAAATGTTTTATAAGGTTTGCGATTACGATGTAATAGAGTTAATTCTGGATAATCAGATTGCAAAGGTTTATGAAAGTGGATTGGAATTCATGCCTGAAGAAGTAGGACAAGAATTCTGGGATATTTGTAAAACTGATTTCGAACAGAAGGCTAAGAAAAACCATACCATTACTTATGATACCATTTCCTTAATGAATATTGTTAAGAGCGAATATCAAAAAAGTAAATTTGAATCTTACAGAGATTTCACTATAAAGGCTGGAGATGAATTTATTGGAACCTTACATCTTGCTTCCTGCAAGAAAAAGATTTTCAACTATAAGGTTCAGTCTTCAATTGAATTCATTATCCCGGCTTTGGGCTATCTTTTACAGGAATCCTTGTATCACGAAACAATTTCCCGGTCAGAAAAAATGCTTAGAAGTGCCTTCTCCAAGTTTGTTCCGGAAGAAATTATTAATGATATGTTAAAGTCTGATGATGCTCAGGAACAGGTAAACAACAACGAAAAACGAAATGTTGTAGTTCTTATGTGTGATATCAGAAACTTTACTTCTATCAGTGAAATTAATCAGCCGGAAGACGTTGTAGGCTTTTTGAATACTTACTTCACCCACATGGTAGATATTGTCAAAAAGTACGGCGGAACGGTAGATAAATTTATTGGTGATGCCATCATGGTTTTGTTTGGTGCGCCAATTTCTTATAACGACAATGCCCAGAGAGCGGTTCAGGCGGCTATAGAAATGTATGGACAGCTTGATCAGATTCCTTGCAGTCAGCTTAAGTTCCCGGAAGGGGTTAAGCTTGATATAGGAATTGGTATTCACTATGGCGATGTAATTGTTGGAAATATCGGAAGTATAGATAAAACAAGTTATACCGTAATTGGTGATACCGTAAACCTTGCATCACGTCTGGAAGGTCTTACCAAGCTTTACGGGGCAAAGGTAATTATTTCTGAAGCTGTTTGCAAAGAGCTTTCAGAGAATATGAATGTTCTGCTCCTTGATTCTGTAAAGGTAAAAGGTAAAAAGGAAAGTGTTCAGATTTATCGTGCAGATGAAAAAGCTTTGCCTTCTGATTTTACAGAAGCTTATTCAAAGGGCTTCAAATCTTATTCAGAGGGAGCTTTTGCCCTTGCAAAACCTTACTTTGAAAAGGCTTCAGAAATCTTACCAAATGATAAGGCAACAAAGCTTTTGCTTGGTCGTTGTAATGAGTTTATTGTTAATAAACCAGAAAATTGGGATGGTGCTATTACACTTACATCTAAATAGAACATAAAAAGAGAGGTAAATATGAATCTAAAGGAAAAATTTAAGAAAAAAGAAGAAGATTCAATGGCCGATGTAAACTTTGGAAAGGAAGTTTTCAAAAAATTACTTCCACCTATTGTAATCTTTGAGCTTTTGACAATGTGCTTGTGTATTCTATTAGGAGAAATCCGTATAGATAAGCTGGCTGGCACTATAGTTTCTGGAATTATAGTTTGTCTGGGCTTAAACATTTTGACACTGGCAATTGCAACAAATCTTACCTGTCAGTCTATAACAGAAGATTTGGTATCTTTTTATAATGACGAAACAACAGAGAAGGAACGTACAAAGCTCATGAAGCAGTTAATGGCCATGCCTACAAAAGTAGGAATTGTTGTTTTGCTTTCTTTTGCAGTAACCGGAGTTATTTGGACAATACTTGTTGTTGATAGTGTAAAACTGTCGCAGGATTCATATATTCTATTTGCATTAGGCTTAGTAATTGGTGGCTATTATACATCTATCTATGCAATTACAGGAATTACCCAGAAGATTTGTTCTCGTTATGCATCAGAAATAGTTGAAAAAGGTGTTTCAAAAACTGAAGTAGATAAGAACCACACCTTTGGAACAAAGTCTTCCCTTATTACTGTAATGCACATTTTCATTCCAATTCTTCTTGCCAGCCTTTCTATTTTCATTCTTGCCTGGCGAGTATATGTTTCTTATATTCCATTAAATCTGGTATTTAAGAGACTTTATATTATTGGAATTGTAGCAATGATTTTGTATCATCTCTTTTCAAATTCGCTTTTCAAAAGAATGATGCGTTCTATTAATAATATGAAGGATTTGCTTGGCGGAATAAACAAGGAAAATCTTCATAAGGTTAAGTTTGAAAGAACAGACCTTTCTAATGAGTTTATGTACAATGTTTACCTTATTAATACAATTGTAGGCATTTTACAGAAAATCCTCAAAGAAAGTCAGAGAATCAGTATGGATGTTATTGAATCCAGCAATGAGCTTTCAGTTATTTCCCGCGAAACTGCCGTTACCTCTCTTGAGCAGACTTCGGGAATTAAAGAGCTTCTTTCTGCTATGGAAGAAACAGACGCCCTCTCAAAAAATATTTCAGAAAAAATTGCAGAAGTTTCTCTGGTTGCAAAGCGTACAACAGACAATATTGGTGATGGTTTTGACATCCTTAAACAGAATATGCAGAAGCTGGATGAAATCAGATCTGCAAATAACGTAACCGTAGAAGGAATCCAGAAGCTTACCGAAAAGATTTCAGGTATTTCAGATATTGCAAGAATTATTAATTCTATTGCAGACCAGACAAATATTATTGCCTTTAATGCAGAGCTTGAAGCCTCAAGCGCCGGTGAAGTAGGCGAAAACTTTTCTCTGGTTGCCAACGAAATCAGACGTCTTACAAACTCTACAATTCAGTCAACTAACGAAATTAGAAATAGAATTATAGAAATCCAGCATTCATCTGATGCCCTGCTTGAAGCTTCACAAAACGGAAGTAAAAAGATTTTGGATGGAACAAAGATTATTACTGATTTAAATACCAGCTTTGAAGAATTACAACATTCTTCTGAATCTATGGATTATGCTTCAGAAGATATCAAAAAGATTATTGAACAGCAGACAGCTTCCTTCGCACAGATTGTTATTACCTTGCGACAGATTTCTGAAGCTGCAGAAACCTTCTCTGGTTCTACTCAGAAAATTAGTGATTCAGCACAAAACCTTTGTACAATTTCCGACCGTCTCAAGCAGTTACAGCCGGAAGATATGGAAGCTAATTCAGATAAGCCTGCAGAAGAAAAAGCTGCAGAAACAATTTCAACAAGTGAGGTAAAATAATGAGTGATAATAAACATTTAAGTTTTGAAAGAGAAATCTTAAGAGCAAGTCACTTGCCAGATATTGGTTGTGGTGTAATTATTTTGTTGTACTCTGTTTTTATTCTTAATCTGAATATTAAGACCCACTATTTACTTGTATTGATAGTAATTCTTCTGATTCTTTTTGCTCAGTTTGTATTATCAAGTATAACAAACCATTTCCTAATGGGTGGTGTTTCTAAAAAGATAAAAAAGTGGCAGGAAGAAGGAATGGATATGGAACAGAGAACTGCTTTGTTCAAGAAAATCCATAAAATGCCAGCCTTAAAACAGTCGGAAGCCTTTTTATACTTTTTCTTCTGTGCCTTCCTTTTGGCTTTTGCTTACCATAAGGTTTTGAATTTAAATTTTTATGTAAACTTAATCAGTTTGTTTTCTTGTCTTTTAGGTGCTTATCTTGCTTCTCTTTTAGCTTTAGCATATAGCCGCAAAATTTGTACAAAATATGCCTGTCAGCTTGTAGAAGAAGGAATTGATCCTAAAATTCTTAAGTCAAAGAATTATTTTGGAACTTCATATCAGAAAACCTTTACTTTATATTGTACAGTACCTGTAATTTGGGGAATTGCCTTAGGTGTAGGTCTTTTCTACGTTTATTACTTCAATAATGTTCCTGCTGCAGCCGGCTTCCTTCCTGCTGATATTAGTGGTCCTGGTTTGCGTGGTGTACAGCTTTCACGTCTTGGAGTAGTTCTTGCAATTAATGCAGTTATTGGAATTGTTTCTGTTTATTCATTCTTAAGCAGTATTCTGGTTTCATCTGAAAAGCTTCAGTCATCTATGCTTCATATTATCCACAATGATATTTTTACAGTAGACCTTGTTGCAACTGATTTTGAAAATGAAGTTTCTTATAACCTGCACCTCATCAATCAGATAGTTCTTTTGTTCCGCTCAATCCTTGATGATATCCGACAGATTGGTGATACAATGATTGTTCCAATTGGGGAGCTTACAGAGATTTCTCAGGCAACTGCTTCTACTTCTTTGGAGCAGTCTACTGGTGTAAAGGAAATCCTTGCAACTATGGAAGATACAGACCGTCAGACAAGAAATATTGTTGAAAAAATTGGTGATGTGACAATGGTTGCAGAAGGCACAGAAAAGAATGTAAATGCCGGATTTGAAACCCTTCAGTCTAACCTTGATAAGATGACAGAAATTACAGATGCCAACGTTTCTACAATTTCCGGAATCCGTGAGCTTGGTGAAAAGATTGGCAGCATTTGGGAAATCGTAAAAATTATTAATGATATTGCTGATCAGACTCGAATTATTGCTTTCAATGCTGAGCTTGAAGCTTCCAGTGCAGGTGAATCTGGAAAGAACTTCCATATTGTTGCTAACGAAGTTCGCCGACTTGCTGCAGGAATTACAAACTCTGTTGATCAGATTAAAGAGCGAATTACAGAAATCCAGCACTCTTCAGATAACCTTATTATTACTTCTGAAAGTGGTACAGAAAAAATCCGTGAAGGTTTGGAGCTTTCTGAAAAACTTAAAGAAAAGTTTAATGATATTCAGTCTTCTTCTGAAATCACAGTAGAATCTGCTAATCAGATTAAGGAAATTATCTATCAGCAGTCAGCAGCCTTTGACCAGATTGTTGCAACTGTTCGTCAGATTTCTTCTGGTATTGAAAACTTCTCTACTTCTACAGGAACTGTAAATAATACAGCTCAGAAGCTTAAGGAAGCAGCAAATCTTCTGGAAAACTTGCATACACAAATTATCACAGCAGAATGATAAAAATAATGCAATTTATTTAAACAGGTGTTAGAATACTAGAATTATAGGAGCAAAAAGATATGAAAATTAAATCAGTTTTCAGCCATGCTTTTGAAAAGTATGGAAAAGTTCTTACAGGTTATGATGTTACCGACCTGCTTAAGAAGCTTGATGAAACAACTAAAAAACCAGAAGACAGTACAATCTATGAGCCTGGCGATGCAGGATTGGAAAGTCTTCCAATTGCAAAAGAGCTTAGTGATAATGCTTACGGTGGAATGCCAATTCAGATTGGTTATTGCAACGGAAACAATACAAAGCTGAACTGTCTTGAATATCATCGTGGTTCAGAACTTAATATTCCTTCAAATGACATCGTTCTTTTACTGGCACCTCTTCAGAGTGTAAAAGACGGTAAATTAGATACTTCTGCAGTAGAAGCCTTCTATGCACCAGCTGGAACAGTAGTTCAGGTTTATGAAACAACACTTCATTACGCACCTTGTAACGCTGTAAAGGATGACGTAGTTTCAAAGGAAGGCTTCCGTGTTGTAATCGTTCTTCCAAAGAATACAAACACAGAAAAACCAGCTATCACAGAAAAGAATCTTGAAGATAAGCTGCTGTGGGCACGCAATAAGTGGCTCATTGCACATCCAGATTCAAATGAAGCAAAGAATGGTGCTTTTGTTGGTTTATCTGGCACAAACATTGATTTAGCAAAGAAGTCTAAGTAGGGGATTTCCCTCTTGACAACTGGCACTAATCGATTAAAATTCAGCAAAATAGTCTAAATAGATTTATTTATAGGAGCAAAACATGAATAATAACACACCAAAAATGAAGATTGGTATTGTCGCAGTTAGCCGCGACTGTTTCCCAGAGCCACTTTCAGTAAACAGAAGAAAGGCTCTTGTTGAAGCTTACACAAAAAAATACGGAGCAGACGATATTTACGAATGCCCAATTTGTATTGTTGAAAGCGAAATCCACATGGTTCAGGCTTTGGAAGATATTAAGAAGGCAGGATGTAACGCACTTTGTGTTTACCTCGGAAACTTCGGTCCAGAGATTTCTGAAACTTTGCTTGCTAAGCACTTTGATGGTCCTAAGATGTTCTGTGCTGCTGCAGAAGAGTCAGGCGGAAGCTTGATGGACGGACGTGGAGATGCTTACTGTGGTATGCTCAATGCTTCATATAACTTACAGCTCCGCAATATCAAGGCTTATATTCCAGAATATCCAGTAGGTGATGCAGAAGACTGTGCAGATATGATTCATGACTTCCTGCCAGTTGCTAAGGCTGTTTATGCTTTGAACCACCTTAAGATTATTTCTTTCGGACCACGTCCACTCAACTTCCTTGCTTGTAACGCACCAATCAAACAGCTTTACAACCTCGGCGTTGAAATTGAAGAGAACTCAGAGCTTGACCTCTTTGAAGCCTTCAACAAGCACGCTAACGACAAGCGTATTCCAGAAGTTGTTGCTGATATGGAAAAAGAACTTGGAAAGGGTAACAAAAAACCTGAAATCCTTGCAAAGCTTGCACAGTATGAACTTACACTTCTTGATTGGGTTGAAGCTCACAAAGGCTACCGCGAGTACGTTGCAATCGCTGGAAAATGTTGGCCAGCATTCCAGACACAGTTCGGATTCGTTCCTTGCTATGTAAACAGCCGTCTTACAGGAAGAGGAATTCCAGTTTCTTGTGAAGTTGATATTTACGGATGTCTTTCTGAATTCATTGGTACAATCGTATCTGATGACATCGTTACACTCCTCGACATCAACAACTCTGTACCAAAGGATATGTACAATTCTGAAATTAAGGGTAAGACAAACTATACTCTTACAGATACATTCATGGGCTTCCACTGTGGAAACACATGTTCTTCAAAGCTTGCATTCTGCGAAATGAAGTACCAGAAGATTATGGCTCGTTCTCTCCCAATCGAAGTTACAAACGGAACTTTGGAAGGAGATATCGCTCCAGGTCCTAT
>JAIKYB010000041.1 GCA_024683675.1 Treponema sp.
GCATTGCCGGGATGGCGGAACTGGTAGACGCCCAGGACTTAAAATCCTGTGCCGAGCAATCGGCGTGCCGGTTCGACCCCGGTTCCCGGCAACAGTCTCCTTGCATTGCAGGGAGGCTTTTTTTTTGGAGAAAACATGACAGCACACATCTATCCGCGCCAGTGCGCATTCAAATCAATTGAAGACATCAAAGGAAAAAAGGTTACCATTATGGGGCTTGGTCTTAACGGCGGTGGAGAAGCCGCAGTAAGATTTTTTGTAAACAAGGGTGCCCATGTAACTATTACAGACATGAAGACCGAGCAGCAGTTAGCCGCTACAATTGACCATCTGGAAAACGACCCAAAGCTGAATATGGAAAACGTAATCTGGCGCCTGGGCGAACACCGCATAGAAGATTTTGCAAATGCCGACTGTGTAATTAAAAATCCTGGCGTAAAAATAGAAGGTAATAAATTTCTTGCGGCTGCTAAGGCAATTGAAACAGACCTGAGCATATTCCTCCGCTTTACAGACTGCCCTATAATTGCAGTTACCGGAAGTAAGGGAAAATCTTCTACAGTTAGCGCCATTTATTATGGCCTCAAGGAAGCTGGCTTTAAGGCCTTTTTAGGCGGAAATATAACAGTTAGCCCACTTACCTTTTTTGACCAGGTAAGCAGCGATACTCCGGTTGTAATTGAATTTTCTTCCTGGCAGCTTGCAGACCTGAGAGGACGAGGTGTTTTACGCCCTCACATTTCTATTATCACAAAAATTGTGCCGGACCACCAGAACTGGTATGGCAATATGGAAGATTATGTTGCAGACAAACGTTTAATTTACGCAGACCAGACTCAGGGCGACTATTCCATTTTTGATGCAGAAGGAGATCCTGAAGGCTTTGGACCAGATCAGACTCTTCACCCTGGAGCAGACACCTGGGGAAATCTTTTTGCAGCAGAAAGTAAGGCAAGTGTTTTGCGTTATGGGAAAAATAGAACTCTGGGTGCCTGGCAGGAAAAGCTGGCAGATGGCACTATTATAGGAAAGGTTTTACTTCCTCAAATGGCAGAGCCGGAAATTATTATGAAAGAACTTTCGGTTCCTGGCGAACACATGAAAACAAACGTACTAAATGCAGCACTTGTAATGTATTTAATGGGCATTCCAGCAGCCCGCTGTGCAGAAATATGCGGAAGATGGCAGGGAATTGACCATAGACTTCAGTATTTCCATTCCTGGGAAAGTCCAAAAGGAAGTAAAGTGCGCTTCTACAATGATTCCTGTGCGACTGTACCGGAGGCTTCCGCTGCTGCCAGCCAGGCCTTTGGAAAAAGCGTGATACTTATGACCGGGGGGACTGATAAGGGATTGGAATTGGCTCCCCTTGCAAGAATCCTTACGGATGCGAAAAAGGATAAGGGAGAGTTTCCTGTTAAGGGCTTGTATCTTTTGGAGGGAACTGCCACTGATAAGCTTTTGCCACAGTTAGATGAAAAGAAGATTTGTTATTTTGGGCCTTTTGGGAGCCTGGAAGAGCTGCTTTTGACTGCTAAGAAAAATCTGGAGGAAGGAGACTTTGAAAAGGATGAAGTATTTGTCTTTTCACCAGGTGCAACTTCCTTTGGAATGTTTTTAAACGAATTTGACCGCGGAAACAAATACATGGCCGCGGTCAAAGAAATCTTCAAATAAAATTATTTATAATCCGCACCTCAATATGAAGTGCGGATTTTTTATATTTTTTTTACTTTTATACCTTAAACAAGTCTACCTGAGCACCAATATTATCAATGGCATTCTTAACCTGTCCGGATATTTCACTGAGCATTGCACCAGTTTCATTAATCTTTTGAGCACCGACAGACATTTCTTCCATGCTGGTGTTCATTACAGAGCTAACTTCCTGCAGCTTTGACATATCAGAAACAATTTCTGAACTTCTACCTGACATATCATGAGAAGAATTACGAACCTCTACGGTTGAGCTGTTTAAGTTACGCAGAGCATCAACAATCTGCTTAGAACCTTCATTCTGCTCTTCCATTGCAGAATGAATCTGAATAACCAGCTGATCAGTTTCCTTAATCTTTGCAGATACTTCTGTAAGGGCATTACTAGCTTCACCAGAAGAGCTTACAACATCAGAAATTGAAGAGCGGATATTATTAAGCTGTTCGCCAATCTTCTTTGACTGAGCTGAAGAGGTTTCAGAAAGCTTACGGATTTCATCTGCAACTACAGCAAAGCCCTTTCCTGCCTCACCAGCATGAGCAGCTTCAATTGCCGCATTCATAGCCAAAAGGTTTGTCTGAGATGCTATAGAAGAGATTGCAGTATTTGCTTCCTGCAGCATCTGAGACTGATTTTCAATCTGAAGGATTCTTTCATTAACACTTTCCTGCTTTGTAAAGCCAATATTTGCATTTTCTTCAAGGCTCTGGAAGGACTGAGACATTTTTTCTACAGACTTGTTTACAGAAGTTATATTACCTATCATCTCTTCAACAGCAGCAGAAGCCTGAGTTACACTGGCGGCCTGACTTTCAATAAGGCTATCCAAATCTGTAATTGCACTTGAAATATGCTGAACAGATTCGTTGGTATTTGAAACACTCTTTCCCTGAGTATTAATCTGGCCATGCATACTGTCTATTGTTGCAATAATTTCTGTAATAGAACTTGAAGTATCTTCTATACTTGAAGTCAGATTTTCTCCACTTGCACCAAGTTCATTCTTAGAATCCTTGAGATTTTTTACAATATCGTGGAGTTTATCCATAAAGAGGTCAAAATTGATTATAAGTTGTCCAATTTCATCTCTTAAGTATAAAGAACAGCGTTTTGTAAGGTCTGCATCTCCACTTGCCAAATCTGCAAGGAAGACTGTAACGTTATTTATACGCTTCATCATCCATCTTACAAAGAAGTAAACAGCCAGAAGAGAAATAACCATCATAAGAATTGCAACAGGAACTACAATATTCACTGTTTTAAATGCAACTTCCTTTATAGACTCCATTGATTTTGCAACAAAAAGCATTCCTGTAGGCTGATCATCAGAGCCTGCCAAAGGAATGTAATTTGAATAATAATAGATTCCATTAATTGAGTTCTGGCCAAGATAAGCCTGACCTTCTTTCAAAACTTTATCAGCAATTTCTGTATTTGCAAGCTGAGTTCCAATCAGTTTTTCTCCAAGGGTTGTCTGAACTCGAACATTATCCTTGAAAATTGTACACTCAACGCCATAAGTTTCATTTACTATACCAACAATACCTTCATCAGAATTATCAGCCAAATCATAGCCCATAACTACACAACCGCTGATACTACCGTCATGAGTAATCGGAGAAATTGCAAAAAGTCCGTATTCTAAATCACCAAGCTCACTATACAGGTAGATTTCTTTACCTTTTAGTACAGGAGCTATCATAGAAGAAGGGACCTTGCTTCCAGCCTTTATTCCTACACCACCCAGAACAAGTCCTTCAGTATCAAGAATAGCAAAGGAATCCAGACCCAATTCAACAGAGGTTTCATTAGAAAAAGAGGTGGCAAGGCTTAAGTCCCTGGAAACAATAATCTCTTCAACCTCATCTGAACCGGAAACAAAATCTGCATATTTAAAAATTGTATCTGCCCAGTCATCCAGAAGATATTTAGAACCAGCACCTATATGATCCACATCATATTCTGTGTTCTGAATAATCTGACGACTTGAAACTGAAAGTGAAATAGATGTTATGACAGCAACAACAACAATCATTGATATCATAACCATTCCAATAATTTTAAATCTTAAAGGAAGATTTTTCTTTGGATTTTCTTCAAACCTGTCTAACTCTTTTGCCATTTATATCTCCAGAGATAATTATTTGTTATATATAAATTATCGGGCATAAAAGTATAAATTGCAAGAAAAATGGCCTTACTGTTATTCCTTAAAGTTCAGGGCAGAAACGACAGCCGCAATACCCGCACGGCCAACGTTAGAACTCTTACCTACACCCCAGACTTCTTGTCCGTTTTCTTTTGTAATCTGAACATAAGCCAAAGCCTGAGTATCGGAACCACTTCCTATAGAGTGTTCATGGAAGCTTGTGATATTGAATTTAGGAGCCGGAGTCTGCTTCATTGCCGCAACAAAGGCATCCAGAGGTCCGTTTCCTTTTGCCGCTATAGCATAACGTTTACCTTCATATTCTACAGTGGCAATAGTTGCAACCTGTTCTGGTAAATCACTGCCTCTTTCCCCTTCGATATGCTTTTCGGTAATATCCAGAACATTCAGTGGGGTCTTTGTATTAACCCAGCGGGTCATAAAAATATCATATATTTCAGCAGGCTGTAATTCGCGCTGTTTTTTATCCGCAGCCTTTTTTATTATTGAGCCCAGAACCGGATGCATAGCCTTAGGCAGCACAATTCTGTATTCCGATTCCAGAACATAGGCAGCACCACCCTTTCCACTCTGACTGTTAATTCTGATTATACCTTCGTATTCACGACCTATATCATGAGGATCAATTAAAAGATAAGGAACATCCCAAAGGGCATTTTTTTCCATTTTTGAGCGGGCTTTCATTGCCTTTCTTATTGCATCCTGATGAGAACCACTAAAAGCAGTAAAAACCAGCTCTCCAGCGTAAGGAAGTCGAGGAGGAATAGGCATTCCGGTAAAATACGAATATCTTTCTGCAATTGCCGGAATATTTGAAAAATCAAGCTGAGGGTCTACTCCCTGTGTATACATATTTAAGGCAACCGTAACTATATCCAGATTTCCTGTTCGTTCTCCATTTCCAAAAAGACAGCCTTCAACCCGTTCGGCACCGGCAAGCAGGCCAAGCTCACATTGAGCAACTCCTTCACCCCTGTCATTATGATTGTGAAGGGAAATAATACAGGATTCGCGATTTTTTATATTAGCCGCAAAATATTCAATCATATCTGCAAAATGATTTGGAAGAGAAGCTTCTACTGTTGTGGGAAGATTTAATATAATCTTATTTTCGGGACTTGCTCCCCATTCTTCCATTACTGCCTGACATACTTGAATAGAATAATCAATTTCTGTTTGAGAAAAGTTTTCAGGAGAATACTCAAAGCGCACTTGACTTCCAGCTTCTTCTGCATTTTTAAGCTGCTTTTTTACAGATTTAACTCCATCTACAGCAAGCTTTAAAATTTCTTCTTTTGATTTATTAAAATTATAGATTCTTTGAGCCGGAGAAGTTGCATTGTAAATATGAAAAATAACGTGTTTTGCCCCTTTTATTGCTTCAAAGGTCCTTTTTATAAGACTGTCTTTTGCCTGAGAAAGAACTTGAATATATACATCATCAGGAATTCGATTTTCTTCAATGAGTCTTCTTACAAATTGAAACTCTGTATCTGAAGAAGCAGGAAATCCGACCTCTATTTCTTTAAAGCCAAGTCTTACAAGAAGATTAAAATATTCCAGCTTAGTTTCTATCCCCATAGGATTTACCAAAGCCTGATTTCCATCTCGCAAATCTACAGAACACCATATTGGGGCATGAGTTATTCTGGCAGAAGGCCAAAGCCGCTCCTTCATTGGGATTGCTTTTGTTGCTGAATATTTTCCATCGATTCTCATAAGAAGAACTTTATCACAAAAATATACTAATGTCCGCTAGATAACATTGAAAAAAGAAGCATTTATATAGTAAAATATTGATTATTTATGTTATTTAATATGGAGGATTTATGAAAAAGACAGTTTTTATGGCTATCCTGGCAGCTTCCGCTATTATGATTTTGGGCGGATGTCAGAACACACAGAAGGATTATATCCTTGCGACCGGAGGAACTAGTGGTACCTACTATCCTTTTGGTGGTGCTATAGCTAATATCTGGAACACAAAGCTTGAAAACATGAATGTAACAGCTCAGGCAACAGGAGCTTCTGCAGAAAACCTTCGCCTTATCAACAAGGGTGAAGCAGAATTTGCTACAGTTCAGAATGATGTTATGGACTACGCTTATCATGGAACAGCACTTTTTGATGGTGAAGTACTTGAAAACATCATGACAGTTGGAACTCTTTATCCTGAAGTAGTTCAGATTGCAGTTTCAGAATCAAGTGGAATCACTTCAATTGAAGATTTCAAAGGAAAGAGAATTTCTGTTGGTGACGCTGGTTCTGGAGTAGAATTCAATGCAAAACAGATTCTTGAAGGTTATGGTCTTACTTTTGATGATATCAAAAAGAGCAACCTTTCATTTAAGGAATCTGCTGAAGGTATTCAGAATGGCACCCTGGATGGATGTTTTATTACAGCCGGAGTTCCAAACTCTGCCCTTCAGGAGCTTGCTTTTACTGCAGGTCTTAAGCTTATCCCTATTTCCGGAGACGAAGCTGATATAATCTGCTCTAAATACAACTACTACACACAGACAACAATTCCAGGTGGAACTTATAAGGGAACTGATGAAGATACACCAGCCCTCGCTATTAAGGCAACTCTTGCTGTAAGTTCAAAGCTTGATGAAGAAACTGTTTACAACATGACAAAGGCACTTTTTGAAAACCTTGACGAGCTTGGACAGGCTCACGCAAAGGGTAAAGAAGTTAGTGCAGCTTCTGCAGTAACAGGTGTTTCTGTTCCATTCCATCCAGGTGCTGCTAAATACTATAAAGAAATTGGATTGCTTGACTAAGGCTTAATTGTGCAGATAAAGCGCACTTTTATTTCTTTATCAGTATTAATATTCACTGCCGTGATTTTCTTACTTCCGGCAGTGAATGTTTTAGAAGTCAAAAGCCGGAAGAATTCCATGCAGCACTATTATTCCCGGCAGGCTTATAAAGACGGATTTGTAATTTCCTACACACATTCTGTAAACAAGGGTCGCGTTCACGACTATTACAGACTATGCGGCAACAAACGCTTAGAATTATACCAAACAGATTTTGTATCTTACGGAGCAGGCATTCCTGAGGCTGAAGAAACCCCGGGTGCTGTATTCGAAGTAAATGGAGACAACTACTCTATTAAAAATCTAAACAGATGTCTGGACAGACTTGTAATGGCTGTAGGACTTATTGCAAATCATTCAATAAGCTTTGGAGATTCCAGGGAATACAAGATGACGAGTCTTTTTCCGGCTCAAACAAG
Organism: Treponema sp.; assembly: GCA_024683675.1. Taxonomy (GTDB): domain Bacteria; phylum Spirochaetota; class Spirochaetia; order Treponematales; family Treponemataceae; genus Treponema_D. The sequence continues at coordinate 7,128 of JAIKYB010000041.1, forward strand.
CATTGTATTTGAATATAAAAAAATCAGCCTGGCGGCCTACGCTTTTGGCAAAAAAATAAAAGGATAGTAAAAGAACAATGAAAGACAAAGAAAAAATAATTGATGAAAGCAGCAGCGGTCCTATTGAAAATATTCTTCCTACAACAAATGAAGAAGAAATGAAGAACCTCATGAAAGACCTGGACCGTGAGCAGGCATATCGTGAACACAAATGCTGGCGACAGTATATTACTGTAATTGTATCTGTTGTTTTTGTTGTTTTCCAGCTCTATGCAACACTCTCCGGAATGATTACTGCACAAATCTTACGTGCGACTCATCTTGCTTTTGTTCAGTTTCTAGCCTTTTTGCTTTTTCCTGCAACAAAAAAAATGCCAAGAAATACTCTTCCTCTATATGATGTAATTCTTGGGCTTATCGGAGCTGGCTGCTGGATGTACATTGTCATCAATTTTGAAGCACTTGTACGCCGTTCCGGAAACAATACTGTACTTGATGTAATAATCGGAATAATTGGTATTTTAATTTTATTTGAAAGCTGCCGCAGAATTGTAGGTATTCCAATTATGATTATTGCAGCAGTTTTTGTTATCTATGCATTTATAGGAAAATACCTGCCAGGCTTCCTTCACCACAGAGGCTATTCTTTACAGCGTGTAGTTTGCCACCTTTTCTATAACACAGAAGGAATAATGGGAACTCCAATTGGTGCCTGTTCAACCTTCATCTTCCTTTTCATTCTTTTTGGAGCCTTGCTGGAAAAAACCGGAATCGGACAATTCTTTATTGATGTCTGTAACGCTATAGCTGGTGGTGCAAGTGGAGGTCCTGCTAAGGTAGCAGTTCTTTCTTCCGCACTCTTAGGAACAGTTTCTGGTTCTTCAGTTTCTAATACTGTAGGTTCAGGTTCTTTTACAATTCCTATGATGAAAAAACTGGGATATAAGGGAGAATTCGCTGGTGCTGTAGAAGCTTCAGCTTCAACCGGAGGTCAGCTTATGCCTCCAATTATGGGAGCTGCAGCCTTCCTTATGGCAGAAAGTCTTGGAATACCTTACATTACAATTGTAAAAGCCGCCGTTATTCCAGCCCTGCTTTATTTTACAGGAATCTTTATTACAGTACATCTTGAAGCAAAAAAACTTGGTCTCAAAGGCCTTCCAAAGGAAGAACTTCCACGTTTCCTTCCTTTATTCCTTTCCAAGGGCTACATGATTTTACCTCTTGTCGTAATTATCTGGTTCTTGTGCTCAGGAAAAACTGCAGTATTCGCAGCCCTTATGGGGATCGTTACCTGCGTTTTAATTGGTTTATCAGTATCCATCGTAGACCTGGCTAAGGGACGCAAACCAACATTCGGTGCTAAAGATATAATTGATGTAATGTGTGCCGCAGCCCGCAATATCATCAGTGTAGCTATTGCCTGTGGTATGGCAGGAATTATTATTGGTATTGTAACTCTTACAGGTTTAGGCTTAAAGCTCGGAGCTGGTCTTGTTTCACTTGCTGGCGGAAAACTTTTCCTCACCCTGATTTTTACCATGCTTGCTTCTATTATTCTTGGTATGGGTGCCCCTACAACAGCAAACTACCTTATTACTTCAACAATCACTGCAGGTGCTATAATTCAGTTGGGAGTTCAGCCTTTGGCAGCCCACATGTTTGCCTTCTACTTTGGTATTATTGCTGATGTTACACCTCCAGTTGCCCTTGCAGCAATTGCAGGAGCAGCCATAGCGAAGGCAAAACCAATGAAAACTGCGGTAAATGCGACTAAGCTTGCGATCGGGGCCTTTATTATTCCATATATGTTTGTCTACAATCCACAAATGCTTATGATTGATACAAAGGTTGGAACCTTAGTCTTCATTGTTGCGACAGCCCTTATCGGTATGTTTGGAATAAGCGTTTCTCTGGAAGGCTATGGCTTTGGCTTTACAGGCATTCTTCACGGAAGTAATAAGGCTAAGGGATTAGTAACCACTTTTGATGTATTAGAAAGGCTTCTTTTTGCAATTGCCGGTTTACTTTGCGTTATCCCGGAAAGCCGCACTGACATTATAGGCTTAATTATGATGGCAGTTCTGATCATTTATCAGATTGTAATAAAGAAAATCTTAAAACGATAGATTTTACTTGACGATTGCTGATAAATTTCAGTAAGTTAAATATAAATTAAATTACAAATAGAGGTAGAATAAAATATGAAAGTAAAACCATTAGCAGATCGTGTACTTGTAAAGAACGACAAAGCTGAAACTAAAACAACAAGCGGAATTATTATTCCGGAAGCAGCACAGGAAAAAACTCAGACTGCTACTGTTGTAGAAGTTGGTCCTGGAACAGATGATGAAAAAATCACTGTAAAGAAGGGTGACAGAATTATGTACGACAAATATGCCGGCACACAGATTAAACTTGACGGCGAAGACCACCTCATCTTAAAAATGAGTGATATTATTGCTGTTATTGAAATGTAAGCCCCTGACGGACGGTCTACTTTTGTAGCTTGTCTTTCAAGACTGATGCCCTTGCGTTTTCTGGATACAAACTAGCAGCGTATTCAGCAGAACGGAGGGCATTTTTTTTGTCTCCCATAGCAACATAAATACGGGCAATTCTATAAAAGATTTCAGAACGGGTTGAATTACGGCTTTCTCTTCCTGCAGCCCTACCATATAAATCCAGAGCCTTTTCCTTTTGTCTTTCTGCAAAGTATATTTCTGCAAGATTCATACAGGAAGCAATAGAAACATTCTGAGAAATAAAGCCTTCTTCAAGTATACCGCCACTTTCATATACACAATATTCATAAAGACGAATAGCTTCATTTCTCATGTGATAGAAGGCTGCAAACCAGGCTGCAAACTCAACAATTTGAATATCATAAAGACGAAGATTTTCTACAAAGGAAGGCCATGAAAACAAATCCTGTTCATCAGAGCCTAATAAAGTAACATTTATATCTTCTATATATCTCTTAAAAAGATTAAAAGCATCTTCATATTGTTTTGTACGCAAAAGGAAATTCAGGGCATACTGAACAAGAAGAGTTTTATACTTTTCATTTTCATCATAACTTTCTTCCAGAATAACCCAAAGGTCGCGATTTTTTTCCCTTTCTGTTACATTAGGATTCATTTTATAAGTCAAATCCAGCTTTGCAATACTCAGATAAGGATCCTTTGTAACTGCAGCAGCCTTCTCTATTCTATACATAGCATCACTAAGAGGGATTTTTCGTCTGTTATCATACTTTTGCATTTCCAGAGTTGCCAGACCAGCCCTGCGGAGTGCAAGTATTTCTTCATCTTCCTTACGCTCCAGGTTTGAAGTATAAGCAAAATCAGAATAAAGGATTATAGCAGGAGTATAATTTTCCCAGCGGTTTACCATATAAAAAAGAAGATCAGCACAGCGGTCCTCAAGCCCCTGATTCCTAGCCCAGATTGCACTGTTTAGAACCATGACCGGCAATAGAGCTTCATCAGCGGTTTTTGTTTTTAGAGAATCAAGCCCCATTACAATGTCACGTCTTGCAAGCTCAGATTTTTCTATATCAGAAACTGCCATATAAGCATCTGATTCCAGAGCTGCAAGCTGAATTTCACTTGTCTTAAAGGCTGACTTATCTGCATAGTTATTAAGGAAATGTCTTGCATAATCAGTGCTGTCTAAACATTCATAAAAATGTCCGCCATCATAAAGAACCAGAGCCCAGAAAAAAGCATCGTCTGCATCCGCATAGGCTTCCGGCGCAAGAGCAACTGCAATGTCATAAGAACCACTTCTTAAATTACAAAGAGCACAGTTTCTAAGCCAAATAGGGTTTAAGGAGCCCTTGTAAGCGTCATAGTAAACCTGGTAAAACTGAGAATCCTTATAAAAGGCATCAGCTGAAATATTATCTTCCAGCAGGGCCTTTCTTAAAATTAATTCAGAATTCAAAGAAGCGTATTTTGTTCCCTTAAGCTTTTCTGTATATTTAGAAGCTTCTGCAAAACGATTTTGTCTAAGTAAAAGATTTGAATAAACCGCTATAAGCTCTTCATTATCATCATTCTTTTTTAGTGCTTTTTTCAGGATTTTTTCCGCAGCAAGAGACTCGCCTAATTTATTATAACGCTTGTATATACCAATATAGGACCAGGAATCAAAAGCCTTCTTTTCAACTTTTTTTAATTCTTTTAAAGCTGAAGGAAGCTGATTTTGTGAAATAAGAGCATCAATAACTGCAAATTGGTTCGTTAAAGACTTTTGCTCCGCCTTCATTCTACAGGAGCAAAGGCAGAGCAAAATAAGTGATAAAGAAAATATAAATCGGATTGATTTATTCCTATTCATTTTTTCCTATTTTATCAAGAATAGCATTTATAAACTTGTATGAATCATCAGTACCGTAATTTTTAGCTATATTAACAGCTTCATCAATTACAATTTTTGGATCTATATCCTTCTGATACAAGAGTTCATAAGTGCCCGTTCGAAGAATTGCCAGAGCAACCTTATTAATTCTTTCAAAGCTCCAGTTAGCGGAAAGATGCTCTGTAATCACCTTATCAATTTCATCTATATGAGAAATAGTTCCGGAAATAATAAAACTTGCAAAGGTTCTTTCTTCTTTTGCATTTTCATTTGGCTCTTCAGCTTCTATTCCTGCTTCAATTTCAGAATCCTTTTGAAGCCAGGAGAATGTAAGTATATCATCCAAAGAAGATTTGCTTACATCCCATGAGTACAAAGCCTGAAATGCCAGTATTCTACCCTTTCGTCTAGACACAGTTTACTCTCCCCAATCAAGGAGCTTATCCAAAGCTGCACCAGTTTTCTTCATTTCAACATTTTCTGCAGTATTCAAAGATTTAGAAAGCTCCTGAGCAGCCTGCTGAACATACTGCATCTGTTTCTGCTGAGTAAGAAGTGTACGGATATATTCGTAAACTGTTACTGTTGTATCTGGCTGATAAATATCAAACAAATCAAGCAGCTTAGCATTATATTTCTTAAGGATTGCAATAAAGCGGTAATCCTTTTCTGTTTCATTAATATCAGAAATAAAGCCTTCATCCTGGCTAAACAAAACCTGAAGATTTGCAAAGGTCATTCCAATTCCGGCAGCAGACTGTTCGTTCATTGGAACAATAATTTCTCCAGCCTGATATCCAGAACCGGCAGCTTCAGACTGAAGAGCAATCTGATCTGCAGTAAGTTTCTTTTCCTTATACTTATTCAAGAAATCATTAAGCTTAAGCTTTGCAGCCTCTGCGTCATTTTCTTTTGGAACAACAACTAAAAGCACTTTCATCATATCGTTCCAAACAAACTGACTTTTCTGACTCTGATAAGCAGAACGGATTTCTTCATCTGTAGCGGCAACCTTCTGCAACTGAGCCTGATTCTGCTGAACAACATACTGCTGAATCATAAGCTGAGTTTTAAGATAGTTCTTGTAATCTACAGCATTCATTCCAACATCACGGAGAAGAAGTTCATCAAGGGTAATTCCCTGTGTCTTCTGAACCATTTCTGCAAGCTGCTTTTCTGTAACATTTGCACCTACTGACTGGCTGAGTCCCTGTGCAAAATACTGATCAACATAACTGTCTGGAATAGAAATACCAGCCTTCTGAGCAGCCTGATACATAAGACGTTCTTCAATCAAATTGTCCAGAACAAGGTGTTTCTGTTCCAAAGTAAGAGGATCCTTTCTCTGCTTCTGGTAAACATTAACACGGCTTTTCAACTGCTTTACAGTAATTGATTCACTTTTATTATATTTTACTACTGCAAGCACCTGAAGATCTGCCTGGGCAAAAACTGCGGCTGCAGAGAGTAATAAAAATGTCAAAGAAAGTGCAAGTTTTTTCATTTTATAAATCCTTTAAAATTAATGATATGCGCTAATAGTATAACACATAAAGCTTGAATAAGTTACGAAATCCTAAAGATTTTTACTTATCCAAAGGAAGTCCTCCGCTGATAACAGCACGGATTCGGCGAACTCCAGCAGAGCTTGACTGTTCCTTCTGAATCTTGAAGTCACCGATCTGAGCTGTATGCTGAACATGAGGTCCACCACAAACTTCTTTACTGAACCAGTCTTTTTTGGCATCACGACCGATAGTATAAACCTTTACGTCTTCACCGTACTTGTTAGTAAAGAGGGCACGGGCTCCTTCTGCCTGAGCCTGAGCAAGAGGCATAACTTCCATAGTTACAGGAAGATCTTCCTTAATCTTTTCGTTTACAATATCCTCAACCTTCTGAATTTCTTCCTTAGTCATAGGTCTTTCAAATGTAAAGTCAAAGCGCATTCGCTCGTTATTAATATTTGACCCCTTCTGAGCAACCTGGTCACCAAGAACGTTTACCAGAGCCTGCTGCAAAAGATGAGTTGCGGTGTGATATTTTGTTGTAACGTCAGACTGTTCTGCAAGACCACCCTTAGCGGCACCAGCGTCTACAGTTTTTGAAGCTTCCTGATGCTTACGTTCTGCTTCCTTAAAGCCTTCAACATCAACAGTAAAGCCGTGTTCAGCACCAAGCTCCTGAGTAAGCTCAAGTGGATATCCGTAAGTTTCATAAAGATTATATGCAACCTTTCCACTGATAATCTTTTTAGGATTCTTCATAAGATTTGGAAGAAGCTTCTGGAATTCTGCTTCACCCTTATTCAAAGTGTGACGGAATTTTGCTTCTTCTGCAGTAAGCTCGTGATAAACCTTTTCACGATTCTGCTCAAGTTCAGGATAAGCTGTCTTAAAGTTTTCAATTACTGTTGCAGCAACCTCTGCCATAAAGTCCTTTTCAATACCAAGCTTCATTCCATGACGAACTGCTCGGCGGATAAGGCGGCGAAGTACATAACCAGCCCCTACACGGTCTGGAGTAACTCCTCTCTGGTCTCCAAGAATAAATACAGAAGAACGAGTATGGTCAGCAATAATACGAACTGACTTATCTTTTTCTTCTTCTGTACCATATTTATAGCCAGAAAGATTTTCAATTGTCTTAATAATTGGCTGGAAAACTTCTGTAAGATAAACACTTGTTTTTCCCTGAAGAATACAGTTTGTACGCTCAAGTCCCATACCTGTATCTACATTTTTCTTTTCCAATGGAAGAAGTGTCTTTTCATCCACGCGGTTATACTGCATGAATACGTTATTCCAGATTTCCATCCAGTTTGCGCTGTCTGTTCCCTTGTTTGAACCTACAGGTGGAAGACCTTCTCCAACCCAGTAGAAGATTTCTGTATCTGGACCACAAGGACCAGTAGGACCTGCTGCCCACCAGTTATCACTTGCAGGAAGATAAGCAATTTTATCTTCTGGCATTCCATTTTCCTTCCAGTAACCTGCAGCTTCTTCATCGCGAGGAGCATTTTCATCTCCAGCAAAAACTGTTACAGAGATTTTTTTAGGATCAAGGGCAAGCCAGTCTTTACTTGTAAGGAATTCGTATGAGAATGCGATAGATTCTTTTTTAAAGTAGTCTCCGAGTGACCAGTTACCAAGCATTTCGAAACAGGTAAGATGTGATGGGTCACCTACTTCTTCAATATCACCAGTACGAATACATTTCTGATAGTCAGTAAGACGGGTTCCGGCCGGGTGTTTTTCACCAAGCAAATAAGGAACTAACGGATGCATACCCGCCATTGTAAACAAAACAGAAGGGTCATTTTCAGGAATCAAAGACTGTCCTGAAATTTCAACATGATTTTTACTTTTAAAGAACTCAATATACTTTGAGCGAAGTTCGTTAGCGTTCATAGCGAACTATTATAGCGTTTTTTCTATAGTATGTCATTATCTTTTCTGAGAGTCATAGTGTAGGATTTACCCTCTGTTGAAAAACATTCTGTAGGATTTATAACAACTGGAGTAAAAATAATACTTCCATAATCAGTTACAGATTTTTCTATTGTTCTTCCTTTTACAGTTTCACTAACAATTTTTGTACCAAAGAAAAGCTCGTAAAACTCATTTAAAGGAGAGGCACCAGAATCAGAACGAAGCTGAATAACATGACTGTCACCTATTTTTTGCAAAGCGTAAACACCTTCATCCTTAAATTCTGAACTTTCAAAAGTGTAACGGAACTTATCAAAAGTCATAGAAACAGAAGAATCAGCAGAAAGCCAGCCCAAAGAATTAATCAGTTCTTTTTTATAAGTATCCAGAGAAGAATCTTTTTCACCTTCATCAAAACGACTCTGCAGGCTCATTTTTTTATATTCACCATCCCACATGGTGTTTTCTTTAATCAAAAGATTTACAGAATCGCGTACTGTTACCTTTATTTCATCCACATTTACCAGGGCAATATCAAAACGGCGGGTAAGACTCATAATATCAGCATTAACGGCAGTAAGATAAATTCCGTTATGGCGGATTTTACTGTCTTCCCACTCGTAAACTTCCTGAACATCAGAAACCAGCTGAATAATTTCATTGTTATCATAATCAAAGAAAAGATAGCGGATATTTCCATCAGTATTGGATGTTTTATACCAAAGGCCACTTAAAAAAGCCCCGAAAGTTTCTACAGTGCCATCTTGAATTCTAGAAAGCTCTTTTGCGGCCAGGCGCCCTGCTGTTACTTTAATTTCCTGGGCAATGGTATAATGCTGGGCAGAAGGATTCCATCTATATTCCTGCTGAATCTGATTTAAGGCAGCTGCAGAAGTTTCAGTATCGCCTTCTTCCCTATCTGATTTATAAACCCAGACAGAAAAGCTTTCTCCTTTAGACAAAGAAAGTTCATAAGATTCAGAACGTTCAACCTGCTGGATAAAAACGGTTCCATCACAAGAAAATTTTCCTATTGAAACCATTGAGTTCTTTCCATTAATTACCATGCACTGAAGAATGTCCATTACATAATTACCATCATTATCAACACCCTGATAAATAAGGGCATTTTTATGTTCTCCGGTTACGTCCATTCCCATATAAGAAAATGCCCGCATCCTTGTAAATGGAGTTGAAATTACCTCAAGCCGGCTATAAGTTCCTGTTTCTGAATTCAAAATTGCTGGTACTATAAAAATATTCTGAGAATCTACGCGACGGATAATAATAACTTCATCATCATATCCATCATTGTTAATATCCAAGGTAAGAGTGCTTAAAAGAGTTTCACCACTAAGAAGAGGTACAAAGGTTTCATACTTTTCTGATTCAATACCTGCTGTGGATTTTTCGCCTTCTTCACTTTCCGAAACTGAAGTTTTAGGAGAGACTATCTTGGCGCGGGTAAACTGTTTTTCTGAAGGACCGCTAAGAAGCTTGTGGGAAACAAAAAATGCAACTCCTAAAACCAGGATAATTAACAGAAATAGAAGGGGGATTGTTCTTGCTTTCATACTTATCTAAAAATATAATGTGAATTGTATATTTTCTCAAGTTGCCACCTAT
>JAIKYB010000080.1 GCA_024683675.1 Treponema sp.
CTCTGAATTGTATGATCCTGCATTTTGATAATCTGGGAATTTTTTCTTTCCAGCTCAGTCATAGTATCCTGAAGTTCATCCTGACTTTGAACAAGCTTTATTTCTGTATTTTCACGCCGATTTTCTGATGCTCCCATACTGAAAATGAACATGATATTAAATACAATTGCATATCCTGTGTTGATTAGAGAAAGGCCCGGGAAGCACACCTGGCAGATCTGGGCAATCTGAGGAAGGAGGATAAAGCTGATTATAATAATTAGTTTGGCGCGGGAGCTTTCTTTTTTATTTACCAATAGATAGATAATCAGATCCAAATAGATTATAGCCTGTGTAATACCCATCAGATAAAAATAATTTCCGCGCAGATAATTATTATTTTCATCAAAGCTGTAAAGGAGGCCTGTAAAGAGCGTAATAATCAGGAAAATAAAATCAACAGCAATTGCAGAAACATAAACGATAACAAAGCCTCGGCGGAATCTAGTCGGCTTTTTGCCATTATCCAAAAGAAGCTTTGCACATTTAAGTGAAATTGCCAAAAGAAGAAAGCCCATAACGTAATATACAAATATGGCAATCGGATAAACCATGAAATTTTCAGGCTTGTCATTTCCGATAAAGAGCATGGCAATAAAATCTGCAGCCGACATCAAAATGTTAATCCCCACCATGATGTCGAACCAATAGTGCAACTTATTCAAGCTTTCATCACTGTTTTTATTTGCCTGGCTCCCCAGAATCGTGAAAAGAACAATTACTCCATAGATGATGTTATAAATATCTAACGTAATATTCGCTATGTGCATAGTAAGATTATAGCATAGCATGGGGAATAAATAAATGGTGTGTGTGGGCAACGGGATGAGGGGGCACTAGGGCGCGGGGCACCTACAAGGAAGGGGCGTTGGGGGCACGGGGCAACCAAAGGGAGGGGGCGCTGGGAGATATGGGCATTTGGGGCACGGGGCCCGACCAATTAATGAAAAATGCAATTTAGTCGGAACCCTCCAGCCTGTTAGCTTGTGTGCTCCCCGACTAAATACTGAAACTTCTAGTTTAGTCGGGACTTCTGCCTCCTGTGTGCTGCCACCTACCCCCGACTAAATGTGTAAAATTGGTATTTAGTCGGTAGTGCCCACCCCTGCTATGTTATCTGTCCCCCGACTAAACATAGAAATCCCTAGTTTAGTCGGGACTTCTGCCTCCTGTATGCAGCCACCTACCCCGACTAAAAGCGTGAAATTAGTATTTAGTCGGTGATGTCCACCCCTGCTATGTTATCTGTCCCCCGACTAAACACTGAAAACCGCATTTTAGTCGGGGGCTCCGTCTCATGTGTGACGCCACCTACCCCGACTAAAGATAGAAATCTGGACCTAAATCAATCATTTTCCAACTAAAACTTAGATATTTTACTTAAATTTTTATTCAAAAAATCCGCTTCTTTCTCCCCCATACCCCCTTCGTCCCCCTCTATTTTTCACAAAAAATCTCAATTTTTTCCTCAGAAATTCGGGAAAAGTGTCATAAAAAAGCAAGTATATATATAGAAACTTTTTTCAGGAGGTCCTTACATGAAGGATAGTATTTTTGACAACATCGATCCCGCTATTATGGAGCGGATTCAAAAATTGCGGCTCATCGATGATGACTTAATGACTGTTGTTTTCAACGGCGACAAAAAGGCAACTGAATTACTTATAAAGATTCTTCTAAACCGCAACGACCTTAAAGTCACTAAATCTATGACACAGGTTCAAAAACACAATTTATTCGGCCGTTCTGTGAAACTGGATATTGTTGCCGAAGACATATTCAAAACTGAATACAACATCGAAATTCAAAGGGCTGGCAGTGGAGCCGGCGCCAGAAGAATCCGTTACCATCAGGCTATGCTGGACAATCACACACTCAAAAAGAAAAAGGATTTTTCTGAATTGCCAAATCTATACATTATCTTCATTCTTGAACACGATTTATTCCAAAGGGGAAATCCAATTTACTTTGTCAATAAAACTCTGGATATAAAGGATGAGGATGGCCTTTATTTGCCATTTGATGATGGTTGTAATATAATGTATATCAACGGCGATTACAGAGGCGATGACGCACTTGGAAAACTGATGCACGATTTTTCCACTCCAAATGCAGATGAAATGTATTATGATGAACTTGCCTCAAAAGTAAGATTTCACAAGCAAGAGGAAAAAGGAGTACAGACTATGTGTAAAATTATTGAAGAATACGGCGACGAACGTGCCGCTGAAGCATTAAAGTTGGGAGAACAGAAAAAAGCCATCGAAGCCGCTAAAACTTTCTACGCCAACGGTGTCTCCATAGAAATAATCGCGAAATCACTAAGTATGACTATAGAACAAGTAAAAGAAATCATAAACGAAAAGGAACAGGCATAAATATGAAAAATATTGCGATTCTTGTACCTGATTTTTCTGTTGAACATTGTCAGGATTTTGTTAGAGGGGTTCTAGATTATTATGAAAACTTTCCTGATGTAAATGTTTTTATTACTCAGACGCTTTTTAGTCATAATTCCAGGGGAATTTTTGATTATCAGTATTGGTCCGGTTATGAAGTGTTAAAATCAAATCAGATTGATGCCTATATTGTAATTTCCAGTGTTTATTGTTCTCTTTTTTCTCTTGATGAAATAAAGGAATTTTCTTCTCAGTTTGGAAACAGGCCTGTTATTTCTGCTTCAATTGACCTGGGAATTGAAAATTCTTATGCCGTAGTAAATAACTGTAAAAAATCTTATAACGATGTTGTAAAACATCTAAAAGAAGTGCACGGCTGTAAAAGGATTGCCTTTCTTGCCGCAAATTCCACCGGTTCGCCCGAAGCTTTTGAACGTTTTGATTCCTTCAAAGAAGCCTTAAAAAATAATGGTCTTGAATTTGATGAAGCTTTAGTTTTTGAAGGAGGTTTTGTTTCAGAAAATGCCGAAGCAGATATCCTGAAAAAACTAAAATCAAAAGAGGATTTGAATTTTGACGCCCTTGTTTCTGCCAGCGATTTAATGCTCGTTGGTGCAAAAAGGGCCTTTGATAAGCTGGGTATTTCCATGCCAGAAGACCTTAGAGCGGTCGGATTTGACGATGCCGTTTTCGCAAGTCTTTCTATCCCAAAATTTTCTACCATAAATCAGAATATAGTTGGCCAGGGTGCTAAGTGTGCAGAAATTGCCCTGAAGGCAGCAAATGGCGAAAAGATGGACCACATTGTTTCTTCCGATCTGTATCCGGTATTCCGTCAATCCTGTGGCTGTATTAGCAAGGCCGACACTTCTATGATTTACAAGGATTCTCAGGGAAATATCTGCAAGGAAGAAACCCTGCGAGGAAATCTTCTTGAGCTTTACATGAATGAGATTCTGGAAAAGCACAAGTATGCTTCTCTGCTTGATTTGGTAAAGGCTTCAAATACCTTAAAACAGCTTTATTTCAACTTAAACTTTTTAGTAGATGTTGCCATGCTGGAAGATTTAGCTATCTGTCTTTATGATGAGCCGATTTTTATGAACAAGCACGAAAAAACGTCAATTCCTCAAAAGGCAGAAATGCTTATGTATTCAAGTCGAAAAAAAGATCATAAGGTTTACAAGCCTGAAATTATTTTTGACAGTAATACTTCCCTTTGCCCAATTAATTCTATCAGAGAGGAGCATGGAGCCTATATCCTTTATCCAATTTTTTCTGGAGAAGCAAACTACGGATATTTTGTCTGCAAACCTAGAAAAAAGAATTTTGATGCCTACACTGTAAATCTTAAAATTTTGATTTCTGTTTTCTCTTCTGCAATTGAATATACAAACAATCTTATTCAAAAAGAAAAGCTTTCAAATGCAAACATTCATCTGACTGAAACAAATACAAACCTTTACATGCAGTCTAAAACCGATGAGCTCACCAAGCTCTTAAACCGCCGTGGTTTTATGGAAATTGGTCAGAGAACAATCGATATTATGCAGGAAATGGGAAATACCTGTCTTATTTTCTTTGCTGATTTGGATGGCTTAAAGACTATAAATGATTCTTATGGCCACGAAATGGGAGACAAGGCTCTAAAACTGGAAGCTGAAGTAATCAAAAAAATTTTCCGTTCCAGTGATATTGTTGGCCGTCTGAGTGGAGATGAATTTGGTATTGTTGCTTCAAGTATGACTTTAGACTATGTGGATAAGGTACGCGAAAAGGCAGACAAACTCAACAAAGAAGTTTCCCTTGCAAACAATTTGCCTTTCACCCTTTCTATCAGCTTTGGTGCGGTAGAACTTACCAGCAGTTCCGTTCTAACAAAACTGCTCACCGAAGCAGACAAGGTGCTCTACGAAGAAAAGAAAAAGAAACACGCTATAAGAGACCAGGCTCGATAGCATTTTCTATTTTATACTCACTGACAAGATTGCCTATTGCAACAAGAAAGGAAATTGTATCCTGAAAGGCAGCCTTGTCCTCTTCTGTAATTGCAACAGAATAATCATATTTCTTTGAAATTGGTAAAAGCTGATTTGCTTCAATCTTAAGAGCCTGAGCTAATTTTATTTGACATTCACTATCCAAAGAATCAATTGTAGCAGCTGCTTTTTCATATTCCTGTAAAATTATTCTGACTATATCCTTATTCTGAGACAGGAATTCTTCACGAACTACAAATCCATTGCTGCCCCTAAGATTAATGTCTTCTCCCTGAACCAGAATTCTTGCAAGTCCCTTATCAACAATCCGACTTACATTTGGCTCCCAGATTACAATAGCATCCACAGCCTTTGAAGCAATTGCAGTTTCAGCTTCACCTGCAGAAATGTTACAGAATTCAATTCCTTCAAAGCCAATTCCACTTTTTTCAAGAAGCTTCTTGGTGAAATTATGACCTGTTGAACCAAAAACTGTGGCAAGCTTTTTGCCGCGCAAATCTTCAATGCTGGAAATAGAAGTATCATCCTTACGAACCAGAAGGGCATAAGCATTTGGACCTCTGGCTGGAACTCCCACAAGCTTCATTCGGTTGCCCTTTTCCAGAGCAAGAACTGTAGGAACATCACCTATCAGACCGATGTCAGACATATCTGCAAATAATGATTCATTAATAGAAGGACCACTTTCAAAATCCTCCCATTCCACACTTACTTTTTTTTCTGCCAGAGCATTTTCAAGTGATTTTGTGTACCTTGCAATATAAAGAGGAATAAAAGCTGCCGAAGGCTGAATAGCTATGTGTACGGTTCTTGGTGAGACAGCTTCTTTTTTTGTACAGCCAGTTGAAAGAACAAAGAAATATACTGCAATCAATAAAAATAAAGCTTTCTGTGTATGTTTCATACTATTATTATAACATCTGACTTGTAACTTGCAAATTCTTTATAATAGTACTTCTTTAATGTTGTTTTATAGTTTTTCGTGTTATACTTATGTTACATATTTACAACTTTTCTTCAAAAACTTATGCAATAAGGACTTTTTATGAAAATTACGAGACGACTAAAAAATACCTTTATTCTCGCACTTGTGCCCTTACTGGTAATCACAACTATTTTTTCAATTATTTTCTTCCATAGAAAAGTTTCCCAGATATTGCGTTCAACCGTGCTTACCAGCCTTACTGAAGTTCAGGAGCTTTATAAAATCACTCTAAAGGAACAATTTGATGATCAGTTTTCTATGCTGGAAGCCCAGGCCCGCTATTTTGAAGATACAAACCTGGATGATGAAGAAGAGTTAAAGAGAATAATTTCTTCTACAAAAGGAATTGGAGCTTTTAAGAAAGTTGCTGTTGCAAATGAAAGAGGAGTATGTACAAATTATACGGGAGAAAGCCTTTCAAACATTACAACAAAATCTTATTTTAAGAACACCTTTCTTACAATGCAGCCTCAGGTTAGCGATAAAATTGAACTGGATGATAATCTGCAGCCAAGCCTTACATTAACCTACCCTCTAAAAATGAATAATAAAATTAAAGCAATGATTATTGGAACCCTGCCCTACAAAGCCCTGCAAAATCAGTTTTCGCTTTCTCTTTTTTCGGGTCAAAACTATTTTTATATCATCTCGCATGATGGAAATATAATCCTTAGTAATCGCGAAAAAAATAAATCCCTTTATAATATTGATATCTATGAATATCTGATGAAAAATTCAAAGGACAGTGATGCTGAAATTATGGAAATGCATAAAGACATAATTCGAGGCAATTCAGGCTTCATTGATTTTAAGGGGTTAGACACAGACAAAATCTTTGCTTATTCGCCTTTGGGCATGAATGAATGGTATATTATTTCTGTAATTCCAAGCTCTTATATAAATGACCAGAAAGTTGCCTTCAGTAATATGGTTCTCAAGCTTCTGCTGGAAATTGCCCTTTCTATCGGTATTTTAATCTTCCTTATGGGTAGTCTTCTGCGTCGAAATTCTTCTGTTGAAAAGGATAATGAACGCCTTACTATCGCAACTCATCAAAATCAGGCCCTTATTTTTGAATATGATATTCAGAAAAAGCTTATAGAATTTTCCGGTGATACTGGCTTTATTCTTGGAACAGATAAAAAGACCCTGTCTCCAGAGTTGGCCAAAACTGAATATTTTAAGAGAGTTCATGAAGATGATAATTCTGTTCTGGAGCTTTTACAGGATTCTATCAGCGGAAAAAACAGTGACTTCCTTGGTGAATTCCGCTATTTGAATTTTAATAACGAATATATCTGGGTTCGTATGACCGGTAGCCTTATTTATAAAGAGGATCTTTCTCCGGCAAAATTTATTGGAAGCATTAACAATGTAAATGCCCAAATGGTGCACGAACAGGAGCTTAAGTCTATTGCTGAAATTGATTCACTTACAACCCTCCTGAATAAAAGTGCCATGCAAAAACACACCTCTGAATATCTTACTGAAAAAAAAGAAGATGCCCTCTGTGCCCTTTTTATGCTTGATTTGGATAACTTCAAAATGGTAAACGACACCTTGGGGCACATGGCCGGCGATATGGCTATTAAAGATGCCGCAAAAAAATTGTCCTTAATCTTTTCTGAAAAAGATTATATCAGCCGCTTTGGTGGAGACGAATTCTGTATTCTGCTAAGAGTAAATGAAAATATTGGTGAAGAAACCTTTATGCGACTGGTAAATGAAAAAGCACAAAATCTCTGTCTTTTCCTGCAGGAAAAATACTTTGATGAAAAAAATTCTGTCGATGTATCGGCTAGCGTTGGAATTGCCCTCTGTCCTAAAAACGGCAAAACCTACGATGAATTATTCACCTGCGCTGATGAAGCCCTTTATAGGGTAAAACAAAAGGGAAAGAACGGCTATCAAATTGGGGATGAAGGCTGTAAATAACGTTTCGTTATATAATTATAAACTCCCTTATAAATCCGATTTCTATGTGTTATGCTTTCCGGGAGTTATATTGTTCGGGGGCTACTTATGAACTACTCTTTTGAAAACCGTGCTAAATTTGACGGTAAAGCATTTTTCTGGCTTATGGAATGTTATCTTGCTCCATTTTTGCTCTTTGGTCCAATTTCCATTATGACAGGTGCTTTAAGCGCAGAAGAATTATCTGCCTGCATGTTTGATTTCCTCACTATCATTATTGCTCTGCTTGCTTTTGTTGCTCTACCTATTGTGATGTATACCCTGCTCAGGAAAAAATTTGCTGCTTATGATGGTTCTAAAGAATCCATCCGTTCAACAAATCTCTTTTTTAAAAATTGGTACAATGCAAATATTGCTTTTGTAGTTGTTTTCTACGCTTTTTTTGCAGAACTGATTATTTTGCGCGCTAACCATGCCGGTATATCCTTTGCTCAGTTTGAAACAAATCAGGCTTCTTTTGTAACCTGGATTACTCTTTTGTGGGGACTGGCATTCGGATTTTCTATGATTGGTTTTGTTATTATGCTGCAGCTTATAGATAAGTCTATGTTCTGGCTTCCTCACTACAAGGAAGTTCAGCTTATGTCTGTAAGTCAAAGAACAAATGTCGTTATCCTGCTGGCTATGGTTTCAATTGTTTTAAGTGTTGAACATGTAATTTCTATTCCTTCAAATCTGGAGAACGGAGTTCGTTTTCTTATGATAAACAGAATGATTCCGATTGGCGTTCTGGTAACCATAGCAAACTTTACAAGTACTTTCTTTACAATTCTTTCTATTAAAAACGGAATTATAGATGTAAAGAATCACACAGAAGAATTATCTAAAAAGAATTATAAAGTGGAACCATTACGTGTAGAATGCCGCTGTGAAATTGGTGAGCTTGTAAACAACATCAACAGTTTCCGTGACACTACAAAATCAATTCTTTCTGAAATGTCTGCTTCGGCAAAGCATTCTGAATCTACTGCAAATGAATTAAAAAGCAATCTTGCTTCTGCAACAATGAATGTAGACGAAATCTCTAAAAATATTGAGCTTGTACGTCAGGAAATGTCTAATCAGGCTTCGGGTGTAGAAGAGTCTAATGTTTCTGTAAACCAGATTGTTTCCCGCATTAAGGAATTGAACGGAAGCATTGAATCTCAGTCTTCGGCTGTAACCCAGTCTTCTGCCGCTGTAGATGAAATGGTTGCAAATATCAATTCTGTTACAAATATTCTTGATAAAAATATGTCCGCAATAAATCAGCTTGGAAACGCTTCTGAAGAAGGCCGCTCAAAGATTCAAAATGCTGTAGAGGTTGCTTCTCAGGTTCAGCAGCAGTCTACCCTTTTGATGGACGCAAGCCGAATTATTCAGACTATTGCAAGTCAGACAAACCTTCTTGCCATGAATGCCGCAATTGAATCTGCTCACGCAGGTGAAGCCGGTCAGGGCTTTGCAGTTGTTGCTGATGAAATCAGAAAGCTTGCAGAACAGTCCAGCTCTCAGGGTAAGAATATAGACGTAAACCTTAAAACTCTGTCAGAATCTATTGCCCATATTTCTGAAAGTATTGAGGCAGTTCAAAAACAGTTTGACGTAATTTATGAAGCTGCAAATACAGTCCGCAGTCAGGAACTGGTTGTAAAAAATGCCATGGACGAGCAGTCTGAAGGTAACAAGCAGGTTCTTGAAGCTATGCGCAGTATTTCTGATTCAACTATAACGGTAAAAAATAATTCTGGTGAAATTATGGAAGGAACCGACCACATGGTTAAAGAAATGAATGTTCTTTCTGATATTACACACCATATTACAGACTCTATGCAGCATATGACTCATAGTGTAGACAGCATTACTTCTGCTGTAAAAGAAGTTAATAACAGCTCTGAAAAGAATCTTCAGGACAGTCAGGAATTGTCCAGCAAGATAGACTTGTTCAAGCTATAACTTTCTATAACTTTCTTGCCAGGGCAGAAGGTGCCTTGGCAAGTCCGTCGGTGCTTGTTTCCTTCAAACAGGAAGGAAGCAGGCTGCCGATTCTTCCCATCACTTCAAAAACTTCATCAGCAGGAATTACAGATTTTACTCCAGCCAAAGACATTTGACTTGAAACTATAGCGTTTACTGCCCCCGCTACATTTCTTTTTATACATGGCACTTCCACCAGCCCCGCAACCGGGTCGCAGGTAAGGCCCAGCATGTTTTTCATTGCCAGCGCTGAAGCGTTTGCTATTTGTTCGGAGCTTCCACCTTCTAGAAAAGTTATAGCTCCTGCTGCCATTGCACTTGCGCTGCCAATTTCTGCCTGACAGCCGCCTTCCGCCCCTGATATGCTGGCCAAATTAGCAATAACCTGCCCAATTCCCGCCGAAACATATAAAGCTTCCACAATCCGAGCCTTTTCCACTTCCTTCTGTTCGGCGTAAGTCAAAAGCACGGCGGGAATAACGCCACACGAGCCTGCAGTAGGCGCCGCCACAATTCTTCCCATACAGGCATTAGATTCAGCCATCTTAACTGCCTTTTCCATAACCATTGCCAGAAAAGACCCGATCAGCCTGTTTTCCTGTTTTCTATAGGCTTCAAGCTTAGCGCCGTCTCCGCCGCTCATGCCGCTGTGAGATTTTAATGCAGGGTTATAATTTTTATCAGCTTCAATCATTGCATCCAAAAGTGCTTCCATGCGGCAAAAGCTGTCTTCTTCGCTGGCATTTCTGTCCTGCATATCATCCTTAAGAATTACCTTCCAAAAGGGAAGCTTTTCTGCCTGCCCCACCTTTAAAATATCCGCAATTTTTGAAAAAGCCATAATTTACCTCAAACTGTAATAGGTTACCTTTTCTACACCTTCAAGTTTTTTCAGCCAGTCTAAAGCCTGGGCAGGTATTTCACTGTCTACCTCCAGCACCATAACCGCGTCTCCACCCCGATTAGCACGATACAACTGCATTGCCGCAATATTCACAGATTTATGAGAAAGCATGCTTGTTACTTCGGCAACGTGTCCCGGCTGGTCCTTGTTATGAACAATCAAAGTTGGATAATCACCTGAAAAGTTTGTCCTCAAACCATCAATACTAGCAATATTTATTACTGAACCACCCAAAGATTCCCCGATTACCTGTAAGCGTCTGCCCTTCACCCCAACCAGCTCCAGTTGAACTGAGTTAGGATGAAAATCCTTTAAGTTTATGTTTCCAAAAGTTATTTTTATTCCTGCCTTTGTGGCCAGTTCTATACTTTTAGGAATAAGGGGATTATCCTCTTTCATTCCCAAAAGTCCGGCGACAAGTGCAAAATGGGTTCCATGCCCCTTTCCGGTTGCAAGAAAGCTTCCGTGCAGGAGAATCTTAGCCTCGGCTACCTCTTGGCCTAAAAGCTTGCGGCTTGCCAAACCTATTTTTACTGCCCCCGCTGTATGAGAACTGGAAGGACCAACCATTACTGGTCCTACAATTTCAAAGATGGTCATAGTTACTTTCAAAAGAGTTGTCTAAGAACATAGGCTTTAGACATTCGTTTAATAATTCCTGAACTTCACTTGCCCTTACAGACAGCAATTTTATTGAAGTATCAAAATATTCGAATTTCATAATCCAGAATTCACCACAATCATTTAATTCAACAGCCTTTAACATTCCTGCCCTTTCTGGTGAATAGTAAGGACCATGATTAACTACCAGCAGCTCTTTTCCTATAATTCCAAAGCCATAAAAGGTCTGAAGATTTCTTGTATCAAAATTCAAGCCTTTTGCAAATTCCGGGTGAATGTTAAATTGAACAGGCACCTCACTTATTCCGCCTTTTATATGAACAAGATTTGCCGGAATAAGACGAAATTTCTTGGCATCAAAATATGAATACAAAGAAACCTTATCCAAATCTATAACCTTTTCTGTAGTCATATTCACTCCTAAGTTTTTAGCTTCAGGTTGAGGGGGGAGGGGCGCTTACCTAAATGGGCGTATTCCCGAAGGGGCACATTTCCTAAAAGGCCCCTTCACTAAAGGGCGCTTTCCCGAAGGAGTCCCCTTCCCCCAAGTCCCCTCCCCCAACCTGAAGCCTGTCTTTATCCTACTTTACTTCAACCTTCATTCCTGTGTAGTTTGGATAACCAATTACATCATTGTAGAAGTTTGTAAGCTCTGGTGGATAAAGGTTTGTATTGTTGTTTGTGAACAAAGGAACAATAACTGTCTCTTCGCTAACAGCAACCTTTTCTGCGGCAAGCAGCATATCCTGACGCTTTGCAGCATCCAATTCCAGGTTAGATTCAGCCATCAGCTCATCATATTTTTCATTTGACCAGTTGATGTCATTCAGGCTGTTTCCGGTTACATACATCATAAGCCAGCTGGTTGGGTCGTTATAGTCAGCATACCACTGCATACGAATCAGCTGATCCTTCTTTTCACGGCGCTGGGCAACGTAAACTTCATTTTCCAGAGCCTGGAGTTCAACATCTACACCAAGAAGTTTCCACTGCTGCTGTAAAACCTGAGCAACATCGCCTTCATAGTTCATAGAAGGATAAGTATATGTGATTTTAGGAAGTCCCTGTCCATCCGGATATCCGGCTTCTGCCAAAAGCTTCTTTGCTTCTTCAAGATTTTCATCAAGAAGATCACCCTGCAATTCTCCCCAAGGAGTTCCGTCTACCTTTGAGTGATAGAATCTTCCAACAAAGGTTGTAGAAGGTTCACAGGAAATACCAACAACTGTTGCAATGTCCTTTCTGTTTAAGGCAAGGGCAAAGGCTTTACGAACCTTAGGATTGTCGAATGGAGCAATGTTTGGGTTCATCATAATATAGTTTGTCTGTGGCACTTCTGAAAATCTTAAATCTGGCTTTCCCTGATAGCGTTCTGCAATTGAAGAAGGAGCTCCAGAAAGAATTGTAAGCTCTCCTGTCTGATAAGCGGCAGACTTGGCCTGATCATCATCCATAAAACGCATTTTAATAGAAAGAAGATTTACATTTTCTGCATCGTAGTAGTATGGATTCTTCTTATAAAGGATATATTCTCCAGGCTTACGTTCTGCCATATACCATGGACCATTTCCCAGGTTCTTTGCAGGATCCATATCCCAAGCCTTATCTTCATTTGTTGCATACTTGCAGTTTGAAGGCATAAAGGTTGGAACGTTAGCAAACATATCCAGGAAGTAGGCACATGGAGAAGCCAGAGTGATTTTCAAAACCTTTGGATCACTGGCATCAATTGCAACTTCGTCCAGGCTTGCGCTTCCGCTAAAGGCTTCTGAAGCTCCCTTAATTGGGAAGAGGAAGTCTACATACCAGGCTCCATTTTCTGGAAGCAGGGCACGAAGCATTGTGTTCTTGTAGTCCATTGAAGTTACACTTGAACCGTCAGACCACTTTGCGTCATCACGAATCCAGAAGGTATAGGTAAGTAAATCATCACTGATTTCCCATTTTTCTGCTGTTGCAGACTTAAAGAGTCCTTCAGGAGTGTAAGTTACAAGAGGATCCAGAGCATAAGTCTGATGAGAAAAATAAACATAAGCTGCTGCACCTGCCGGGTCATATTCACCGGTTTCAGACTGATTTGCTACTACTACCTCAAGAATTTCGCCTTTTTCATTTGTCTTTACCTTGCTTGAAGCTTTATCGCCACAAGCAGTAAAGCCGCTAATCATTGCAGCTCCAAGTAATGCTGCAATCCAAGTTTGTCTTCTAAGATTCTTCTTCATAATTATCCTCCACAATTATTAATTCTTTGCATACAAAAAGCATGCAACCTTGTGTTCATTTACTGAATATGTACCAGGCTTTTCCTGAGTACACTTTTCCATGCAGTGCGGACATCTAGCCGCAAAAGGACAGCCCTTTGGAGGGTTCAAAGGTGACGGTACCTCGCCTTCCAAAAGAATTCTCTTTTTTGTCTTTGCCTGCTTAGGATCTGGCACAGGCGAAGCCGAAATCAGAGCCTTTGTATATGGGTGAAGAGGATTTTTATAAACCTCATCACTTGTTCCATATTCAACCATATTTCCCAGATACATAACGCCAATCTTATGACTGATGTGATGCACCATTTCCAGGTCATGCGCAATAAAGAGGTATGAAAATCCTCTTTCGTGCTGCAGCTTTTCCAGCAGGTTGATTACCTGGGCCTGAATTGAAACATCCAGGGCCGAAATTGGTTCGTCACAAACAATGAACTCCGGGTTTAGGGCAAGGGCACGGGCAATTCCAATTCTCTGTCTTTGTCCGCCAGAAAACTCAAAGGGGTAACGGCGGATATGGTCGGGCTTAAGGCCGACTGTCTGAATTAAATCCTGTACAATTGCCTTTCTTTCCTTTGGAGTTCCCATCTTATGAATAATCATTGGTTCTTCTATAATTTCTCCAACGGTCATTCTTGGGTTTAAGGAAGCGTAAGGATCCTGAAAAATCATTTGCATTCGCTTGCGGTAAGGGGCCATCTGGCGGTTAGAAAGCTTTGTAATATCCTGACCGTCAAATATAATCTTTCCCGAAGTAGAATCATGTATTTTTAATATGGTTCGTCCCATACTGGATTTTCCGCAGCCTGACTCACCTACAATTCCAAGGGTCTCTCCCCTTTCAAGCACGAAGGAAACATTTTCTACGGCGTGAACCTTTTTGCCGTGAGCGGCATCAAAATATTTTGTAAGGGACTGCACCTCAAGAATTGGCTTTACTTCACTCATAAGTCTTACCTCCTGTTACCTCTTCGTACCTGTCTGCGCAGTGCAGCCAGCATTTACATTTATGGGTTTTGCTGAACTCCGTTGAAAGAGGTCCGTACTTTGTACAGATTTCCATGGCCTC
>JAIKYB010000084.1 GCA_024683675.1 Treponema sp.
GGCAGAAACCATCAAAAAAGAAAGCATAAGGGGTGCCTTCATAAACATTCCTTTGAAAAAGCCCGGAATGTAAGAGGCCCGGATTACTCCTTTATATTTACCGCAGGAAGAAACCAGGCGGTGCATCATTTGAATCATTGATCTGTATTTCATTACGCAATCCTCCAATTTGCGGCGGCTGTTGAGGCAGCCCAAAGTGTCTTGTATTCTTCGCAATCCTTAAGCAGCTGGTCGTGAGTACCCTCTGCAATTACATTGCCCTCCTTCAAAACACAGATTTTGTCTGCATTTTTGATAGAGGAAAGTCTGTGGGCAATTACAATTACGGTTTTATCCTTTATGATTTCGGCAATTGCGGCATTCATTTTTTCTTCGTTTTCAGGGTCCATAAAGGCGGTTGCTTCATCAAGAACGATAAGGGGAGCGTTTTTCAAAATTGCACGGGCAAGGGAAATGCGCTGACGTTCTCCGCCAGAAAGCTGCTTTCCACTGTCGCCGGCCTTTGTGTCAATTCCATCCGGGAAGCGGGCCAGGAACTCGTCGCACTGGGCACGGTGGGCTGCATCTAAAACCTCTTCTCGAGTGGCATCTGGACGGCCAATTAAAATGTTTTCATACAATGTAGTGTTGAAAAGGAACTGCTCCTGGGCAACGTAGGAAATCTGATTATTTAAGGCTTCTATTGTCATATCGGTAATATTCTGACCACCGATAGAAATTGAGCCATCTGTTATGTCGTAAAAGTGAACCAGAAGCTTTGCCAGGGTGGACTTTCCACTACCCGACTCACCGATAAGGGCGGTTGTAGTTCCCTGCTTCATTGTGAGGTTTATGCCGTGAAGGACTTCTTTAGGCTGGATATTATCAGCGGTACTTGCCGAAGAAGCGGTGTTTGAATCACCAGAAGCCTTCGCACCAGATGTTTTGGCAGACTCATTAACTGAATTATCACCAGCTCTAAAATCCTTAGAGTAAGAGAAACGAACATCCTTAAACTCAATATCATAATTCTTACCTTCAAAGCCGTGCTCGCCCTGTTTGATTGGATCATCCTTTATCATTTTTTCTAGCTCAGCAATTTTATAGTTGAGTTGAGGAATCTTTCCACCAAAGCTGAGGGCACGAAGGATTGCAGGACCAATTGCAAAGGACATACAAAGAACTAAAACCAACTGACTTAAAGTAACAGCACCGCTTAAAACCATAAGACCACCGATTGGCAGGGTGAAAAGTGCAAAGCAAGGGAGAATGGAATTGTAAACTGCCATCCATGGCCAGCAAGCCTTATACCAGTCCAAAGTGAAGTCTCGGTAAGAACGGACAGCCTCCCCAAAACGGCGGAAGGAATCTCCATCCTTGTTGAAAACCTTAATGGCTTCCATACCGTTTACATATTCGATGATAGTATTGTTCATCTTTTTTGCGGAGTCGTAGTAAGGGCCCATAAGAGCCATTCCTGCCTTCATCATCATAGCCATACCAAAGGCGCCAACTGGGATTGTTGCGATTGTAAGAAGGGCCAGTCGCCAGTCAACAAAGAAGCTTGCAAGAATTACAAGACAAGGTACCATGATATTTGCAATTCCTTCCGGAATGGCATGGGCAAGGAGAAGTTCGATCTGGTCAATATCGTCTGTGAAAACGCGTTTTATCTGACCTGTTCCAAGCTCCTTGATATTTCCCAGAGGCTGATTTTCGAGTTTGCCTTTAAGGGCTATTCGGATATTTTTAAGGGTGTTATAGGCACTTACATGGGAAGAAGCAAGGCCGCTGCTGTACAATACGGCATAAAGAACCTGACAAAGTAAGATCAGGCCGACGCGTATAAGTACGAACTTTGAATCTGGCAGCTGATGCTGAGTAAGAGGCAGTATCAGCTGATACAAAAAGAAATAAGGAATTACATTTGCAATAATTCCAAGCGTAGTAAGAATCGATGCAAGAACCGTATACTTTTTATACTTTCCAATATACGGTGCAACTGACTTTATCATTTACATCTCCTTGTGTGACAAGCTTTCCCGCAGGGAATAGTTAGCCCACACTAACCTTTTATAGGAGTATAAAGTATTTTGATAAAAGATTTCCACTAAAAAAGCGTAAAAAACTAACAGTTTTCGGTATAAATGAATAATTGCTGATGCCGCCAGCGTAGACCAGGCAGTTTAGCCCGACAGCCCTACTTTCCCATCGAAAACTTTTTTGGGGTCACACCGAACTTTTTCTGAAACTCTTTGGAAAACCAGCTCATGTTGGTATAGCCGCTTTGCAGGGCCGCCTCGGAAACGTTTAGCCCCTGGTCTAGAATAAGGCTTGCTGCCCGCTCAAGCCGCTGGTCCTGAACATAGCGGTGTATTGAAGTGCCGTAAAGGGAACGGAAAAGGCGGGTCAGCTTGCTCTCGCTCATAGAAAGATTTTTTGCCAGCTGGGGTGTTTTATAATCATCTGCGGGATTAAACTGAATACGGCGGCGGAGCTTTTCCAGCTGGGCTTTATCCGCCTCGTTGCCCTCTGTTATTTCAAGCTTTCTTTCTATTGAAGTGCTTCTATTATAGAAGATTCCGTGAAGGACAAGGGCTATCAGCTCAATCATTTTTGCCTCAAGAAAAACTCCCTTAAACTCATGATATTTTTCTGCACTGTCTATTTCGGAAAGAACCCGGTACATATCTGCTGTAATTTCTGTGCTGGTTACGTGGGTAAGAAAAAGTGACTTTCCCATTTCAATATCTGTGTTTGAAAAATACTTGGAAAGCAGCTCTTCAAAATAGGAGGTTGTCATCTGCAGGCTTTTGAACTGAAATTTAACCTGGCCGTCATAATTTATAGAGGTTTCGTAATTATTATTTCTGAAGACGCAGACCTGACCCGGCAGCATGGAAACCTTTTCACGGCCCTGGTCTATCTGCCAGTCTATTTTCTGATTAAGATTAAAGATTATCTGAATCTCGTCCTTTCCAAAATTGTCCGGCCGGCTCGCATAAATATTATCATTAAAAAGAAGATCC
>JAIKYB010000090.1 GCA_024683675.1 Treponema sp.
GCTATTTTTATACCGGCTGCACGAAGAGCCTTTATACAATCAACAACTCCGGCATAAGGAGCAGTTTTTATAGCACAATGCTCTTCATAATAGGCAATAAAATCAGCCAGAATTTTTTCAAAAAGAGGATTTTCACGGCCATCTGCAATTGCACGTTCTATAAGCTTTGGGATTCCGTTACCAACCATAAAGCGAACTTCATCTAAAGTATGCAGGGGTAAATTATATTGTGTTAAAATCTCGTTGAGAGAATCTGTCATATCATCCAGGGTATTAAGGATGGTTCCGTCCATGTCAAAAATTACAAGAGAATATTTCATGGGGATGATTATAGGGATGAAAGATTTTAGGGTCAAGTGGAGTCTTTTGTGGGTGGACCCTATGCATGTGGCACCTTTTGTAGGTGGCACTTTCTGTGGGTGGCACTTTCTGTGGGTGGCACTTTCTGTGGGGGGACCCTATGCGGTTTTTTGTGGCCTCCTCCTGCCTGCTGCCGGAAGCCTCCTACCCCAAAAAACTATTCCATCTTTGGAATTGTGATTTTGAAAAACTTTGCGGCACGATAGTCTATGTACCAGCCGCCATTATAAAAGCCGTTGTCGTTAGCTGTCGGACTTACAAAAATTACATTTGTAGGATTTTCTGTATCATAGTAAAAAACGTTGGACTGCCAGTCCCCCTTGTTTTCAGTTTTTACGTAAATTGAATCTTCCTTTGGAGTATAAACAGAAATGCGGTATTTACCCGGCTGCAGGTTCAAATGCATTGCCATTCCCCCGCTCAGGTAATAAGACTTTTTATAGGGTGTAAGATTTCTGCCGGTATTACGAAAGATTCTTGTAAAGCTGCTGCTGTCAAAAAGAGGGCGGGAACGATTATCGGCAATAAATTCATATTGAGCCTTAGCCTTTGTGTAAGTTACATCTTCACCGCTTTCCGCATCCTCCAGCTTGAGCCAGCAGCGGACAATATTCATATCCTCATTATTTTCAGGACGATAAATAATCAGGGACCAGGGATTTGGCTTTACAGGCTCAGCCTTCCCCTCTTCTGCCAGAGTTGGGCTTATAAGCATTAAAAAAATCAGAAAGAGAAGGCTTTTCCGTCGGGTCATAAAATCAGTTTAACAAAGATAGAAAAAAGCGACAATCAGCTGATTTAGTTAGTTATTGCTAACAATACAATAAAATGATAATATAGTTCAGTTAGTTTTATCTAACATATTTATTTTTTGAGGTATTTGAAATGACTAAATTAGTACTTGTTCGCCACGGCGAAAGTGAATGGAACAAATTAAATCTTTTTACAGGTTGGACAGATGTAGAACTTAGCGATAAGGGACGTGAAGAAGCAAAAAATGCCGGTAAACTTCTTAAGGCTGAAGGTTATGACTTTGATATCTGCTTTACTTCATATTTGAAGCGTGCTATCCATACTTTGAACGGAATTCTTTGCGAAATGGACAGAGAATGGCTGCCTGTTATTAAAAGCTGGAAATTGAACGAAAGACATTATGGTGATTTACAGGGAAAGAACAAGGCTGAGGCTGCTGAAAAATTTGGTGAAGATCAGGTAAAAATCTGGCGTCGTTCTTTTGATGTAAAGCCTCCCCTGCTTGCAGATGATGATGACCGTTCTGCTAAAAAACAGGCTATGTACCGCGATGTTGACGAAAGCTTCCTTCCTCAGAATGAAAGCCTTGAAACAACAATTGAACGCGTAGTTCCTTACTTCCTGGAAACTATTAAGCCTGAAATGAAAGCTGGAAAACGCGTTATTATTGCAGCACACGGAAACAGTCTTCGCGCTCTTGTAAAATATCTTGATAATTTGACTCCAGAAGAAATCCTGGAAGTAAATATCCCAACAGGAACTCCTCTGGTTTACGAATTTGATGACAATTTTAAGGTTATCAAGCACTACTACCTGGGAGACCAGGATGCTATTGCAGCAAAAATGAAGGCTGTAGCAAATCAGGGAAAGAAAAAATAGGAAGCTTAAACAACTTCCCACATTTGACCCATATGCTGGAAGCCGCCTTCAGGGAGACAGCCTGAACAGGCGGCTTTTTTATTATGGCCACCTGAACAGCCAGTGCAGCCTGTGCAGGAAGAGCAGGATGAGCATCCTGAACAGGAGCCCGAAGAAGAAGCCTTACCACTTCCTGTGTTCAAAACCCGGCGGATAAGGCCTGCGTGCTCCAGAAAATCTATTCTGCGAAGGATATCATCTGTAGAAGTATTCAGCTCGGTAGCAAGCATTTCTACCGAGCGTGAATGCCCGTCTTTTAATAAAGCAAGCAATTCTTCCATATTATTACCAGATTAACAGTCCAATATGATAAGCAATACAAGCAAGCAGGAGAGCTACAAGAGTATAATAGATTGCAATAATTGCAGTCCATTTAGCTGAGTGAGTTTCCTGGTAAGTTGCGGCAAGGGCAACAATACAAGGCATGTTGAAGGTAATAGCAAAGATAAAGGCAAGTGCTTCCGGTTTTGCAACATTTGCAACAAGGAGCTCATTGATATTTGCTACGGCGCCACCGCCTACTGCTGAACCAACTGTAAGCATACTATGGTCTGTAAAGATTGTAGAAAGAACACCAATTGCACCTTCCTTACCTAAAGAAGAAACGATAAAGGCCATAAAGGTTTTCCAACCCAAACCAAAGAATCTTGTTACAGGGTCAATTGCCTGACCAACCTTGTACAAAATAGAATCATCCATTGAACCGCTGCTTGTATAAGTAAGCAGCCAGAAAACAAAGGCAACTAAAAGAACAACCTTTAATACGCGGAAGAAGGTATCCTTTGTACGTCCAAGAACATAGCGGAAAAGGGAACCCCACTTTGGTTTGTGATAAGGAGGAAGCTCCATAATCATACCGCAGCGGTCTTCCTTTTTTACCAAAGAATGACCGAAAACCTTTGAAGTAAGCCACATATGAAGAATCATAACTACAAGAATTGCAACAATTACTAAAGGTGCTCCTGCACCGAACCATACGGTTGAAAGCATTGGAACTACTGCCCAGGCGGCTCCACAAGGAATAGCCCATGCAAGTGCGATTGTCAAAACCTTCTGTCCCCAGTTGTCAATAACGCGGGCACCTGCTGCACCGCCCATTGTACAACCAAAGCTTACAAGGAATGGCATAACCGATTTTCCCTGAAGTCCAAGCTTAGCCATTGTATTGTCGAATACATAAGAGATTCTGGCCATTACACCAATTTCTTCCAGAAGACCAAAAACTAGTGTTACACCAAATACAAATCCCAGCATCTTAACGATAAAACTGAGGGAATTTAAGAGTACATCACTCATAATGGCAATTATAACTGGTGGGCAGTTGATAGCTGCAAGTCCTGAAGAAACAGGCTTAGCAAGAGCTGTAAAGACTGAACCAAAAGCCATAAATGGAAGGGCTGGAATAAAGGAAGCAATGAGTCCCAATATAACTGTAAGAACAACTACAGGTTTTCCCCAGATACGATGGGTAATCATACGGTCAAACTTACCAAGCTTACGACTTTCCTTCTTAGCCTGAAGAGAACCTTCCAAAAGCTCATCAATCCATTTGAATTTTGCCTCTCCTGTAAGAAGCACTCCCCTATCTACAGAAGCAAGCTTTTCAAATTCAGCTCTCTTTGTTTCGTCCAAAGATGCCTTTATTTTGGCTGAAACAGGGGCATCTCCTTCTATAGCCTTAGCGGCAAGCCAAGTTGCAGAGTATCCAGGAATTACATTATCAGCCAGAAGAGCCTTTACTTCCTTGTAAGACTGGATAGTCTCATATTTTGATTCAAGCGCAGACGCATCCAAAAGAGTTTTTTCTGAAAGAGCCTTTTCCAAAGCCTTGTAAAAAAGCTCATAGTTTTTCTTGTCCTGAGCAGAAAAGAGGACAACCGGAATGCCAAGCTTTTTAGAAATGGCATCAGCATCAATTGTCTTTCCCTGCTCTGCGGCAACGTCGCTCATATTCAAAATAAGGAAGGTAGGAAGTGAGATTCCAGCGTAATCAGCAAGCATATAAAGGCTGCGCTGAAGCTGAGAAGAATCTGCAAGAATACAAACTACATCAGCTTTACCAGAAGCAATGTAATCACGAGTAATCATTTCTTCGTCTGAATTTGCAGAAAGGCTGTAAGTTCCCGGAAGGTCTGCAACAAGGTACTTTTCATTATTATATTCGAAGTTTCCTTCTTTCTTTTCTACGGTTTTTCCCGGCCAGTTTCCTACATGCTGTTTTAAGCCTGTAAGAGCATTAAATAAAGTTGATTTTCCTGAGTTTGGCTGTCCCAGCAGGGCAATTACTTTTTCATTTTTTTCTGTCATTTTAATCCACCATAATCCTTTCGCATTCTTTACTATTCAAAGCAATCATTGTGTCTCGGGCGAAAACCAATAAAGGTCTTCGCTTTTCATTTTTGATTACAGAGACTTCACACCCTGGAGTAAGTCCTATGGAAGTGATTCTACTGACAAACCGAGCATCACCATCTATGGAGATAATCTTGCTCTTCTGGTCTTTTTGTAACTCTGTCAATTTTTTCATAAATCCCCCAATTATTTTTTTACTATTTCAATGGAAAGTGGTGTATAACCAGCATCCAAAACTGTCTTCTTCAAAGCTTCTTCATCCATTTGATTTTTTGCAAGGATTGAAAGCTCTTTCTTTTCCAAATTAGCTTTTGCCCAAAGTCCATCAAGACTGTTCAGGGCATTTTCCACACGACGGACACAGTTAGAACAGCGCATTCCATCCACCTGCATTAAATATTCAAAAGGATAATGAGCCTTATTTTTGTCTGAAACCTTTACCTTCTTTTCTGCAGCATCACGTTCTCCACAGCAGGCCGAACCATGTCTGATTCTATGAATTACGCTTTTTACTGCAAAAAGAACGATTAAAAGTAAAATTACTATAATTATTATGTTACCCATGCCTAACACCTCACTTCATTATAACAGCTTTCACTAAAAGCTAAAGCATGCCGTAAGATAAATTGTAGTTAAATCCTTGTAGGCCCCGTATTCTCCATCCTCGTCCGGACCTGGCAGGAAGATATAGGCCCCACAGCCAAATTTTATCTGATCACTTAAACTGTAATTAACAGAAGGAGAAATCAGAGAATCAAAGGCATTGAAGTTTACAAGAGCACTCAAACTAAGCTCTAAAGTTTCGTTCACTAAGCTTTTTGAAATACTAAGGGTAGCACCATGCTTGTAGGCATCCTGGCGTTTAAGCTTATCCAGGTCCCCAAAAAGGTAATCGCAGAAATACTGGGCTGTAAGAGTCCAGCCGCTTGGCATCCAGTCTATTCCAACAAGGCCAGAAAGCTCTTCGTGCATTTCGCTTACATCAGCGTTTTCTGAATCTGTAATAATTGCTTCTGCTGATTTTTGAATATGGCGTCGAGGGAAAAAGGCTCCTTCAAGGCGGATTACAGTTTCTCCCAAAGGAAGAGCCGCATCTGCACCTATCATAGTCATTCTTTTATATTGTCCACTTACAGTCAAACCATTTGGTAAGGCAAAATAAGAAGAAGTGTCATAAGTAAGGGTATAATCCAAAAGAGGAAGGTCATCCCAGCCATAAAAGCCATAAAGGGAAAGGTCAAAGGCAGAAAAATAGCCCGAAAGTTTTATGGCGTATTCTCCATTCCAAATTGCAAGCTCAGGACTTTCCACTTCTCCGATTGTTACAGGAAGGATAAGGCTAGTTCCAAGGGCTGCAAGAGGAAATTCTACACTTGAAGGAATAATGTATTTACGAAGACTGTTACCTTCATCAAGAGGAAGGCTTGTTGGAGTAAAGAAAGGAATCCACCAGGCGTCTACTGTAAACTGATTTCCGGAAAAGGAAAGGCGCACTGCATCTACAGCAAGCTTTGAATCATCACTGGTCATAGCAGAAAAGCTGCTCATATCTGAAGGGCAAAGAACATTTGTAATATCTATTCCATCTGCTTTGCCCCAGGCGGCCTTCTGCCTTCCAATGCGGATTCCCCAGAAGGAATCACTGTAATCAAGCCAGGCTTCTTTTAAAGCGGCAGAAAGCTCCTTGCTTGTAGCATCATAAGAAAGGCTTCCTTCTACATAGGCAGAGCTATTTCCATAATAGGCATCTAATTCTCCCGTAAAAGAAGTGTCACCTAAAAGAAAATGTCCGGCACTTGAATCTTCATCCACCCAGGGAGCGCCTACTCCCCAAGTAGTACCAACTTCTCCTGAAAAATCTACTCCCCCCTCTGCAAACAAGGGAGAAAGCATAGCAAGTAAGGCAATTGTTGTTTTTACTCTTTTTTTCATTATGATTTCCTAATGATGTCCTAATGATTTCCTAGCGGATACGGCCCTTCTCTAAAGCGGCAACTGTAAAGAGGGAATCATCAATGTCATCTGCGTTGTAAACAATTTCTTTTGTATCAATGCTGGACCAGGTGCCTGTCTGAACGTTTTCCATCTTCATCTTCTGGGCTGTCTTGTAGCCGTCGATTGTTGTAAAGTCTGTACAGGTCAAAACTCTGTGTAACTGGTCCTGGCGGTCGTAAAATTCACATTTCTGCAGGATGTAGTCTGCTTTTGAAATGTAGGAAATATAACGTGGGTCCTTTTCTGTGTGAGCCTTGCTTATACATTCAACCTTATAGCAGTCAACTCCGTTTACAGCTTCTTCTCCCAGCAAATTGTAGTCGTAATCATTAAGGCTGCGCTCTCCCATATCCTGGTAGGTAAAATCAGTTCCCATAAAAGAACCTTCACTTTCTGAACCGCTGGAAGCAATACGTCTTGTCTTTTTCATAGCTGGCATGTAAAGCCAGTTGTCAGCATCCTTTTTGTTTCCGCTGGCATCTTCTGCGTATTCAAACATAAGGTAACCAACCCCTGCTACATCCTTTGGACTTGTAAAAACGATTACTTCCTTTGTTACATCACCAAAGTCCTTTGATTTCATAATAACTTCGCGGATTCGGTCTGAACCCTTTTTTGAATGAATTGTCAAAGTTGCCTTAGATGATGAAGTTTTAGGCTCAGGAACCTGGTCGGCCTTTTTCATAATGTCATAGCCGCTTTCTGCGGACAAGGTGGCACTTGTAAGTGCAAGTGCTGCTAATATCAATAATGTCTTTTTCATAAAAATCTCCTTATTTTCTCTTTCCAAATGGTTTTGCTATGTAAAGCAGTACCGGTGTAATTGTGTAATCGGCAATCAAAGCGCTGCCCAAACCGATAATTGAAAGCCAGCCCAAACGAACCAGACAAGTCATTGAACTTGAAAGGAAGATGAAGAACATGGCACAAAGAATTACTGTTGTCATAATCATTGTTTTTCCAATTTCACGGTATGAAGCCAGAACTGCTGATTTGTAGTCGCCGGTCAATTCCCAGTGGTACTTAATGTGATTTGTAAAGTGGATTGTGTCATCAACGGCAATACCAAGAACCATTGGCATAATCATTGCGGTAATCATATCCAGGTTCCAGCCAAGGTAGCCCATAACGCCGCCAATCAAAATAATTGGGACAACGTTTGGAATCATAGCGATTAAGCCTGTGCGGAAGGAAGTAAAGGCCAGAATCAGCAAAATAAGGATGATGAGGAGGGAAACTCCAATAGAACGAATTGAACCGCGAACAAGCTTTCCGTTCATCTGGGCGTACTGAACAACTTCTCCAACAAC
>JAIKYB010000131.1 GCA_024683675.1 Treponema sp.
ATTTCATCTCCCTTACCAGCGAGCTCGTTAGCCCATTTGTTAGCGTCAATTACAGGACGGCTAGAAAGCAAAAGTGCAAGCATAACAAGCTCTTTTACAGCGTTAGCGTTAGCACCTGGAGTGTTGAATACTACAACGCCCTTTTCTGTAAGCTCAGGAATAGGGATATTGTTAGTACCAGCACCAGCACGGGCAACAGCCTTTACATTGTCAGAAAGCTGCATATCATGCATTTCTGCAGAACGTACAAGAATAGCATCCGGATTGTTGATTTCAGATGCAATTTCATAATTATCACGATCCAACTGATTTAATCCTACAGTTGCGATTTTATTTAAAGTCTGAATTTTGAAACTCATAATAATATTCTCCTTTTTGCGATGTTTGCGAAGCAAACTCGCCAATTTCGAAACAACGAAGTTGTTTCGAAATTAATTCTCCTCTGCAAATTTCTTCATGAACTCAACAAGTGCCTTAACTCCGTCCAGAGTCATAGCATTGTAGATAGAAGCACGCATACCACCAACCAGGCGGTGACCCTTAAGGTTTACAAGACCAGCAGCGGCAGCAGCCTTAACAAACTTGTCGTTGATTTCCTTTTCCTTTGCAGCTGCAGCTTCATCGTCAGCAGCGTGGTCAGAATATTTTGTAAGGAATGGAACGTTCATCAAAGAGCGGCTTCCAACCTCAGTTGTTGCATGATAGAAATCAGAAGAATCAAGGAAGCTGT
Source organism: Treponema sp. (assembly GCA_024683675.1). GTDB lineage: Bacteria > Spirochaetota > Spirochaetia > Treponematales > Treponemataceae > Treponema_D. Next base: position 731 of record JAIKYB010000131.1, read on the forward strand.
AAAGGTAATCAGCCTTTTCCTTATTTCTCTTAAGCATTCCTTCAGCCCCACCATTCTTTTCAATCCAGTGAAGAACCTTATCCAGAACGTAGATTGTGTAGCAAGGAGGTGTATTGTACATAGAACCGTTATCAGCGTGAGTTTTATAAGCCAGCATAGTTGGTGTTCCAGCGCGGCAAGCTTCAACTTCAGGAATCAAATCCTCGCGGATAATTACAAGAGTAACACCAGCTGGAGCCAGGTTCTTCTGAGCACCTGCAAAAAGTAAACCGAACTTACTTACATCAAGAGGTTCACTCAAAACGCAGGAAGAAATATCAGCTACCAGAGGGATTTTTCCAGTGTCAGGAATGTACTCATAGTGAGTTCCCATAATTGTGTTGTTGAAACAGATGTAAGCGTAATCATAATCACCTTCAATCTTTTCAACCTTTGGAATATATGAATAGTTCTTGTCTTTAGAAGAAGCAATAATATCAACTTCAACGCCAAGCTTTTTAGCTTCAGCAGCAGCCTTCTTTGCCCAAACACCAGTTTCAATGTAAGCAGCCTTACCAGTGTGAATACCAAGGTTTTCAGCAACCATAGCAAACTGAGTAGAACCACCACCCTGAACAAAAAGAACCTTGTAGTTCTCTGGAACATTCATCAATTTGCGAACCATAGCCTCAGCGTCCTGAATAATTGGTTCATAAGCCTTAGAACGGTGGCTCATTTCCATTACAGATTGACCTGTTCCATTATAATCCATCATTTCTGCAGCACATGCCTGCAAAACTTCTTCCGGCAGACAACTTGGTCCTGCACTAAAATTGTAGACTCTACTCATAAAGAACTCCTTTGTGGGGGAAGTCTCCCCCTCGCTTCCAAGCAAGTCGCTCCAAGAAGTTCCTCTGCAAGCAGAGTCGCTTCTTTGCGCTTTGTTACTTGTCCTCTACCCCCTCGCCTAGGGGGCGCTTCGCTTTCCCCCTAAAACCCCCGTCTTCGGAAGAAAGAAAAATTTAATAAACTATTTTTAACGCGTTTACTACTGAAATATTTTCCACTTTTATTTCTGGTGGAAGAGTCAGTATAGAACGTGTCATGTTTACAATTCCTGTAATTCCGGCCTTCAAAAGTCTGTCAGCCATAGACTGTGCATCTTTATCTGCAACAGCCAGTACCGCAAGCTTAATTTTTTCTTGCCGGATAACCCAATTCATATCTGCCGCAGGGTAGAGCGGAAAGGTGGATCGAAGAATCTCTACACGGTTTACGTTAGAATCAAAGCCCGCCTTAATCACAAATCTACTGTCTTCAAAAAGCTTTTCATCCAGAAGCGCTGCTCCAAGTCGTCCAAGTCCTGCAATGCACACATTTACTGACTCATCGATAAGGGCGTTTTTGCTTTTGCTTGCTGTTTGAATCGCCGATAGAAGTTCTTTGGTCTTGTAGCCATTAGAAACTCCAGCTTCCAGACTCTTCTGGTCTCTTTCCATAACAAACTTTCTTAAAAGCCATAAATCGTGGCGGATTAAGGAATCCTTCCAGCCGGTAATTTCGCAAATCTGAGCAGAGGTAATTTTTTCTTTCCTCCAGATTTTTAAAAACTCTTCCAGCTGCAAAAGTCTTCTTCTGCTTGTTTCTGGTAAAAGACCAGACTTTTCTATCTGTGATAGTGTGCTCATTATAGGAATTCCCCCTGCCTTTTGGAATCGAATTTAATAACCAAAAGTGTGATTTTTAAGGAAATCTTATCAAAAATGTTAATTTTTTTCAAATACTGTTAAATATTTAACAGTAAAACTTTAGAATCTATAAGTTGTTTTTATTTGATTATTTTTTTTCGTAGATGGGGCTTTTTCAAAAAAATTGTAGTAGAAATTGTTCTGGCATTTATATTTGAATACAAACAAAATAGAAATCTAATTCAGTTAAAAAAAAAGAGGAACCGCAAAAAACTGAAAAACGGTTCCTCTAAAATAGGAGGCTAATTAACTAATTTGAATTAGATGCATAAGCAATATTTATGCCTGCATCAAGATTCAAATGCGGCTCATAATAAGCAACAACTTCTTGTTCGAACAATTCCTCAAGAGTCTTTTGATATCCTATGATGTTTCCAACATAGTTCAAAGTTGTTTGCGGCGTTTTGTTTGAACGCACTCTTGTAGTTCCTGCATTATACATTGCAAGTGCCGCAACATCATTTCCTGCTGTATCAAGGCAGAAGCGTAGATGTGAAACGCCATATTTTGCACTGACAAAAGGATTAAAAAAATCTTCTTCTTTTAATTTTGGAAAAGAATTATTGTTTAACTGAAAAAGACCTCTGTCAATTGTGCTGTTTGTATTTTTATGTATAGCATCAGCCTTATAATGGCTTTCTGTATGTGCGAGAGCAAAAGCTAATGAAACTGGCACATTGTAAGCATCTGCCTGTTCAAGAATTGCATTTGCAATATCTTTATCCTCTGTAATATGAGTGTAGAACCATTCAACAGCTGCTTTTGTCATTGGCTGGCGATAGAGAGTAAGTCCCATATCTATTTTTGAATTTTCAGAAACTGATTTTAAGGATGCTTCAGAAATAAAATTCTGAAAATTCATAGCAATTTCTTCTTCCTCAGTTTTTTCATCGCAATAGCTTATTGGCAAGCTTGTAGGAAATGGAGATTCTCTATCAATTGGAAGAAAAAAATGAATAAGGAGAGATGCAGTAATAAAAAATACTGCCAGCAATGAGTAATTTATTATTGAATTAAAAAAACGATTTTCTTCTATAACACTTTGCATTTTTAATCCACCCGATTCTTTTTGGAATCAACGACAGAATAATTGCATAAAGTAAAAAAATATACAAGTGAAAATTTTAGAATTGGAGCTCTTTTTTACGGGTTTTATTGAAAAATTATGCAAATTTTACGGTTTTGTTGCAGTTATTTACATTTAGTACTTTACAATTGTTGCAGGAACATTGTTTTTTTCATTTGTAAAGTAGACATATTGAGCATGTTTTATAGCAAGAGTGTCCATAAAAGTTTGCGCTGAAGAAGCTGCTGAAAAATCACTTTTAGTAAGTTCTTCTGGAAGTTCAAAACCAGCTACAGAAATACAGTCTTTTATTCTTCTAGCACAGTGATTGAAGGCTGTTATAAAAGTTTCTATTTGTTCTGCAGAAGCAAGTTCTTTATCAACTTTTGGAACAATAATAGCAAAGTTTTTTGTGAGTTCCATAGTTTTTAGACTGTCTCGTAAGTTTGCAAGGAACTCTTCGTTGTAGCTTTCAGGCTCCAATTCAACTTGAGACCAGAGCACTTCAATTTTCTTTAGGGAAGATAAATCTACAAGGCTGTTATCAGAAATTTTATATAATTGATTATCCTTTACTGTAAAAATTGCTTCAAGTTTCATTCTTATCTCCCGAAAAATTTATCTCTGCTATATTTATTAAGAATGATTTTAGCGTTTTCTTCCAATAAAAATCAATCCATAAAATAAATTGCCAATAAAAATTAAGAACACTTTAAAGAAAAATGCAAAAAAAAACGGCAGCTTTTTGAGCCACCGTTCATAAAAGTAAAGCAAGCATCCTATTCAGTAAGAATTCGGATAACTTCTGCCTTGTCCTGAGTGTTCAGAATTTCCTGTCGCTTTTCAGGGCTTTTGAAAAGAAGGCTTACTTCTGCCAGGAATTGAAGGTGAGGTCCAGTTTTATTTACTGGAGAAAGTGTCATAATGAAAATGCGGCATGGTTCCTGATCCAAAGAATCAAAGTCAACTGGGTTGTCAGAAATACCGATACAAGCTACTAAGTCTGTTACTGTGTCTGTTTTTCCATGTGGAATTGCAATTCCATGTTTCATTCCAGTAGACATTTTGCGTTCACGATCAAGTACACATTCTCTGGCTGCATTCTTATCTGTTACTTTTCCAGCTTTGTAAAGCACGTCAAGCATCTCATCTACGATTTCTTCTTTTGTAGTACCTTTTAAGTGAAGGTTAACTGTGTCTGTTGTTAATACTGCTCTTAAGTCCATACGAATAATGTTATTTCCACTTGCAAAAATTGTCAAGTAAAACACCCATATTATAGAGAAAAACTTTTCCGGCAAAACAAAAATAATTTATTTTTTTTGTATTACCTATTGACAAAGTAGGTAATAGATTTTATATTGTGATTAACAATAACCTACTTAATTAATAGGAAATAAGGAGATTCATTATGAGTGATATTAAGCAGAATGCATTGGAATTGATTGGTGGTACCCCGCTTTTACAGTTGAACGGATATACAAAAAAGACCGGGATAAAGAATGCAACTATTCTTGCAAAACTTGAGTATTTGAATCCTGCAGGAAGTGTTAAGGACCGAGTTGCCCTTGCAATGATTGAAGATGCCGAGCAGAAGGGAATTTTAAAGCCAGGCGCAACAATTATTGAACCAACTTCTGGTAACACAGGTATTGGACTTGCCGCAGTAGCAGCTGCTAAAGGATATCACGCAATTCTTACATTGCCAGATACAATGAGTGTTGAACGCCGCAATCTTCTTAAGGCATATGGTGCAGAAATCGTTCTTACAGAAGGTGCAAAAGGAATGAAGGGAGCAATTGCCAAGGCAGAAGAGCTTCAGAAGGCAACTCCTGGCAGCATTATTCCTGGCCAGTTTATCAACCCTGCAAACCCTGCAATTCATAAGAAAACAACAGGACCTGAAATCTGGAAGCAGACAGACGGAAAAGTGGATATTTTTGTTGCTGGTGTTGGTACTGGTGGTACAGTAACAGGTGTTGGAGAGTATCTTAAGGAACAGAATCCAAATGTAAAGATTGTAGCTGTAGAACCTGCAACAAGCCCTGTTTTGTCAAAAGGCGAAGCTGGAGCTCACAAGATTCAGGGAATCGGTGCCGGATTCATTCCAGATGTTTTGAACACAAAGATTTACGACGAAGTCATTCCAATTGAAAATGATGATGCCTTTGCAGAAGGCCGCGCATTTGCTCAGAGCGAAGGAATTCTCGTTGGTATTTCTTCAGGTGCCGCTCTTAAGGCAGCAAGCATTCTTGCAAAGCGTCCTGAAAACAAGGGAAAGACAATCGTAGTTCTTCTTCCAGATTCAGGCGACAGATATTTGAGTACACCATTGTTTAGCGATAACTAAAAAATGAAAGCGGAACAGTGTGTAATGCACTGTTTTATTTTAGAGTATATACCTATAAAAATACTAGGTATATAGTAAAAAAAAGGAGCTGTAGAAATGGCAAAAAGTTTTTCAGAACTGACAAAAGAACATCCCTGCTTTGCTTCCCATGGAGCAAGAACAGGTCGTATTCATCTTCCGGTTTGCCCTGGCTGTAACATAGCCTGCCGTTTCTGCGAACGCTCAATTAATTTAGAGGAAAACCGTCCCGGAGTTACCGGCCGAGTTCTGCAGCCGGAAGAAGCCTGCGAAATTGTAGGAAGAGCTTTGGAAATCAGCCCGGAAATAAAGGTTGCTGGAATTGCCGGCCCGGGGGATACTCTTGCCAGCAATAATGCCTTTAAGACCTTTGAGCTGATTGGAAAAGAGTATCCCCAGCTCATCAAATGTATGAGTACAAACGGACTATTGCTCAACGAACGGGCTGACCAGGTTATTGCCGCTGGAATAGACAGTCTCACTGTAACTGTAAATGCAGTTGACCCAGAGATTGAAGCACAGCTGAACGATTATATCATCTGGCAGGGCCGCAAAATAGAAGGCGTGGAGGGAGCAAAAATCCTCATAGAAAATCAGCTGGCAGGAATTAGAAAAATTGCTGAGGCTGGAATTACAGTCAAGGTAAATACAGTTCTGGTTCCCCGCATAAACGGCAGCCACATTTCAGCAATTGCCGAGGCGGTTGCTGAAGCAGGAGCAGATAAGTACAACATTATCCCTCTTATTCCGTCAGCAAAGTTGAAGAATGAGGCCGCTCCTACCTGTGCCCAAATTGATGCGGCAAGAAGGGCTGCAGGAGAATATATAGAGCTCTTTTTGCACTGTAATCACTGTCGTGCAGATGCTGCTGGAATTCCTGGAAAATCAGAAATCTCCAGACAGCTTTATGCAAAAGCCGGAAGCCTTTCCTTCCAGGAGAACTTTTCGCATGGCTGATCAATATATTTCAAAATATAGAGTTGCCCTGGCTTCAACAGATGGCCAGACAGTAAATCAGCATTACGGAAGGGCAGAAGAATTTTATATATATGCTGTTGATGATGAAGAGGGCTATGAGCAGATTGAAAAAAGAAAGGTAGTGCCGATTTGTCACGATGGCGGACATATAAAGTCAGAAATGGCAGACAGTACAGAGCGCTTTCTTGACTGCCGTTATGTAGCGGCTTCAAGAATGGGGGCAGGAGCAAGTTCAGCTTTAACTGCAAAAGGAATTATCGCAATGGAGTTACCGGGCAGTGTTGATGATGCAATGTTAAAAATATGGAAATACAACCGCATACAAGGGTTGTTCAAATAAATGAAATAGAATGATATAGGAGCAAAAAATGGGTGAAATAAGACAGATTGCAATTTACGGGAAAGGTGGAATTGGCAAGTCCACCACAACACAAAACCTTACGGCAGGACTTGTTGAGCATGGAAAAAAAGTAATGGTTGTTGGCTGTGACCCAAAGGCAGATTCTACACGACTGCTTCTTGGAGGCCTTGCTCAGAAAACAGTATTGGATACAATCCGCGATGAAGGAGAAAACGTAGAACTTGACCGTATCATGAGGACAGGTTTTGGCGGAACTCGTTGTGTAGAGTCTGGCGGACCAGAGCCAGGAGTAGGTTGTGCTGGTCGAGGAATTATTACATCTATCAGTATGCTTGAAAATCTTGGTGCTTACACAGATGACCTTGATTTTGTTTTCTACGATGTACTTGGTGACGTAGTTTGTGGTGGTTTTGCTATGCCAATCCGCGAAGGTAAGGCTAAGGAAATCTACATTGTAGCTTCAGGTGAAATGATGGCTCTCTACGCTGCTAACAATATTGCAAAGGGTATCAGCCGTTATGCAAAGGCCGGTGGTGTTCGTCTTGGCGGAATCATCTGTAACAG
>JAIKYB010000168.1 GCA_024683675.1 Treponema sp.
GGTTTGCCCTGGCATGATCAGCGGAGTTAAGCCTTTTGAGTACGCTCTGGATGAAGCAATCTCTGCACGCAACAAGAAGTTCAATCCGGTAAACATTGCTACAATCGAAGCTGCTTATAACAAGGATTACGATATAAAATAGATGCTGAAACAAGTTCAGCATGACGTGTCACCCTGAACTTGTTTCAGGGTCTCATGTAAAGGAAATACTATGAGTGAAAAAAATAAAATTGGTGCTAAAGTAAAACTGGTTCGCGAAAACCGAAAACTTTCTATCGAAGATGTTTCAGAGCGCACAAATCTTCCGGCTGCTCAGATTCAGAGCATTGAAGACGGTTCTCTTGTTCCAAACCTCACACCGCTTATTAAGATTGCCCGTGTTCTTGGAGTTCGCCTGGGTACCTTTATGGACGATGATGAAAACCTGGGACCTGTTGTAACCCGTGCCCAGGACAAGAAGGAAGTAACCCGCTTCAGCGACCGCGGAAACGCAGTTAATTCTGACCTGGACTTCTACACACTGGCACAGAACAAAGCCGGCCGCCACATGGATCCATTTATCATTGATATCTTCCCAAGTTCAGAAGAAGAAATCAAAACTTCAACTCACGAAGGCGAAGAGTTCATCTATGTTCTCGAAGGCGAAGTGGAAATCATCTACGGCAAGGACAAGTACGAGCTCAAGCAGGGCGATTCAATTTACTATGAATCAATCGTTGCTCACCACGTACATAGCCACGGCGAAAACAAAGCTAAGATTCTGGCAGTGGTTTATACGCCAGCCTAAAATCGAAGAACCGTTAAAAAAAAGGCTGCGACAGCTGGCTTTTTTAGGTTCATCGAAAGAATGGCTCGGCGTGAGACTATGCGAGCGCCGCGGAGCCAACTAGGAGAATACTATGTTTTATACTATAAACGATACTAGAGCTGCCCTCAAAAGCGGCGAAACTAGCAGCGAAAAACTGGTTCGTAATGCAGTTGAAACCTTCAATAAAGATAAATCAGCTCCAATTCCTCTTAATGCATTTATTGAAATGTACGAGGATGCCCTTACAAAGGCTCAGGAAGCTGATAAGGAAATTGCTGAAGCTCGTGCTTCTGGTTCAGCTGCTTTGGATAAGCTTTTTGAAGAAAAACCTCTTTTGGGAATTCCTTTTGCAAATAAGGATAATATCAATTCAAAGGGCCACCGTCTTACCTGTGCATCTAAAATCCTGGAAGGCTATGTTGCTCCATACAACGCTACTGTAATTGACCGTCTTGAAAAAGCAGGTGCAATTCCTCTTGGTCGTTGTAATCAGGACGAATTTGCTATGGGTTCTTCTACAGAATATTCCTGCTATGGTCCAACCCGAAATCCTATTAACCGTGAATTTGTTTCCGGAGGGTCTTCCGGTGGTTCAGCTGCCGCTGTTGCCGCTAATCAGGCTCTTTTTGGTCTTGGTACAGAAACTGGTGGTTCAGTTCGTCTTCCTGCAAGCTATTGTGGAATCTATGGACTTAAGCCTACTTATGGTGTACTCAGCCGCTGGGGTGTAGTTGCCTATGGTTCTTCACTGGATCAGGTTGGTATTCTTGGCCATACTCCGGCTGATATTGCAGAGCCTCTTTCTATCATGTGTGGAGTAGATATGTATGATGATACTTCTGCTGATTTACCTGATGGGAAATCTCTTAACAAGCTTGAAGCTTTAAGCGAAGCTGAGTTTAAGGCTCTTAAAGTTGCAATTCCAAAGCAGTTCCTTAAAACAGAAGGTGCTGATCCTGATGTTGTAAAGTGCTTTGAAGAAACTCGTAAATGGTTTACAGATAAGGGGGCTTCAATAGAAGAAGTTGACCTTCCTATTTTGGATGCTTCAATTGCTGCTTACTATGTAATCGCTCTTTCTGAAGCTGCTTCAAACCTTAGCCGTTTTGATGGAATCCGATATGGTCGCCGTGTTGATAATGGCAAGGGCTATGATGAGCTTTATGTCGAAACTCGTTCTGAAGGCTTTGGTCCTGAAGTAAAACGTCGTATTGTAATTGGAAACTATGTTCTTTCAGAGCAATTCTCTGGAGATACTTATAAAAAGGGTATGACTGTTCGTGCCCGCATTCAGCGCGAGGTTGCGGCTGTATTTGAAAAGTATGACATTATTCTCTGTCCAACTTGTCCAACAGCAGCCTTCAAACTTGGTTCAAAGGTAGATAATCCTCTGGAAATGTACCTTTCAGACTTGTATACAACCTTCGTAAATCTGGCACGTATTCCTTCTATAAATGTTCCTGCTGGACGAACTAGCGGGGATGGAATGCCAATCGGAATGCAGTTTGCTGGTCCTATGTTTGGAGAGAAGAAGATTTTGAGACTGGCGGAGGCCTGGGAGGGCGAGCACTGTTTGTGCGGTATACCGGTTACGGAGTGAGCATGAGTGCTCGCCTGCAGTTTGCGTTGCAAACTGCACAGGCGCGTATAAGGGGCCCTTTGTTGAGAAGGCCCTGTGCTCGATTGCAGTTTGCGTTGTAAACTGCACAGGCGCGTTTAAGTGACACTTTGTTATAAGAGGCCCGTGTGCTGCCGTGAGGGCATTTGAGTTGCACAGGCGTTTAGGTGGCCCTTTGTTGAGGAGGCCCTGTGCTCGCTTGCAGTTTGCGTTGCAAACTGGCATAAGGGGCATGTGAGCTGAGCAGGCGCGTATAAAGGGCCTTTTTTTTGAGAGGGCCTTTTTTGAGAAGGCCTGATTTGAGGTAATTATGAATAGATTTAATATTGGTGACAGCTTTGAGACATCGGTTGTTGCGGTAACAGACACTACAGTTTTTGTTGATTTAAGTGCAAAGTCTGAAGGTGTAATTGACATTGCTGAGTTTAAAGATGAAGAAGGCAATGTAAGTGTAAAGGAAGGTGACAAGCTTAAGGTTTTCTTTACCGGTGAAGTTCGTGGAGAAATGCGCTTTACAACAAAAATCGGTGGCTCTTCTGCTGACGACACTATGATTGAAAATGCCTTCAAGGGCGGAATCCCTGTAGAAGGTCATGTTGAAGCAGAAATTAAGGGCGGATTTGAAGTAAAGCTTGGCGGAAAACGCGCCTTCTGTCCTTATTCACAGATGGGCTTTAAGGATAAAAAAGAGCCTGCCTTCTATGTTGGAAAAACTCTTTCCTTCATTATTACAGAATATAAAAACGAAGGGAAAAATATTCTTGTAAGTAACCGCAAAATCGGTGAAAGTGAATATGCAAATGCACTTGGAAAGCTTGCTGCTCAGATTACTGAAGGTGCAGTTGTTTCTGCAACAGTAGAAAGCCTTGAAAAGTTCGGTGCCTTTGTAAACATTCAGGGCTTCCGTGCCCTTCTTCCAATCAGCGAAATGTCCTTTGACCGCATTTCAGATGCTGGCCAGGTTCTTGAAGTTGGGCAGGAGCTTAATGTTAAGGTAATCCACACAGACTGGAAGAATGAAAGAGTTTCAGTAAGTCTTAAGGCTCTTATGAAGGATCCCTGGGAAGAAGCTGCTTCTAAGTTTTCTCCTGGAACAAAGATTGACGGAAAAATCAGTAAGGTTATGGATTTTGGTCTTTTTGTTAATCTTGATAAGGGAATTGACGGTCTTGTTCATATCAGTGAGCTTGAAGGTGTAAGTAATAACACAAACCTCCGTAAGGTATACAAACCTGGACAGGAAATGAGTGTAGTTATTGAAAAGGTAGATGCAGGTCAGAAGCGTATTTCTCTTAAACCAGCTTCTTCTGCAGAACAGGACAGCTCTGCTGCAAAATATATGAGCAGTCAGTCTGATGATGGAGAAACTTATAATCCATTTGCAGCACTCTTAAAAAAATAGATAAGCTTTAGGATTGAGTCTGGGATTTCCCCGCCTTTTTTTTATTAAAAAAACTCAATCCTCTGCCGATAATAAACTATGCCAAAAAACAGCTATGAAAAGCCAGATTATTGGTCTCAAAAAGCATTCTCTGAAGGTTATCCTGCGCGATCAGTGTATAAGCTTAAGGAGATTGACGAAAAATTCGGAATGATAAAGAAAAATTATACTGTTCTGGATTTAGGCGCCGCTCCCGGAAGCTGGACTACATTTCTTTTGCGCACAATGGAAGGAACCGGAAAGGTTGTTTCTTGTGATTTAAATCCGCTTTCAAAAACTGTAAAAGGCGACAACCTGACTTTCATTCAGGGCGATTTAAATGCAGCAGAAATCCGCAAGCAGATTAAGGAAAATGGGCCTTATGACCTTGTTGTTTGTGATGCAGCTCCAAAAACTACTGGAAACCGCACCGTTGATACGGCGCGAAGTGAACAGCTTGTTGAAATGGCAGTCTGGTACGCTCAGGCAATGCTGAAAACTGGAGGAAACTTCGCTGTGAAGATTTTCCAGAATGGTGATCAGCAAAAGATTCTAAAGTCTATGCGGGAGATTTTTACTTCAGCAAAAGGCTTTAAGCCAGAAGCTTGTCGTGCGGAATCTTTTGAAACTTATCTGGTGGGGATAAATAAAAAATGAAAAAAGAGTTTCCAACTGAAAAATTACATAGTATAATAGATTCAATCGAAATGTTTTTCAGTTCTAAAAGTATAAAAATTGCAGCGCTCTCTCTTTGTGGATTTTCAGTAGGTATTTTTGTTACATGCGCAGTTATAATTACAGGAAACAGAATTAATAGTCGTCATGCTGTCGGAGGTTTTGAAACTAGTGTAGCTCCCGAATTTGATGGAAATTTGTCTGCCCTTATTTCTGATGATCCTGTTATTTCGGAGCCGGTAGTTTCTGAACAGACTTCTAATGAATCCTCAGTTATTACATATCAAACTTATCGTGTAAAATCTGGTGATATGATTGGCTTTATTGCTGATGCCTTTGATGTTACTCAGGATACAATTATCAGTGTTAATAATATCCGCCAGTCTCGTCTTATTCAGCCGGGTCAGTATCTTAAGATTCCTTCTATGCCTGGTATTGTTTATACAGTAAAAAGAGACGGTGAAACTCCGGAAACAATTGCCGCAAAATATGAAGTTAATTCAGAAAAGTGTGCTCTTGTAAATCTTCTTGAACCAAACAGTGAGCTTGCCGCTGGAACTTCTTTATTTATCCCGGATGCTGAGCTTGACTGGGCAACTCGTCAGGAAATTAACGGAGACTTATTCCATAAGCCTATTCATACAAGATACTGGCTTTCTTCACCTTACGGCTGGCGTGATTCTCCATTCTCTTCCGGTAAGCGTACCTTCCACAGTGGTATTGATATGGCTGTTGGAGCAGGAACTCCTATTTATGCTGCCCTGGACGGAAAGGTTGTTGCAACCGGCTTTAACGCAACTTATGGTAACTATGTAATTATTGAACATCACTCTGGATACCGTTCTCTTTATGCTCATATGAGTAAGATTGGTTGTAAGCGTGGTAATTTTGTTTATACTTCAACTGTAATTGGTTATGTAGGAAGTACTGGTATGAGTACCGGTCCTCACCTTCATTTCACAGTTTACAAAAATGGTAAGACAGTAAATCCTTCTACTCTTTTGAACTAGTCAGCTTCTAGTCTTCTTTAAATTGGGTTATTCCACATATTTTGTTAATTCGCTATAATCGGCGTATGGAAACACGAAACATTTTTGAAAACCTTTCTTGTATCGATCACAGATACTCTTTGTCGGAGGCTGATGCTTTTGCAGGCCTTTCTAAATACATTTCTGAAGAAGCTAGTATTCGTTCCTGTGCAAAATGTGAAGCCGCTCTTGTAAAGGCTCACCTTAAGCTTCGCGGTCAGCTTACAGATTCAGTTGCTGCAGAGCTTGATAAAGTTGCAGAAAACATTGACCCTCAGGAAGTTTATACCGAAGAAGAAAAAACAAAGCACAATATCCGCGCCCTTGTAAACGTAATGAAGACAAAGGTAAATGCAGAAATTGGACCTCTTATTCATCTTGGTGCCACCTCTGTAGATATTCTTGATACAGCCTTAAGCTGCCGTATGCGTGATGTTACTCAGAATGTTGTTCTTCCAGAACTTAAAAAGCTTGAAAATTATCTTTGTGATATAGCAGAACGTGAATGTGCCACTCCACAGGTAGGACGCACTCACGGGCAGCATGCAGTTCCAATCACTTTTGGCTGGAGCATTGCAGAATTTGTTAGCCGTCTTGGAAAATCAATTCTCCGCATTGAAGAGCTTTCAAATGGTCTTGTAGGTAAGCTTGCAGGTCCTGTTGGTTCTTATAACGGACCTTCTATGATTGTAAAGGATCCTGAAGAATTGGAACGCACTTATGTAGGCTTCCTTGGACTTCAGCCATCAGAATATTCTAATCAGCTGGTAGAACCTGAATATGTTCTTCGTCTTTTGCTTGAGATGAATGTTGCATTTGGTATTATTGCAAATCTGGCAGATGACCTTCGTAACCTTCAGCGCTCAGAAATTGGTGAAGTTTTTGAATATTTTGCTGCAACTCAGGTTGGTTCTTCGACAATGCCACAGAAGAGAAATCCATGGAACTCTGAGCACGTAAAATCACTTTGGAAGGCTATGTGCCCTCGTGTAATTACCTTCTATATGGACCAGATTTCAGAACATCAGCGTGACCTTACAAACTCTGCATCTCAGCGCTTTATTGCTGATTATGTTTCAGGCTTTACTATGGCTGTTGCCCGCATGAACTCAGTTGTAAAGGGACTTCAGGCAGACAAAGAAGGAATGGCACGTAATCTTGAAAATGCCGGTGGAAAGGTAAAGGGTGGAGTTCTTGCAGAACCTGCTTACATTCTTCTTGGTGAAGCCGGATACAATGACGGTCATGAAGTTATCCGTAAGATTACTCTTGAAGCAGAAGAAACAGGAAAGACTTTCTTTGAAGTTCTTAAGACTCATGAAAAGGAATACAAGGATATTACTGCTCAGCTTGAAAAGCTTGGTGTAGAAAATCCTGCGCAGTTCTTTGAACATCCTTCTAACTATTGTGGTCTTGCTGCTGTTAAGTCAAAGAGACTTGCTCAGAAATATAAGGAATTGTGTAAGTAATTGTTCAAAGAACTGCTTTAGTCGGTTAAGCTAAAAATTGCTGTCGCAATTTTCTTAACGCTTTCCGATTGAACAAGGGCTGCCAGCAGCCCTGCACATCTTTGAACATCCTTCTAACTATTGTGGTCTTGCTGCAGTTAAGTCAAAGAGACTTGCTCAGAAATATAAGGAATTGATGAAATAAAATGACAAATATAGCATTTATTGGAATGGGAAATATGGCCCAGGCTATTGCTGGTGGCTTTATAAAATCTGCTTGTGTTAAGGCAGAAAATCTTTTTGCTTATGCTCCTAATCAGGAAAAGCTTAAGGCTAATGCCGCAAAAATCGGTTTTAATGCAGAAGCTGATTTGTACGCAATGGTAAATAAATGCGACACTGTCATTATAGCCTGTAAGCCTTATCAGATTAAGGATATTCTTTCTGCAGAAGGAGGCAAGCTTTGCAAGCTCCTTAAAGGAAAGGCTCTTCTTTCTGTAGCGGCTGGCTGGGTACATTCTACCTTCCATGAGATTCTTGGTGATGATGTTCGTATCCAGTGCATTATGCCTAATACTCCGGCTTTGGTTGGGGAGGGGGTAATGCTCTTTGAAAAGACTAACTCACTTACTGCAGAAGAGCATGCAAAAGCAGTTGAACTTTTTCAGGCTCTTGGAATTGTAGAAGAATTGCCAACTAACCTTATGGGAATTGGTGGTGCAATCAGCGGTTGCGGTCCTGCTTTTATGGATTTGATTATGGAAGCCTACGCAGACGCTGCTGTAAAATACGGAATTGCAAGACCGACTGCCTACAAGCTTGTTGCTCAGACTATGCTTGGAAGTGCAAAACTGCAGCAGGTTACCGGAGATCATCCGGGAGTCCTGAAGGATGCAGTTTGCTCTCCAAACGGGACTACAATTCGTGGTGTGGATACACTGGAAAAGAAGGGCCTTCGGGCAGCCTGCATTTCCAGTATAGATTCAATCATGGAATATAAGAAATAATAAGCTTTAGTGGCCTGGAAGCAGAGCAGGAAGCTTTTTCCTGCCTGCCTGCAGAAAATTTACAAGCTTGAAATAAACCTTCCGAATGCGGCTTTTCCCG
>JAIKYB010000035.1 GCA_024683675.1 Treponema sp.
AATTGCGGCCAAAACCTCTGGATTTGCATTATCAAAGCTGGTTTTATCAGGCTGAAAAATTAAAGTTGCCAGAGCGCCCTGCTCGCAGCTGGCCGAATACAAATCCTGGGCAATTTCTGTTGTAGCGGGATTAGCGATAATTAAAACCCGCTCGCCTTTCTTTACTTTTACTACATCCTGCACAACAACCTGGGCAGGACTTCGGTTTTTATCTTTTTTTCCTAGCATTGGAAAGTCCATTGTGTCCTCCTGTTTGACTTCTGGGGAAAGGGCTGCACGGGGCTGCACGGGGCGCCCCTGCGAGGTGGCAGCCCGGGCTGAGGGGCCTCCTGGGACACAAGGACCGTCTAGGCCCCGGGCCACAGGGCGCCCCATGCAAAGGGCCTCACCTTCCCCAAAGTCTATTTTTCTATTATCACCAGATTTCGCTCGGAAGCTTCCATGCCCGGGACAAAGAGTTTTTCTACCCTGTATTCCGGTACCTGCTCTTTTATTCCGGCCATCTCCTCGGTGATATTTTCAAGCTTTGCCTTGTAGGCGCAAAGGTAGCCCTCTGGCTTTACAATTCGCAAAAGCGTTTTTGTCATTTTTTTATCCAGTGGCCGGAAGGCTCGGAAGCTTATGAGGTCGTAAGAAGCTTCTTCCAGGCGCTCGGCCTCGCTGTTTACAACAGTAACATTTTTCAGACCCAAAATTGCGGCGCAGTTTTCCAAAAAGGCACAGCGCTTTTCCATACGTTCGACCAGTTCAAAATGAAGATTTGGGTCTGGCAGAAAAGCAGCGGCCAGTGGGATTCCGGGGAGGCCGCCTCCACTGCCTATGTCGGCTAGGAGGAGAGGGGGCACGGTGCCGGTAGGGGGCACTGGGCCGGCAGGGGGCACGGTGCCGGCAGGTGGCACAGCAGCGGAAGAGGCCTCCTCACCTGGCAAGGCCCCCTCCGAAGAAGGCACCTTCCCCCCGCGCCGCTCTTCAATCAGCTTAGCGATTTCTTTATATGCCGAAAGTGAATCCAGTATATGGCGGGTTACCAGCTCGTCATGGTCGCTGGTATTTGTAAGATTGTATGCTGAATTAAAAAGGATAATTTCTTTAATGTAGGCTTCCATTTTTTCTGCCAGAGCTTCTATCTGCTCTGACGGAATGCCAACTTTTTCTAAGCCTTGAGTCAAAAGATTCATTTGTCCACCTTAAAGTGCTTATTTTTTGTCGATATCCAGCAGCATTTCTACCTTCAGGTCGCCTTCTGCAAAATGCATTACAACCAGGTTGCCTGTTTTTTCTGCTGTCAGATTTTTTGCATTTCCAAGCTTATATACAAAGGAGTTTTCATTTTTAGAATCCTGTACAACTGTTGGCTGCACCTTGTAAGAAACTGCTGAGCCGCTGGAGCTGACTGTTCTGAAAACCATATAAAAGGTTTCTGTTCTTGGCAGCTGATTTACATAGTAGCGGCGGTCTCCGGTAAGTAAAAAGCTTCCATCAGCTTCCGGGTCGCTAAAAAAGACCTTTGTAAGGGAATCTGTTATGTTATATCCGTTTATCTTAAATCTGAGGATTGAAGGCTCTCTGCTCTTAAAGGTCTGGGCATCTTCCTGTTTATTCAGAAGGTCTTCTTTTTTATCAAGAGAAAGATCCTTCTGTTCTTCCTTCAGAGTGTTCAGATTGGTAAGGGTTTTCTGAAGCAGATTTGTTGAAGAAAGGCTTCCTCCGGTAAGAGAAGACATTGTTGTAAAAAGCCCTGAATCATAAAGGTCAGAAATATCTGAAGCGGTAAGTGTAGAACTGTCTTCCAGAAGAGCAGAAAATAAATCCTGTTCTGAAGAAGTTTCTGTAAGCACTGTCTGGCTTCCGCTTTCTGTGCTCTGGCTGTTTTCCTGGCTGGAGCTTTTATTTGAAATCTGCGAAGGCAGAGACGGCCGGTAAAAGCTTCCGCTAGAAGACACTGTTGGCATAGAAGGCATTTGAGGCATCTCTGGCATTTCTATGGATTCTGCAAAAAGAAGCCCGCTAAAAATTAAAGCGGGAAAGATTCCTCCGCAAAGTTTTTTACATGCTTGCAAGGCTTTCCTCCACGTATTCAAGCCGCTGAGTAAGCTGAGCGATTGTTTTTTCCAGTCTGGACTTTTCTTTCTCCAGCTTGCTTTTTGGGTCATCACTTCTTTGGGCTGCAGACTTCTGCTTCATCAGTTCACGGACTGTAGCAGGGCTCTTTCCTCCCTCCAGGAAATCCTGTTCTACCTGAGCACGATCATCCTTTTTCTTTACAGAGGCAACCACCTTCATATTTTCAAAACCAATTGCAGGATTTACTTCTACTGCAGCTACCTTGCGGATATCCTTTGCGGTATTTCTAGGCAGACAGAGTACGCGGTCAATGTAATCTTCATAGCGGATATTAGCTTCCTGGCACAGGTCAAAGGCACGAGCAAGCTTCTTTCCGAATTCCTGCATCAGCTCTCCGTTTTTTGCCAGATAGTTTGCCTTTATATCCTCTGTAAGCTCTTTAAGCTCTGTGTTTTCCTGCCAACCGATTGAATAGTAGCCCTTTTCTTCTGCAATTTTAATCAGCTGGCCGAATTTTGCCCAGAATTCCTGATTATGAACACGACTGGCAGAAGCATAAGTTGGGTCAATTTTTTGTTTTTCCACTGTCATAAGATGATGAGTGTACTCATGTACCGCAGTGTAAACCAGCATATTATCAGTTTTTAAATTCAGATTATGAATGAAGATTTCATGAGTATCTGGCTTATAAAATCCGTTTACTCTTTTGCTTTCTTTTCCTGTCTGAGTTACTGTAAAATCTATTTCACACTGCTCTATATCCAGCAGGATTTCTTTTATTCTGTCGTTTGTCATTCCATTACACCCATTTCGTTCAATATTATAGCACCTGCCACACTAGCGGCAGTTTCTGTTCTCATTATACGGCAGCCCATTCCACAAAGCTCAAAGCCCTTTTCTAAAAATAGCTTGCGCTCCCTGTCGGTCCAGCCCCGTTCGCTGCCAATTGCCGCAACAACTCCACGCTCTTTAAGCTGGTCAGCCCTGGAAGCAAGTGCCTTTCCCAGGCTGCAAGTGGGCCTTACGTTATCCAGGCCCAGAAGAAGCGGCTCCCTGCCATCCGAAGAATCAAAGGGCTTACAAAGAGCTTCGACACACTCTTCAAACTTCTGGTGCATAAATAGTTCCGGGATTTTTGTTCCTCCGGCCTGCACTGTTCCGTCGAAGAGCATTTTATATGCATTTCCCTTTTCTAGCAAGTTAGACTGCATATAAGATTTTTCTCCCAGCTCAGTTCCCGTAAGATGAACTTCACTTACCCCAAGAGCCGCAATGTCTCTTAATAAACGCTTCAACTGTATTGGGCGGGGAAAGCCTATAATCATCTTAAGAGGATAAAGTGGCTTGCCTTCTCCTTCTGCCTTAAAATCAAAGTATATTCCTTCCGGGGCAATTTTTGTAATTAAAGCACTTCCGGACGGGCCGTTTACAATACCGGCTGTAAAAGTGTCACCAGCTTTTTTATGTAGAATTTTTATAAGATGTTGGGCTCGCTCGTCTTTAAGGGCAAGCGGGTTTTCTATTTCTTCTTGAGTAAAAAGACAAATATTCATAATTAACCAAACATGTTAATTTTTTTAAGGGTTTTTACAAGCTCGTCCTTTTCAATTAAATCTACAGGGCGACCATCAATGTATTTATGAGCACTTTCGGAAAAGTTGCCCATAGAAATACAATAACCGGTATCACATTTTGAATCGCGGACCTTTGAATGGAATTCCCTGATATTTAAATCTCCGATTACATTCTGAGTTCTGTAAAAACGGAATATCTGGCGTGCTTCCCATTTAGGATTTTCAACATTACAAATAATTTCTACACAATCAGTTGTTACCTGAACATCTTCAACCTTTACAAAGCCGTCCTTGTGATATGTAGAAATAAACTTTCGGCAGAGGGCAACAAAATCACTGGTTCCAGACATAAGATATGTCTGCAGATTTTTATTCTGATTTAATTCGGAGTAACGTGCAATAAGAGCATCAACATCCTTATAGCCCTGCTTAACGGACTGAATCTGCCGCAGAAGTGTAAGTCCCTTTGAAATATCATTAATGGCAATGCAGGTAAGTGCATAGCGGTACTTTATCTGCAGGTCAATCTGCTCAGGTACATTCTGAAGCTTAATTGCAATTTCATAATCCTTTATTGCTGAATTATAGTCTTTAGTTCGCTCATGCATTTTTCCGGCTTCAAGACAAGACTGAGCTCCAAACTGAGGATCCGGGCGCAGATGCATAAAGACCTTTAAGGCCTTGTCTCCAAAACCACATTCTGTCATGGAAACTGCCATATCAAATAAAAGCTCTTTATTATCAGGCTTTTCTTCAATTGCCTTTTTAAGGAAAGGAAGTGATTCCTTGTATTTTCCGCTCTTAAAAAGACACTGGCCCAGAACCTCGTTGATATCAGGATTTTCCGGCATAAGAGCCTTTGCCTTCTTCAGGCAGATAAAGGCCTTGTCTAGGTTGCCTGCATTAAAGAGGGTTTTTCCAAGATAGAAATTACATTCAAAATTTTCCGGATTTCTTTTAAGGGAAGTTACAAGAGAGCTTGCAGCATCTTCCATCTTTTCCAGATAAAAGGCTGCAATTCCCATTCTAAGAGTTACCTTTGCAACATCAATTTCCAGATGTGCAGAAGACAGTTCATAAAGGGTTTTGTAAACATTCCAGGTTTTTTCCCAGTTTTTTTCGCCATAATAAATGTCACCGACTATTTCCAGGGCACCGATATCCTTTGGGTTATGAGCCAGCTTTTTCTGGGCATCCTTCATAACTGCGGCTTTACCTTTGCGCTGAATCTTCTGATTTGTACCACCATCAGATTTCTTTTTAGCTCCCATTGCGGCCATTAATACAACTACTACAAGAGCAAGAACAATTACGGCAATTAAAACTGAAAAAATCATGGGCAAATATTCCTGTAGGGACTCCGCTTAGCGATTTCCCATTTTCTCCTTTACCATCTCTGCAATTCTTTCCAGAGCTATTTTTATTTTATCTACAGATGTAGCATAACAACAGCGGATAAAGCCTTCACCGGCCGCTCCAAATACATTTCCTGGAACTACGGCAACACTATGCTTTTGAATAAGCTCAGTTGCAAATTCTTCGCTGGTCATTCCTGTCGGGCGAATATCCGGGAACATATAGAAGGCACCCTCTGGTTCTACACATGGAAGTCCCATTTCTATAAAGGCCTTGTGCATAAGATTGCGTCTCTGCTGATAGCTTACGCGCATTTTTTCTACTTCATCCCAACCGTTTCTCAGGCCTTCTGCCGCAGCATACTGACTGAAAATTGGAGGACAGATTGCATTGTAACCATGAAGCTTGCAGCACTGTACAAGCAGGTCATGAGGAGCAGCCATGTATCCGATTCGCCAGCCTGTCATTGCAAAGGATTTTGAAAATCCGTTAAAGACGATTGTGTAATCCTTCATACCAGGGAAAGAGCCAATTGAAACATGCTTATGTCCATCATAAAGTAGTTCACAGTAGATTTCGTCGCTTAAACACCAGATTTGATGCTTTTTTACAACTTCAGCAATTTTTGCAAGCTCCTGGGCAGGGATAATTCTACCGGTTGGATTACTTGGCGAACAGAACATTACAGCCTTTGTTTTTGAAGTGCAGGCAGCTTCAATTGCTTCTGCTGTTGGGTAAAGGCCTGTTTTGCTGGTATCCAGATGAATTACCTTTGCATCACAGAGGTCGGCGAGCGGCTGATAGCTTACGTAACATGGTTCGCAGACAATAAGTTCATCACCAGGATTGAGTATTGCACGCAGGGCAAGATCAAGTCCCTGAGAAGCACCAACTGTCGGCAGGATTTCTGTGGCTGGATCATAATAAAGATTGTAGCGTTCAAGATATTTACAGATTTCCTGACGCAGCTCGATCAGACCCCAGTTTGAAGTATATGATGTGTGACCTTTTTCAAGGTGATAGAAAGCTTCCTCGCGAACAACCCATGGGGTCGGAAAATCAGGTTCACCAACACCAAGGGAAATAATATCGTCATGGCCGATACAAAGTTCAAAGAACTTGCGGATTCCAGACGGCGGGATTTCCATCATTTTTTTGCTAAATTTATCAGTACGTGTATTCATTAATTAATAATCCTTGTATTTGTCTTAAAACCTGGTTTTACGACTGCATACTTTCACGTCGATCGCGTTCGTCTTCAACGTAAACAATGTCGTTTTCTTTATAAGTTTTAAGAACAAAGTTTGTTTTTGTAGAGCGAACCCCTTCCAGAGTAGAAAGCTTTTCGCTTACAAAAAGAGCAACATCCTTGAGGTTGTCACCTTCGATTAAAACCTTAAGGTCATAACCGCCACTCATAAGATAAAGTGACTTAACCTGAGGGAAACGGTAAATGCGGTCTGCAATGGCATCGAATCCATGCTCACGCTGTGGCTGAACCTGAATCTGAATTTCTGCAACAACCTTGTCTTTGGCGGCCTTATCCTTTTCAGGATTTACAATCGCGGCATATTTGAGGATAACTCCATCATCCTCAAGCTTTTTAATAATCGCCTGAACTTCATCGGGTGTCTTTTTTGTCATCGCAGCAATATCTTCGATAGAAAGCCGCGCATTCTGACGCAGTAATTCAAGAATTTCTTCCATAGGATAGACTCCAAGATTTTTAAAATGATTT
>JAIKYB010000089.1 GCA_024683675.1 Treponema sp.
CTTCTGCTCTGTTATGGCATTCTGGAATTACACGCTGCTTCTTTACGCCTGTCTTTGGATCTACAAAAGAATAATACCAGCGGTATACAGATTTGTTTTTTGTTTTGATAGAACGTTTTAATACGTTGTAATGCATAAAAATAACCTCCAAGTTACTGAATTTACCAAAATAATACCCTTAGGTGATATTTTGGTGATATCAAAATAATTGGAAGGTTATGTGATTTAGCTAATTCCTTATAATATAAGGAATTATAGGTCGGGCAAGGCGGATTTGAACCGCCGACCTCAACGTCCCGAACGTCGCGCGCTACCAACTGCGCTATTGCCCGTAAGAAAAAAAAGGAAGTCTAAGGAGGGCGTAGCCGACCTCAACATCCCGAACCCGTATTATAGAAGAACCGTTAAGAAAAATTGCGAAAACATGGAGCAATTTTTTAGGTTCTTCCTACGATATCGCGCTACCAACTGCGCTATTGCCCGTTAAAAGAAAAAAGCCTTCCAAAAGAGGAAGGCCTAGCGCGAGCGGCGGGGCTCGAACCCGCGATCTCCGGCGTGACAGGCCAGCGCGATAACCAGCTTCGCTACGCCCGCGTGATATTCTTAATATTAAATGAAATTGCATTTTGTGTCAATACGGATAATGCAAAAATTTCAAAAAATATCTAATTATTTGCAGAAATACTCTTCGTACTTCTTGCGTATTTCTTTCTCATCCAGATAGAGGTGCTTAAGATGCATTTCAATTAATTCTTTTACACCATTACTGTTATGATTTTTAAAATGCTCCAGAATCTGCTTGTGTTCTTCTACAACAGTTGTCATGTTTGAAGTATGAAGGTGCAACTCTCTTACACGGTCGTGATGAATATTCATCAATTTGACCATAGAATAACACTGCATTTTATTTGTCATTTTATAAATGTACTTATGGAATGCGTTATCTAATTCCATAATTTTATCTACATTTTCTTTTGACAGATAAAATTCCTGAAGATTTACATTTTCTTCAAGCTGTTGTATATCATCTTCGCTTGCAATATTGCAGGCAAGTTCTATAATTGCGGCTTCAAGGGTAGAGCGAATAAAAACAGCTTCCTCAACAAGATTCATGTCGATAAGGCTTATACGGCTGCCTCTTTGTGGGAGAATCTCGATAATCTTTGTTTGTGCCAGCTCCTGTAAAGCTTCATGAACTGGTGTTCGTGATAAGCCTAACTCGTCAGCAATATCCTGCTCACTAATCATAGTACCTGGCTTTAATTCCAGATTGATTATGTTTTCGCGGATTACTCTAAGGGCAAATTCTCTGTTAGACTCTTTTGATAATTTTTTAATATTTTTCA
Organism: Treponema sp.; assembly: GCA_024683675.1. GTDB lineage: Bacteria > Spirochaetota > Spirochaetia > Treponematales > Treponemataceae > Treponema_D. The sequence continues at coordinate 1,347 of JAIKYB010000089.1, forward strand.
TTTGTCTCCTAATTTTAGATTACTAAGCAAAATCCGTCAATCACCCCAATTTTTAATAAGAAAATACTATGAAAATCTATAGAAATTGGATAAAAAAACTTTTTTTTCTTGACAAATAGCAATAATCCTTTATCATAATCTTATGCAAATGTACTAGTATGTTAGTATGCGGTTGAGGTTAATTATATGTTCAGAAAAAAAGATTTGTCAACTGTTTCTTCCTTGGAAAAGCAGGGGACGTTCAAAAAGTACCTTAAGAAATATTGGCAGTATTATCTGCTGATTTTAGTACCTGTTATCTACTATATTATTTTTAGATATATTCCTATGGCTGGTAATATTATTGCCTTTAGACGTTATAGGGCAGGTCACAGTATTTTTGGTGATGAATGGAGCGGATTTAAATATTTCCGTCAGTTTATTGCAGATAAAACCTTCTGGCGTGCATTTAAAAATACTCTTGTTTTGAATATTTCTTATCTTGTAGTTAGATTTCCTTTAACCTTGATTTTTGCCTTACTTCTTAATGAAATAAAAGCTTTGTGGTGGAAGAAATTTGTTCAGACTGTTTCTTATCTTCCTCACTTTATTTCTATGGTAATTGTAACTGGTATGATTCGTGAGCTTGTTTCTACAACAGGCCCAATCAATCATCTTATTCAGGCTTTAGGTGGAACTCCAATTTCATTTATTGCTTTCCCTCAGTATTTTACAAGTATATTTGTTATTTCTGGAGTATGGCAGTCTTTGGGTTGGGGAACAATTCTTTATCTTGCTGCAATTTCTGGAATTAATCCTTCTTTATACGAAGCAGCTGCTGTGGATGGTGCTAATCATTTTCAGCGAGTTCTACATGTAACAATTCCTTGCATTTTACCAACTATTACAACTCTCTTGATTCTTGATATTGGAGGTCTGGTTGGTTCCGGAGCCTCTTTTGAAAAGGTATTCCTTCTCTATAATCCAATGACTTATGAAAAGGCTGATATTATTTCAACCTTTGTATTCCGCTTAGGTTTAGGTTCTGGAAATTATAGTTATGCAACGGCGGTAGGTCTTTTTGAGGCAGTCTTAAATCTGACTCTTCTTACTTTCGCAAATAAGCTTTCAAAAAAGCTTTCTGGTTCTAGTCTGTGGTAATGAGGTATTAAGAGGTTTATTATGGCTAATAAAAGTGTAAAAGTAAAAGAATCAACCGGATATATCGTATTTAAGACAATTAATACAATTATAATGATTTTGATTTGTGCAGTTACCTTATATCCTTTTTTATATCTTGTAGCGCAATCGTTTTCTTCAGAAACGGCTATTATGCAGGGGCAGGTTTCTATTTTTCCGGTAGGCTTTAATATTGGAACCTATAAGTCGGTATTGGCAAAGGGAGACTTTCTTCTGTCATATAAAAACACCCTGATTTATTCGGTAGTGGGAACTGTATTGTCTCTTGTATTCAGTTCTTGCCTTGCTTACCCCCTTTCTAAAAAGGAATTGAAGGGGCAGAAAATCCTTACAAAGTTTGTAATTTTCACAATGTATTTTGGCGGCGGTTTAATTCCAAACTATGTACTTATGAGACGTCTTCATCTTATAAATCATATGGCTGGTTTTATTATGCCTTCGCTAATCAGTACTTATTATGTAATTCTTATGAAATCCTTCTTTGCTGAAACTCCACATGAACTGGAGGAAGCAGGGGAATTGGACGGCCTTAGTCCTATTGGTATTTTTGTAAGAATTGTAATTCCTCTTTCTATGCCAATTATAGCAACAATGATTTTGTTTAATGCTGTTGGTTATTGGAATAACTGGTATAACGCCTTCCTTTATCTTGATAAAAAGGATATGTGGCCAGTTGCTTATTATTTGAAAACAATTATAACTGGTGCTTCCACTTCTGCTGACCCGGGAGAGGCTAGTGCTGAAAAGATGCAGATTGCGGCAAATATTAAATCATGCTCTATGGTTTTAATGACCTTGCCGATTATTTGTGTTTATCCTTTTGTCCAAAAGTATTATGTGCAGGGCATGATGCTGGGTGGCGTTAAGGAATAATCAGAGAAAATTATTAAAAGTTTTATCAAGAGGAGGATAAAATGAAAAAAACATTAAAGGTTGCAGCTGTACTTTCCCTTGCTGCAATGACTCTTGTTTCTTGTGGTGGAAACAAGAAGAGCAGTGCCAGCTCTGGTGCTGCTGTTGGCTACTCATTTGGAGCAGAAGAAACCTTCCATTCAGATGAGCCTGTAACTTATTCAATTTCTTTCAGTGACGCTTCTTGGTATCCTATGGTGGATACATGGAAGTCTGAAGGTATTTTCAAGCAGATTGAAGATAAGACAAACGTTCATCTTGAAATTACTGCTTATGATAGTGGTGACTACAATCAGAAGGTAAACCTTGCAATTAACTCTGGTTCAGCTACTTATATTATTCCTAAGATTTATTCTGAGGATCAGTATGTAGCAGGTGGTGGTGTTGTTGCAGTTTCTGACTATACACAATATATGCCTAATTTCTCTGCATTCGTTGAAAAGTATGCTATGCAGCCAGATCTTGATACTATTAAGCAGAGTGATGGTAAGTTCTATCGTCTTCCTGGTCTTCATCAGGCAGCTTTGCAGGATTATACAATCATGGTTCGTGATGATATTTTCTCTGCAGCTGGATATGATATCCGTGAGCTTGAAAAGGACTGGACTTGGGAATCTTTGCATGATGTTCTTGTAAACGTAAAGAAATACATGGTTTCAGAAGGACTTTGTAAGGAATCTGATTATATCTGGTCTGATCTTTGGTGTGGTGAATCTGGAAAAGGACAGGGTGGTAACCTTCTTAAACTGATGGGTGGTTCTTACAATGTTCTTTCTGGATGGGCTATTGAAGGTTCAAACGGTGGTATCAAATATGACTGGGACAAGAAGGAATTCTATTCTTCTTCAATCAGCGAAGATTTCAAGAAATTTATTACAGTTGCAAACAGCTTTGTAAAAGACGGTATTCTTGATCCAGAAACCTTTACTCAGTCTGATGATGTTGCTCACAACAAGTTCTATAACGGAAAAACTGTTATTATGTCTACAAACAGAAGCCAGATGTCTAATGATAAGGCAAGCCTTGAAAAGATTCTTGGCGCTGGAAACTTTTCTGTATACACAACTGCTTACCCAAGTGGAACAAACAAGAACCTTGCAGAAACTTCACGTCTTGAATGTGGTGTTATGATTGCTCAGAAGGCTTTGGATGAACTTGGAGAAGACGGCTTCATTAAGATGATGAGATTCGTAGACTGGATGTTCTATTCTAAGGAAGCTTACTCACTTTGTAAGTGGGGTCCAGAAGGTGTAACATGGCACTATGAAACAATTGACGGAAAGCAGATTAAAAAGCTTCTTCCTGGCTTTAAGTGTGGTGGTCTTGGTATTTCTGGTGCTGATACAGATACAGATATCCGTCTTAAGTGGGGATATGCAGGTGGAAACTACTTCTACGGACACTCTACAGCAGAATCTACTGATAACTTTACTCCAGAGGTTCAGGACTTGTATGCTCGTTATGGTAAGTACAAGACTGTAGCAAAGGTTGATCCAAAGGCTAAGCCTACAGAAGATCAGCGTGAACAGCTTACTCTTTGGGCAGTTCCACTTATCGATAATATCAATGCTTATACATTGAAGTTCATTACTGGACAGAAAGACATTAATGCTGATTGGGATGAATATGTTTCATCTTGTAAGAACCTTAATGTTGATAAGATTGTTCAGATGACAAACGATATTTATAGTAAACAATAATAGAAGATTTGTAGCTTAATTCGATTGCCTTGGGGCTGTCCATATTTTGGAACAGCCCCTTTTTTTTGCATTTTTATTTTTAGGCTTTTGCATTACGACGCTGTTTTGGTGTAATGTTTCTGATTTTTTTGTAGGTTCTTATAAAATGACTGGCATCTGTAAAGCCTGTTTCCTGACTGATGTAATCCAGGGTTTTGTCAGTATAAAGCAAGAGTGTGTCGGCCTTACAAATTCTTACGAACTCAATGTATTCTTTGCAGGTTTTTCCAAACTGAGCCTTGAATTGCTTAGCAAAATTAGAATAGCACATTCCACATTTTGAGGCTAAATCTTCTATATTAATATTTTCTGAAGAGTGCTTATCTATATATTCAAGTACAGAAAAATCCTTGGTAGAAAATTGATCAAAAGAAGATTTTGTAGAAAAGTGAAAGCCCTGTCTAAGCCATATTCTTATAAGCTCTGTAATTATAAGGCTAATCATTGAAGCAACCTTTATATCATAACCAAATTGACGATTCTGGGTTTCCCAGATGCAGTTTTCAAAGAAAAGCTTTACCGGATTAAAACGCAGTTCATGGGCTGTTATGAGATTTGTTGCAGAATTATCTTTAGTTGCACGGTCAAGCAGCTTTGGAAGCTTTGGAGAACCTGGAGTGGTATTTGAAAGAATCATATCGTCGAACTTTATAACGTAGAAGTAGGGCTTGTCCGGATATTCTTCTTTTACAGGATAATCAAGAAAGGCATGTACCTGCTTTGGGTGAAAGATTATCATATCGCCTGGATTCATTGTGAATTGCTGGCCATCTACTTCTGCAAAAAGGATTCCGCTTACCAGATATACCATTTCTGTAAAGTAATGCCAGTGAGGCTTTACATATTTCCAGTCACCGGGAAATGCCTGAAATGGCGCATTTAAGCTGTCGCTATATTCAAACAGATCATCCATTATGCCCTCCTTAATAGAGAATTGTACAATTATTCTCATCTTTTCTTATATCATGGAAACAAAAGTAATGCTAGAGTAAAACAACTTTTTTAAGGAGTTTTTATGAAAAAGAAGTCTGCTTTTTCGTGGATTTGGTCATATGTAAGACGTTATCGTTTTCTTATGATAACGGGGCTTTCGCTTTCTGTAATGGTCGCTGCAATCAATATGATAAATCCAATTGTTACAGGTAACATTGTTGATAAGGTAATTCAGGGCGGACGTCATGAATTGCTTTTAAAATTTATTATGATAATGGTGGCAACAACCCTGGGAAAATCAATCCTGCGTTACACTTATCAGGTAATTTTTGAGCATTGTTCTCAGAATGTAATCCTTAAGATGAGGCAAGATTTATACAATCATATTCAGGAGCTGGATTTTTCCTGGTATGATGGAGCACATTCCGGAAATGTAATGACTCTGCTTACTTCTGATTTGGATAAGGTTAGACATTTTGTTGCCTGGGTTTTATATCAGATTCTTGAGAATTCTTTGATTTACATTTTTTCTATAATTACACTTTCATCTATTAACTGGAAGCTTACTCTTGCTTTTATGATAATTGCGCCTCCAGTTATGATTCTTGTTCAGAAATTCAAGATTCATATTCGTCCGGCACATCTTGCTGTTCGTGACCAGTTTGCAGTTCTTAATACCCGTGTTGCTGAAAATATTGAAGGCAACCGTGTCGTAAAGGCATTTGTAAGAGAAGGGTATGAAATTGACCGCTTTGATGTTGAAAATGAAAAATACAAGGATGTTGCGGTTGATAACGCTGATGTTCGTGTAAAGTATACCCCTTGGATTGAAGCTTTGTGTGGAATCCTTCCTGTTATTCTGATTTTGTTTGGTGGCTGGCTTGTTATGAAGGAAGAGATGACTATTGGTCAGCTCGTAACCTTTAATGGATTGATGTGGGCCTTTACTCAGCCAATTAACATGTTTGGAAATCTTGTAGATAATCTTCAGAATTTCGGGGCTTCTCAGGACAGACTTTATGAGCTTTGGTGTGCTGAACCTAAGATTAAAAACAAAGAGGATGTGGAGCCTGTAAAACGTGATACTCCTATTATTGGTGAAGTTGAATTCCGCCATGTAAATTTTGCTTACAATGAAACTCCAGTTTTGAATGATGTAAACTTTGTTATAGCACCAGGAAAAACAGTGGGTATTTTGGGACCTACAGGAGCCGGAAAATCTACTTTAGCAAACCTCTTATGCCGTTATTACGATGTTTCTGGCGGACAGGTTTTGATAGATGGAATAGATGTAAGGGATTATGATTTACAATATCTTAGACAAAATATTGGAATTACAATGCAGGAAGCTTTCCTCTTTAGTGATACAGTAGAAGGCAATATTGCCTTTGCCAATATTGATGCTTCTTTTGAAGATGTTGAAAAGGCTGCTGAACTTGCCCGTGTAAAGGAATTTATTGGAGACTTAACAGAAGGTTACGATACAATTGTTGGTGAACGCGGAGTTGGCTTAAGTGGTGGTCAGAAGCAGAGAATTGCCCTGGCTAGACTTTTCCTTGCAAATCCTAAAATTATGATTTTGGATGATACTACCAGTGCTGTTGATAATGATACTGAAAAGAAAATTCGTGAATCAATCAAAAAGCAGAGTGATGGTCATACAACCTTTATAATCAGTCATAGAATATCTTCGTTTGAAAATGCGGATGTTATTCTTGTAATTCAGAATGGCGAGATTACCCAGCGGGGTAGTCACGAAGAGCTCATGGCCCAGGACGGCTATTACAGACAGGTATGGGAGGAGCAGAACTAATGGCACGTAATAAATTTGATGCTGACGAAGAAATTGAGCGCAAGTTTAATGCGCATATTATTTTAAGACTCTTTAAATGGATTAAGCCATTTAGAGGAAAAATGGTTTTATCCTGCTTTTTGATGTTGCTTTCTTCCGGAATTTCGCTTACAAGCCCTTACCTTATACGAATGGCAATTGATAAGGCTATGCCTGCTAAGGATTTCCGCATGCTGGTTATCCTTTCGGTTATTCTTCTTTTGTCTACACTTATTGTAAGAGTTTTGCTGGCTGAAAAGCTTAAGATTATGACTCGTGTAGCTCAGAAGATTATTGTAAATATACGAAAAGAGGTCTTTACAAAGCTTCAGAGTCTTCCTTTTACTTATTTTGATAGTCGTCCTCACGGAAAAATTCTTATCCGTGTAGTAAACTATGTAAACTCTCTTTCAGATTTGCTTTCTAATGGAATTATTCAGTTGATTTCAGATCTCTTTACTTTAATTGTAATTATAGGCTTTATGCTTGCAATTGATGTAAAGCTTACTCTGGTTTGTATGGCTGTTCTTCCTGTGCTCTTTATTGTTCTTATTTCAATGAAAAAGAAGCAGCACGAGGCCTGGAAGCAGGAAAGTTATAAGCGTTCTAATCTTACTGCCTATATTTCTGAAAGCTTGAATGGTATGAAGATTACCCAGAGTTTTGCCCGTGAAGAAGTAAATCAGGGAATCTTTAATGATTTGTGCCGTAAGTGTAAAACAGTTTGGATTAGGGCTGTAAATATCAACAATATCATTTGGCCTGTAGTAGATAATCTTTCTACTTTGGGAGTTGCCCTTGTATATATGGCTGGTATTGCCTGGCTGGGTGATGGTATGGGTGGAACCGTAACAATCGGTACTCTTGTAGCCTTTGCCGGTTATATCTGGCGCTTCTGGTTCCCTATTCAGAATCTTGGAAACTTCTATAATTCTATGGTAACTACAGGGGCTTATGTTGAACGCATTTTTGAACTTTTGGATGAGCCTGAAGATATTACAGATAAGGAAGGCGCAAAGGAATTGCCACCAATTCGTGGTCACGTTACCTTTGATCATGTTACCTTCTCTTATGAAGAGGGAAATCCGGTTCTTAAGGATGTAAACTTTGTAATCACTCCTGGTATGACTGTTGCCATTGTAGGACCAACCGGAGCTGGTAAAACTACAATAGTTAATCTTTTGACCCGCTTTTATAATCCGGATCAGGGA
>JAIKYB010000110.1 GCA_024683675.1 Treponema sp.
GATAAAATAGATTCATAATTAGTTTTCCCAAAAGAATATTCATCCAAATGAGAATTAAGCCGAATCTCTTTCTCATCAAGTTCAATCAATTTCATCTTTTTATTTCCTTATGTGTATGGATATTTTAATTATTTACCGTGCGGATGCAACCGGAAGTTTTATTCTTATGTTGATTAAAAAAATTGCCTCGCGTGAGCGGAACTGCGGCTGGACTGCATCTGAGCGTTCGCGAGCGCAGCGAGTCGGATACCTATTACGCTCAGCCGCAGTCCCAAGCCGCAGTGCAGCGGAAGCGGGGCAATTTTTTTGGTAAGGTATAAATTAAAACTAGCGCTTCCCATCCGCACTGTAAAGATAATCAAAATAATCCATCTTAGTGCTGTATGTAGCCGGATAATCCTTCAAATTAGCCTTGTAAGATTCCATACTCTTCCAGAAGGCATAAAATTCAGGGTCGCGATTGTAAGCTTCAGCATAAATAGCTGCAGCCTGAGCATCTGCATTACCCTTAATTTCCTCACTCTTGCGGTAGGCTTCTGAAGCAATAGTTCTCTTATCGCTTTCAAGCTTACCCAGCCATTCAGCCTTCTTTCCTTCACCAAGTGAACGGTAGGCCTGGGCAACCTGATTTCTATCCTTAATCATTCTGTTATAAACAGATTCTGTAAGTTCATCAGAGTATTTAATCTGGCGTGGTACAATATCAATCAAGTCAATTCCATATTCCGGAACCAGCTTGTTTGCTTCTACAGTCATAAGACGGCAGAGTTCTCCACGGCCCTTTGTAACAGTTTCATTTGCGGTAGATTCATTTACCAGCTCGCCAAGTTCTTTTGCTTCTTCGCTTTCGCTGTCACTTTCAACCACACTTGTTTCGTTGATAATATTTGAAGAACGTACAATTTCTGAAAGTCTGTTCTGTGTGATTACTGTACGGCAGGAAGAGTCAATAATATCAGAAAGCTTGTTGTAGGCATTTTCCAGAGTTGTAAAGTTCTGATAAAACTTTGCCGGGTCAGAAATGCGCCAGCGTGAAGTAGTATCTACTATAATAAACTGATTTTCTTTTGTTGGAATGCGCTGTTCGTCTCCATCAAGAGAAAGTACCAGTTTTGGATAGGTGGTAACCTTATCAAGGAAAGGAATCTTAAAATAAAGGCCTGCTTCTGTGTGAGTATCAACAATACTTCCAAAGCGGGTGATAACAACCTGATTTCCTTCGTTTACAATGTAAAGAGGTCCCATAAAAAGGAAAACAATTAAAAGTACAACGATAGCGATAAGCCATCCTACAAATTTTCTCATTGCTCTAGTCATTAGTTTGCCCCCTTAAGATTTTTGATTGGCAGCATGTTATCAAGCTCGCTGTCAATAATATCAGGCTTCTTTTCAGAGCTGAAGATTTCATTCATGGTTTCAAGATAAATACGTTCACGGGTTACCTTTGGGGAACGCTTGTATTCTTCGTAAACGGCATTAAAGCGGGCAACGTCACCCTTTGCCATGTTTACACGTTCTGCCGCATAACCTTCTGCAACCTGCAGCTGACGGTCTGCTTCACCCTGAGCCTTAGGGATTTCTGCATTGTAAGCTTCCTTTCCTTCATTAATAAAGCGGTTCATATCCTGAGTTGCCTTGTTTACATCTTCAAAGGCATCCTGAACTCCGCTTGGTGGAACTATGTTCTGCAGCTTTACGGCAATTACGTTGATTCCAAGTCCCAGCTGCTTGAAGTTTTCATTCATCATATCAAGGGCAAGAGTTTCAATGTTTGTTCGTTCGCTGCTCATTACTGAAAGAATTGCACGGTCGCCAACAAGGGTGTTAATTACAGAGCGTGAAATATCGCGGATTGTCTGCTCCTTTTCATAAACTCCAAAAAGCCACTGCTTAGGATCAACAATTCGGTACTGGATAATCCATTCTACATCAACAATGTTAAGGTCACCTGTAAGCATTGTGCTTTCTGTACCTATATTGTTTTTGTATTCATTGTTGCGTCCAGCCTTTACAGTTTTAAAACCAAACTGTTCTGTCTGTACTACCTTTACTGGAACTGTGTAAGATTTATCAATTCCAAAAGGGAGCTTTGTATGAAGACCAGAGCCTACAGTTTTTGTGTATCTACCCAATCTGGTGATAACTGCATTTTCTGTTTCATCTACTACATAGAAACTTGAAAATCCTGCAAACACTACGAGTGCAAGAATAATCAGCCAAGTAAAGATTGCAGGTGTGAAAGCCTTGCGGGGCTTCTTTGCTTTTACTTCGTCTGCCATCTGATACCTCTCTATAAGTTTAATATTTATATTTTAAAAATATAGAAATCACAGAAAAAAAACAACAAAAAAGGATATATGGTTTATAATAATTATATGGAAAAGAAGAAAAATCAGAAAATTGAAGAAAAAACGGGACTCTTAAAAAAGGCAGAAGACCTAAGTTCAGAAAAGGGCAAGGTAAAGGCTTCGTCGGAGGGGAACAAAAAAAAGATTGAAAAAAAGCCGAAGGTTGAGAAAGAACCCAAGGTTGAAAAGAAGCCTGGGAATACTCTTCTTGCCCGTGTGATTTTGCGGGTTTCTTCCATTATAATGATTTTTATTTTAGGTGCTGCCACCTTCTTTTTTATAAGCCGCCAGTTTGGAAACTTTTTTGAGGTCAAGACTGAAAATAAAAGTGCCCTTGTTGAACAGCAGCTTTCTTACTGTCAGGAGCTGGTTACTGCAAAGTATCGTTATAGTGATATTGTTACCCTTAAAAAAACAGCGGGTTTTGCAAAAAGCTATTCAATTATAAAATATACTGGCTTAATCAGGGCTGGAATTGCTGATTTTACTGATATTTCTTATTCTCTTTCTGTAGACGGAAAAAAGGTCATTATAAATATGCCTGAAGCCGAGGTTCTGGGAAATGAAATTGTAAATCAGGAGGTCTTTGATGAAAAGCAGAGTATCTTTGTGCCAATTACAACCCAGGAAGTTTTTGACGAAATAGATCAGGCCCGCCAGATTGCTCTGGAAAATATGCTGGCAGAAGGCATTTTAGAGGACTGCCTGGAATATGCAAAAAAAATAATCCGCCAGTTTATGCTTTCTGCCGGCTTTGAAGAAGTTCTTTTTGTATAGACTGGCTTAGCGCTGGTAGCACCCGCGAAGCGGTCCACCGCAACGAAGTGAGGAGGATGAGCGTTAGCGAAGTGCGGACATAGCGACCCGCAACGAAGTGAGGGGAAGCCTATAATTTTTTTTAACAAGTCCTTGAAATTCTCAAAACATTTATATACCTTTTAAACATGTCTACTATCAGAAAACTTGTGACAGGACTTGAAAAAAAATACATTGTAAATACAATCCTGTCACCAATCGCCATGATAGGCGAAGTTGTTATGGAAGTTGTTATTCCTTTCATAATGGCAAAAATTATTGATGTGGGAATCGCTGGAAGTGATTTACCTTATGTAATCCGCTATGGAATTACAATGGTTCTTCTTGCTATTGTTTCTATGGGCTGCGGAGTTTTAGGAACCGTTTTTTCTACTTATGCAGCACAGGGCTTTGGTTATACCCTTAGAAAACGATTGTACAATAAAATCCAGACCTTCTCTTTTGCTAATATTGATAAATTCAGTACAGCATCTTTAATCACACGTCTTACTACAGACGTAAACATGGCTCAGAATGTATACCGTATGCTTATTCATATGTGTGTGCGCTCTCCTTTCATGATGATTGCGGGAACTGTTATGGCCTTTAAGATTAATCCTAAAATGGCTATCCTCTTCCTTATTGCAATCCCTGTAATTGCTACCGGCATTATTGTTATTTCATCTCTGGCTTATCCTCGTTTTGAAAAGATGATGAAAAAGTTTGATGTAATGAACGGTGCCATTCAGGAAAACCTTATTGGTATTCGTGTTGTAAAGGCCTATGTTCGACAGCCTTATGAAGAGGAAAAATTTAGAAAGGCTGCTGAGGATGTAAAAAAGGCCCAGACTCATGCTGAAAAGCTGATTATTTTTATGATGCCTCTTATGCAGCTGGTTATGTATTTTGCCATGATTGCTGTAATGTGGTTTGGTGGTCGTCAGGTTATTTTTGGAACTATGCAGTCTGGTGAACTTATAAGCTTCTTTACTTATGTATCTCAGGTTCTTATGTCTATGATGATGCTGGGTATGGTTTTTGTTTCACTTGTAATGGTTCAGGCTTCAAATCATCGTATTGTTGAAGTTCTTGATGAAGTTCCTGATATTGCTGATTGCTCTAATCCTATTATGCAGGTAAAGAACGGTGCTATTCGTTTTGATAATGTAAGCTTCAGTTATGGAAAGCGCCTGGATAACTGCATCTTAAAGGATATTAATCTTGATATTAAGAGTGGTGCAGTTGTCGGAATTATTGGTGGAACTGGTTCTTCAAAATCTTCTCTTGTTTCTCTGGTGCCTCGCCTTTACGATGTTATGTCTGGTAAGGTACTGCTTGGTGGAGCTGATGTTCGCGACTATGATATTAAGGTTTTGCGCGATGCGGTTGCCATGGTTTTGCAGAAAAACGTTTTGTTCAGTGGAACTATTAAGGAAAACCTGCTTTGGGGTAACGAAAATGCTACAGATGAGCAGATTATAGAAGCTTGTAAGGCTGCTGATGCAGATTCTTTTATTTCAAGCTTCCCTGAAGGCTATGAAACTGAATTAGGTCAGGGCGGTGTAAATGTTTCTGGCGGTCAAAAGCAGAGACTTTGTATTGCACGAGCTCTTTTGAAAAAGCCAAAGGTTCTTATTCTTGATGACAGTACCTCTGCTGTAGATACTGCAACAGAAGGTCGTATTCGTTCTGCCCTCAAGGATATTGCTCCGGATACTACAAAAATCATTATTGCCCAGAGAATTTCTTCTGTACAGGATGCAGATATGATTATTGTTATGGACGATGGAAAAGTAAGCGGAGTTGGAACTCATGCTCAGCTCCTTGAAAATAATAGAATTTACAAGGAAGTATTTGAATCTCAGCAGCAGGGTAGCGGCGACGCTGACTTGTCGTAAAAATTACATCCCTGTAATTTTTACGACGCGAGTTTTTGGCAAAACTCGCAGTGGAACTTGGGATTAAACGCGCCATCCATGGCGCCGTATATAAAATATAAGGAGTTTTTTATGCCTCCAGTAAAACCAAAGGGATTTTCAAAACCTAAGAATACCGGAAAAACTATCAGCCGTATTCTTCAATATATGGGAAAATACAAGGCTCTGTGGCCTCTTGTTTTTCTTTGTGTACTTATAAGCTCTGGTGCTTCTGTTGCAGGGGGAATGTTTACTAAGGTGGCCCTTAATAACTATATTCTTCCTCTGCTGGAAAAGTATCAGGCAGCAGGTGCTCTTAGTCCGGAAATTGCCGCCGGAATAAAAAGCTTTGGCACTATGATTATAGGAGTTTTGTCTGTATTTTTAGCAGGTGTTTTTGCATCCTGGTGTAATTCCCGCCTCATGCTCTATATTTCAACAAATCTTCTATATAGTATCCGTGTAGATTTGTTTTCAAAGCTTGAAACTCTGCCTATTAAATATTATGACGCACATACTCACGGAGAATTAATGTCTCGTTTTACAAATGATACAGACACTCTTCGTGAAATGATGAGCCAGACAATTCCTCAGTTCTTATCTTCAACAATTACTGTTGTTGCAGTTTTTGTAATGATGATAATTTTGAGCCCAATGCTTACTGTAGTTATGATTGTTTCTATGATTTTCATAACTATGCTGATTGCTGCTATAGGTAAACGCTCTGCAAAGGCCTTCCGCGAAAATCAGAAGTGTGTTGGTAAGCTGAACGGTTTTATAGAAGAAATGATTGAAGGCCAGAGAGTTATTAAGGTATTCAATCATGAGGATAAGGCCAGCCAGCAGTTTGAAGCTTTGAACGAGGATTTAAGAAAGGCCGGTACTGCCGCCATGACTTTTGGTGGTGTAATGGGGCCTCTTATGAATAACCTTAGCCATATGCAGTATGCTATTGTTGCTATTATTGCAGCTTCAATGATGATTGCGGGCTTTAATTCACGTGCAACTTCTAACTGGTTTGTTGGCGTTCTTGATATTGGTACTATTGCAGCCTTCCTGCAATACACTCGTTCTTTTAGTCAGCCAATTTCTATGATGACTCAGCAGGCAAACAGTGTTTTGAATGCCCTTGCCGGTGCTGAAAGAATATTTGGAGTAATTGATGAAGAGCCTGAAGTTGATGACGGTGAATTTACTCTGGTAAATGCCTATGACGCAAAGGATAATTCCGGAGAAGAAAAACTGGTTCAGTCTTATGCCTATACTGGTGAGTGGGCCTGGAAAAATCCTGCTGACAGCTCTTTAAGGCAGTTGAAGGGAGAGGTTGTATTTGACCATGTAACCTTTGGTTATAAGCCGGAAAAGACTGTTTTGCATGATGTTTGTATTCACGCAAAGCCTGGTCAGAAAATTGCCCTTGTAGGCTCTACCGGTTCTGGTAAGACTACAACAATAAATCTGCTTTCCCGCTTTTATGATGTTCCTGAAGGCTGCGGACAGATTACTTATGACGGCATTCCTTTGAATGAGATTTCAAAATCAGCTCTGCGTAAGTCTTTGGGTATGGTACAGCAAAATACCCACCTCTTTACCGGAACTATCCGTGATAATATCCGCTATGGAAATCTTGAAGCATCTGATGCTCAGGTTTATGAGGCTGCAAAGCTTGCTAATGCAGACAGTTTTATTCATCACATGGAAAACGGCTACGATACTGTAATCACCGGTGATGGCGCAAGCCTGAGTCAGGGACAGCGTCAGTTACTGGCTATTGCCCGGGCCGCTGTTGCTAATCCTCCTGTTCTTATTTTGGATGAAGCTACCTCTTCTATTGATACAAGAACTGAAAAGCTTATTGAAGACGGTATGGATTCTTTAATGAAGGGTAGAACTACCTTTGTAATTGCACACCGTCTTTCTACAGTCCGCAATGCCGATGAAATTATTGTTCTGGAGCACGGTAAGATTATTGAACGTGGTTCTCATGATGAACTTATTGCGGCAAAGGGACGTTATTACTTCCTTTACACAGGAAACCGCATTACATTAGACGAATAGTATTTCTCAAGTTAGAGAAAGTTAGAGCACCTGCAGGAAGCCCTTAAGTGAAGTTCACTTCAAAGAGGGCTGTGCCTGCAGGTGCTTTTTTTTAACTTATATTGACTTTTATGTTAGTTTAGACTAAACTCTCATAGTTAGTAGGGTCTAACAAGAATCTGGCAGTTATGCTCTACATTTTATAAGAGGAGTCCTACATGCCTTTGACAATGGCTAATTCTGGAGAGCAGTATTTAATCAAAAAGGTTAATGGAAAAGAAGAAGTCAGAAGATTTCTTGAAAATCTTGGCTTTATAGCAGGAGCTCAGGTATCTGTTGTTTCCGAAATCTGTGGAAACGTGATTGTTCAGATTAAAGATAGTCGTGTCGCAATCAGTAAAGAAATGGCTCAAAAAATTGTTATCTAAAATCTTTCAATCACAAGTCTTTTATTGCAAATAATATAGGAGTAAATACATGACATTACGTGAAGTAAAAACAGGTCAGACAGTTTCTGTAGAGAAGCTTCTTGGCGAAGGGGCGGTAAAACGCCGTATCATGGACATGGGAATCACAAAGGGCGTAGAGATTTACGTTCGTAAGGTTGCACCACTTGGTGACCCTGTTGAAGTTACCGTTCGCGGCTACGAGCTTTCTATAAGAAAGGCAGATGCAGAGCTTATTCAGGTAAAGTAGGAGGACGGTAATGATTAAAATAGCACTTGCAGGAAACCCAAATGCGGGTAAAACAACATTGTTCAACGCTCTTACAGGCTCAAATCAGTTTGTTGGAAACTGGCCTGGAGTAACAGTTGAAAAAAAGGAAGGTAAGCTTAAAGGTCACAAGGATGACGTTGTAATTATGGACTTACCTGGTATTTATTCTCTTTCTCCATATACTTTGGAAGAAGTTGTATCTCGTGAATATCTTGTAAAGGAACGCCCAGATGCAATTTTGAATATTGTTGACGGAACAAACCTTGAGCGTAACCTTTATCTTACAACTCAGCTGGCAGAACTTGGTATTCCAATGGTTGTAGCCGTAAACATGATGGATGTTGTAAAGAAGAATGGAGACAAGATTCACATTGATGCAATGGCAGAAGAGCTTGGCTGTCCTGTAGTAGAGATTTCTGCTCTTAAAGGCACTGGCTGTATTGAAGCTGCTGAAATTGCTGTAAACAAGGCTAACGAAAAGAAGCCTATGATGTACAAGCATCGCTTTGCAGGCTGTGTAGAACATGCTCTTGCTCACATTGAAGAAGCAATTGTTCATGATCTTCCTGCCGAACAGCACCGCTGGTATTCAGTAAAGCTTTTTGAACGTGACGAAAAGGTTATTAAGGCCTTGAATGTTGCTGCCGACAAACTTACTCACATCGAAGAGGATATTAAATCTTGCGAAAAAGAGCTTGATGATGATTCAGAATCAATTATCACAGCTGAACGCTATACTTATATTGAATCTATTATCAAAAAATGTGTTACAAAGAAGGCACGCTCTAACCTTAGCACTTCAGATAAGATTGACCGCGTAGTTACAAACCGCTGGTTGGCACTTCCAATTTTTGCTGTAGTAATGTGGCTGGTTTACTTTATTTCTGTTACAACAGTTGGTACCTGGGTTACAGACTGGACAAACGACGGTCTTTTTGGTGACGGTTACTATCTCTTTGGTAAGGGCCGTGGAAATTATGACGACGCTGTTACAGAATTCGCAAAAGAGAATATGTGGACAGACGAAATTATTACAGTTACACAGGGCGCTGTTGATGCAGGTGTAATTGGTGCAGACGAAGTTCTTGGTGCTATTGAAGATGAAGATTATGGTGCCTTCGAAGAAGCTTACGGTTTCTATGCTGAAGATATGGCAGAAGCTGGTTTTGATATTTCTGCTTTGGACGAAGCTTTTGAAAGCGAAGACTTCCCAGATCCTGCTAACGGCTATGGCTGGTGGGTTCCTGGTGTACCTGTTGTAGTTGAAATGGGACTTGATGCTATCGGTTGTGCTGAATGGCTCAAGGGACTTATTCTTGACGGTATTGTTGGTGGTGTAGGTGCTGTTCTTGGCTTTGTTCCACAGATGCTGGTTCTCTTTATCTTCCTTGCCTTCCTTGAAGCTTGTGGTTACATGGCTCGTATCGCCTTTATTATGGACCGTATTTTCCGCCGTTTCGGACTTTCCGGAAAATCCTTTATTCCTATGCTGATTGGAACAGGTTGTGGTGTTCCTGGTATTATGGCAAGCCGTACAATCGAAAATGAACGCGACCGCCGCATGACAATCATGACAACAACCTTCATTCCTTGTGGTGCTAAGCTTCCAATCATCGCTTTGATTTCTGCTTCCTTGTTCAATGGTTCTGCCTGGGTTGCAACTTCTGCTTACTTCCTTGGTGTAGCTGCCATCATCTGTTCAGGAATTATCTTAAAGAAGACAAAGCCTTTCATGGGTGAAGTTGCTCCATTCGTAATGGAACTTCCTGCTTACCACTGGCCAACAGTTGGAAATATCCTTCGTTCAATGTGGGAACGCGGCTGGTCATTTATTAAGAAGGCTGGAACAATCATCCTCCTTTCTTCTATTGTAATTTGGGTAGGTTCTGTATTCGGAAACACTGGTGATGGCTTCGGCTTTGATCCAGATATGGAACTTGAAATGTCTATCCTTGGATACATTGGAAATGGTCTTAAGTGGATCTTCGCTCCTCTTGGATTCGGAAACATCCGCGCTGTAATTGCTACAGTTATGGGACTTGTTGCTAAGGAAGAGGTTGTTGGTGTATTCGGAGTTCTTGACTTCGTAGATCTTTCACGTCTTGCCGGATATTCATTCCTGGTATTCAACCTGCTTTGTGCACCTTGTTTTGCCGCAATTGGTGCAATCAAACGTGAAATGAACAGTGCAAAATGGACTTGGGCTGCAATCGGCTGGCAGTGTGGTCTTGCTTATGCAGTATCACTTATGATTTACCAGATTGGAGGTCTCTTCTCTGGTAACGTAAATGTTATCGGCTTGATTTTTGCACTTGCAGTTTTTGCATGCTTTATCTGGGCTCTTGTAAGAAAACCAAGTAAGGCTGTAAAATAAATAAAATCTATATGGAGGTAATAGTATGGGTACTATTGTTGTAAGTTTAATTCTTTTAGCTATTGTTGCTTCAATTATTGCTTTCATGATAAAAGAAAAAAAGGCAGGTCGCCATCCAAGTTGTGGAGGAAACTGTGCTTCCTGTGGAGGCGCCTGTCATTGTAGTGGTCATTCTTGCGAAACTGAATATCAGTCGGAAGAAAAGCCCATAAAGATTTAGTGAAATCTGATT
>JAIKYB010000142.1 GCA_024683675.1 Treponema sp.
CTTGCCAAAAATCAGGATTATTTCTCTATGACAAACTTTGCTCAGGAAAGCCGTTTTTATGGAACAGATTTACCTGCCGCAGAACCTGTTGAAGCAATTGTCGAAGATAATGGTGTATATTCAATTACCAGAGATCTTGAATATAGTGATGTAATTCAGGATCCGGAATTCAAAGCCCTGGTAGATTCTGTTCTCAGATAATCATACTAAACATTTTTTATATAATTATATATAATCATCTCCTATGGAAATAGAACTTAAAAATCTTAAGAAATCCTATATTTCAGCTGATAAAAAAAGTACAGTTACTGCCGTAAATGATATCTCTTTGAAGATACCTTCAAATCAGATTTTTGGAATTATAGGACGAAGTGGAGCCGGAAAGTCCTCTCTGGTTCGCCTTGTTAGTATGATGGAGCACCCAGATGAAGGTGAAGTTCTTTATGATGGTGTGCGAGTTGATAATTTAAGTGAAAAAGAACTTATTCTTCGTCGCCGTCGCATTGGAATGATTTTTCAGAACTTCAATCTTTTTAGTTCCCGTTCCGCTGCAGAAAATATTGCTTATCCTATGGAGATTTGTGGGGCTCCAAAAGAAAAAATAAAGGCCCGCGTAGACGAGCTTCTTGCTTTAGTAGAACTTTCAGATCGTCGTGATGCAAGAATCAGTACGCTTTCTGGTGGTCAGAAGCAGCGTGTTGCAATTGCCCGTGCTCTTGCAAATGAACCTGATATCCTCTTTTGTGATGAAGCAACTTCTGCCCTTGATCCTCAGACAACAACTTCTATTTTGAATCTTATAAGAAAAATTCAAAGCCGAATGAATCTTACTGTTGTTATGATTACTCATCAGATGGAGGTTGTTCGTGATGCCTGCAGTCAGGTAGCCGTTATTCATGAAGGTAAGGTTATAGAAACTGGTGATGTAAAAGAAATCTTTCTTTCTCCAAAAAGTCCGGTTACAAAGGATTTTATCTCTCATATTCATTCAGATGATTCTTCTGCAGGAGGAATTGTACGCTGGTCAGATGATGGTGGCGAGTATGAATTAAGTTTCCCTTCTGAGCAGCAGGGAGCTCCTGTCCTGAGTCAGCTGGCTAAAAAGTTTGATGTAGAATTTAATATTCGTGCAGCAGGTATTCAGACTCTTACAGATGCAAGTGTTGGAAAAATGCTGGTAGATTTTTCTGGTAGTCAGGTTGAAGCTGCTATAGAACACCTTACTTCTCAGGGAATTATTGTAGAAAAGGTAGGTGAATAAGATGAGCACACAGATAGTTAATTATCTTTCGGTTATTGGAACTGCAACCTGGCAGACTCTTGTCATGGTTTTCTTTTCTACCTTATTTAGTATGATTCTTGGAATTCCTCTTGGAATCCTGCTTTGCACTACAGATACAAGCTCTGGCTTAAAGCCAAATAAACCTGTAAATCAGGTGCTTTCTGTAGTTATCAATATACTTAGAGCAATTCCTTTTGTAATTCTTGTAATTTTACTTTTTCCTTTTACACGTTTAGTTGTACATACTGCAATTGGAACTAAAGCTTCTATTGTGCCTCTTACAATAGCTGCCGCTCCTTTTGTAGCCAGAGTTATTGAATCAAGTCTTAAGGAAGTTGATGCCGGAGTAATTCAGGCTGCCCGTGCAATGGGCTCCAGCAACAGACAGATCATTTTTAAGGTTTTGCTGCCGGAAGCTCTGCCTTCTATTGTAAATGGTGTTACCCTTACCATAATAAACCTTATAGGCTATTCAGCCATGGCCGGAACTGTAGGTGGTGGTGGACTTGGTGACGTTGCAATTCGTTACGGTTACCAAAGATACCGGGTAGAATACATGTTTGGTTCTGTAGCAATTATTCTGATTCTTGTAGAAGTAATTCAGCTGATAGGAACCCGTATTTCAAACAAGATGCAGGCAAACAGATAATTATCAATAAAAAAGGCGAAAAAAAGCGGTGCCTTCAGTCTGAAGTGCACCGCCTTTCTTTTTCTATCACTAGAACTATTGAATATAAGTTTGCATCAACTGTGCAAAAAGATAAATCTTCTTGTAAATATCAACAGAAATTTCCTTAATAGGTTCATCAAAGAACTTTTCCAATTCCTTCCAGTTCTGAACTATAACAGGCTTTGGTAGTGAATAGTCTTCAATCAGCTGTTTAATGGTTTTTCCTATTGTAATAAGGTTTTGTGTTCCCTGAATAATATATCCTCTTGCAAGGTCGTTTGCATCCGAAACAACCCTGTTTATGATATTTTCAGCACCAGCATCATGAGCAGTTTTTGGAAGAAGTGTTTTGATTTTTGAACCCATAACGCCTTCTTCTGCAAAGGAATCATCAAACTGTACAATATCATCAGTCATTTTAAGAAGTTCCTGATAGGAATTCGACATAGGGGCTGAAAGAGTTGCATCCCACTGACCGCGGATAACAACAACCTCATAATATTCACGAATTGTTTTCTTTACAAATTCAATCAGGAAGGTTTTTAGATAATTCAAAGGCTCTGCATATTCCAGCAGTGTCAAATCCTTCTTTTCAAGTACACTATTAAAGGAAGGAACGTAATTTTTCATGCTCTGTGGGTCTGAAGTTCCAAAAATCTGAACACAAATAGAATTTGCTTTTGATTCCTTTTGTTGAGCCTGAATTCTGTTCAAAAGTGCGTGAGTATCAGCTTCTATCTTGTCCATAAAAGGTTCAACTACAGATGAAACGCTGCTTTTTAATTCAGTCTGATAGGCAGGATCTTCCGAAGCATGTTGTATAATCATATCCAGAGAGTGAGAAGCCTGAATTGCACGGATTCTGGCAATAATCTTCTTCCAGTTTCCTGCAGAAACCAGCTCTTTATTCTGAGTTGCCTTCATCATTTCAAAAAGCTCTGTCCAGGCAATTGAATCATCTGTAATAAGATAAGCTACAGCAAGAAAATCCTTTAAATCATCAATAACATATTCTGCATTTACCTTTTCCAGGCGCGGAGTTCTATCAAAACTATATTCCTGGAACTGAGGGTCATATTTTCGGATAATTACATAGTAATCAAACATACAGAAATCCTTAAAGTAGGCAAAGGCTCTTGAAAGATTTTCTGCACGTGCCATTCTGGTTCCGTCAAATTCGTTAAGGAAGATTTGAAGCTTCTGTTCTATATCCTTCTGAAGCTGATTAAAGGGAACCTTTTTTGACATTTCAAGAATATTGTTTTCGTCAAACTGTTCCAAAAGTTCCAGCTGATTATCTGACATTATATAATTGATAAGCTGTCTTGTAAAAATTGCCGGATTCTGGGCATTTGTAAAGGCTATCTGGGCAGGGGAAACAACCTTGTACAAATCAAACATAAATTTTCCAAAGGCTCCTGTCATTTCGCCATTTGCAGGCTTATAAAAAGAATGAAATTTAGACTTAGAATAAGCCTTTGCGATTGCTTTTAACTTCTTCTTTTTTTCTGCTTCTGGACTAGAGCGGTTAAATAAGGAAGAAATAAAACTTTGGAAAAAACTTTCTTTAGAGCCAGATTGTTCTTCTGATGATTTAGACTTTGTATTTTTCTCTGCCATATCCTTAAAATATAAGATAATTCATGCTTTAATTCAAGATATTACTATGGTAGAACAAAAAAAGTGATTACTGTATAATTATGTCAAATTTTATAATTCTTTTAAGGAGATGTTATGAAAAAAATTACAGCAATAATGGCAGCTTCAGTTTTTATTCTGTCTGCCGTTCATGCCTACAACACTCCAGTTGGAAATGAAAGCCTTTTTGAGTATTCAAGTCCAGCTGTTTTGTCAGGAAAGCTTTCTGTTACAGGAGGCGCTTTGTTTTCTGCAGGCCCAGATTCTTTAATTGTAAATCCAGCTTTAACTGCAGGTGAACAAAGAACAGCTTTGAATGTTGGCTATACATTCTTATATTCGGGAAATAAAGATAATGAATACCAGATTGGCTCTTCTTTCCAAACTGGTATTTTAATTCCATTTAAGCTTTATATTTTCAGTGGATTTGTAGATGGAAACTTTACAAATTTTGATGAGTTCTACATTGGAAATAACATTAACATTAAAGCTGGTCTTGCAAAGGAAATTACAGACAAGCTTGATGTTGGTTTGAGCCTTAGTGGTGGTTTGAACTGGGGTTACGGTTTTGACTGGGCTTTGGCCGGAAACCTTGGCTTTAATTACACTTATGGTGATTTAGCCTTCCTTAAAAACTTCCGTTACGGTGCATCACTCTTGAACTTGGGTAAGGGCTACAGTGATTTGAACCGCACAGCTTATGGTGTAACTTACGATGCTGATGCAGAAGAAAATGCTTCAATTTCCATGTTCCCAACTTATGTAACACTTAAGGTTGGAGCAGCCGCTTCTCTTTACAAAAATGATTTGATGGACATTGGCCTTGCTCTTGATCTTACAACACCTTGCTTCCAGAACCTTATAGTAGATTTGAACCTCCAGTTCGCTCTTAAGAATATGCTGGTTATCAGTCTTGGCGAAAAAATCAATCTTGTTGAAACAATCAATCACAGAAATAATTTTGTGCCTGGTGTAAGCCTTAGCTTCAAGTTTGATTTCAGTGTAAAGAATAATGAATATCTTGCCCGCAACGACTGGAGCCAGAGTGAAATGAATGTAACTGCAGGTTATAAGAATCTGTATGGCAGTGTACATGCAATTTCTGCTGCTGCAGATTTGAGCCTTGGTATGCAGGATACCTCTGCACCAGAAATTATCCTCATAGATTATGAAGACTAATAGGGAGGATTGATGATGATGAATAAGAAACTTATTATTGCCGGTGCTTTTGCAGCTTTCGCAATTTCTGCTCTTTCTGCAGCACCTAAGTATATTTCTCCAAATAACGATGGTGTCAAAGATGAACTGGTTATTCCATTAAACATTTCTGATAAACGTTATATTCAGGGCTGGAGCCTTGTAATTATGGATTCCAACCACCAGGTTGTTCGTACTATTGAAAACAAGGTTGCCCTTCCAGAAAAGGTAGGATTTAAATCCTTCTTTAAACAGCTTGTTACTCCAAAGCAGGGTGTTGTAGTTCCTGAATCAGTTTCATGGAATGGTGCTATGAGTAATGGTGAAACCGCTCCTGATGGAACTTATTACTATTATCTTACTGCAACTGATGATAATGGAAACAAGGGACAGACAAAGGAATATGAAGTTATTGTAGATACAATATCACCAGATATTGAACTTGCACAGCCAGGAGACAAAATCTTTGGTGAAGGTGCTAAATCTGCATTTAAGGTTCGCCAGACAGGTTCAAAAGAAGATGAATGGGTTGGAACATTTAAATCAGCTGATGGTACTGTTGTAAAAACAGAAAAGTGGACAAACGCTGAGCCAGCTGAATTCAACTGGTATGGTACAAATGATGAAGGTGCCCAGGTTCCTGATGGAGTTTATTCTTACGAAATCACTGCAACAGACCGTGCCGGAAACGTTGCTCCAAAATCAGTTATTTCAAATATTATTTATTCTGCAGATAAACCAGCAACAAACATCTTTGTAGATGGTTCACGCTACTTCTCTCCAAGAACAGAAAGCAATCTTCAGACAATTACCTTCAATCTTACTATTCCAACTCCAGAAGAAAAGACTGGAAACAAGCTTGTTGAATGGGCTGTAAATATTAAAGATGAAAAGGGAAACGTAGTTCGCTCATATAATCAGGAAAAGAACGGTGCTGTACCTCCTGCTTCTATCGTATTTGATGGAACTGGTGATGATGGAAAGCTTCTTGGAAATGCTCAGTATCGTGCTGTTGTAACTGCAAAATATCTTAATGGTTACGAGCCTGCAGAAATCTCTTCTGCTGCAGTTGTTCTTGATACAGAAAAGCCTGCTGCTACAATCACCGCTTCTGAAAAGACCTTTGGTGCCGGAGCTAAGACTTCTGTTACCTTCTCAATTGCAATTGCTCCTTCTTCCGGAGCTCCTGTTTATACTTGGCGTGGAGAAATCCGCAATGTAGATACAGGTGCTGTTGTAAGTGAATATTCATTTAATGAATATCCTCCACAGACAATCGTATGGAACGGTATTGCAAGCAATGGCGGAATTGCTGAAAACGGAAACTATGTATTCGTTCTTTCGGGAACTGACCTTGCCGGAAACGTTGGTGGCGGAACAAGTGGACAGGCTGTTGCCTTCAGTACAGATGAAACTCAGCTTCTTCTTGCTATGACAGATTCTGCCTTCTCTCCAAATGGAAATAAGGTAAAGGATACAATTACATTTAATCCTGTAACAGCTACAAAGGACATTGTAAAATACGAATTTGCTATTAAGGATGCAAAGGGTAAGGTAGTTTATTCTCAGAATACTGATTCAGCTCTTCCTGCAAACTTTGTTTGGGACGGAAAAGATAATGACAAGATTCTTTGCACAGATGGAAGCTATGTAGCTCATCTTTCTGTAACTGCTGCAAATGGTTCTACTGCCGAAGCTGATACTCAGGCCTTTGAACTTGATACTGTAGCTCCTTCTCTTACAGCAGAAGCTGCATGGGCTGCCTTCTCTCCAAACGGAAACGGTGCTCAGAAGAATCTTCCTGTAACAATCAAGGATTCTACTTCTGAAAAGCTCTGGAATGCAGAGGTTCGTGATGCAAAGGGTAAGGCTATTTACAAGTTCTCTTGGAATGATAAGAAGGATTCTATTACCTGGAACGGTACTGATGAGTCTGGAAACATGGCTCCTGATGGAACTTACAACCTTGTTCTTTTTGCTACTGATGATGCTGGAAACAGCTTCTCTTCAGAAATTAAGGGAATTACTCTTGATAATCGTGAAACTAAGGGTTATGTAACTGCAGACCTTGAAGGAATCTCTTCTAATGGTGACGGAGTTCTTGATACTCAGAAGTTCGAAATCCGTACATCAGTTTCTGATAATATTGTTTCATGGAACTTCGATGTTCGTAAGGAAGACGGAACTTCAGTTTATGCACTTTCAGAAAAAGACAGCGCAGATCTTCCTGCTGTAATAAACTGGAATGGTGCCGGTGCTGACGGTATTGCTTGTGAAGGAACCTTCATGGGTACTCTTGAAATTACTTACAAGAACGGAAATAAGGTAAGTGCAGTTTCTTCTCCATTTGTATGTACTGCAACTGCTCCTCAGCTTAAGGTTCAGACAGCACCTCAGTACTTCAGTCCTGATAACGATGGTACAGATGATGACCTCTTCATCAAGCTTACTGGTTCAACTAAGGCAAGCATTAAGAAGTGGGCATTTACAATCAAGGATCCTCGTGGTCGTGATTTCTGGCGCACAAATGGTAAAGCTCAGATTACAGAGCGTATCGTTTGGGATGGTTTGAGTAATGTTCAGAAGGATGCAAATGGTAACGCTGAACGTGTTCAGTCTGCTATGGATTATCCATATATCTTTACAGTAACTGACACTCTTGGAATGACAAGCACAGTAGAAGGTGTAATTCCTGTTGATGTTCTTGTTATCCGTGACGGTAATGTTCTTAAGATGGCAGTTCCTTCTATCATCTTCGAATCTGATTCTGCAAACTTCCAGACAGCTAACTCTAAGCTTGATAAGGCTAAGGTAGACAACAATATCAAGATTCTTAACCGTATCGCTGATATTCTTAAGAAGTTCAAGGATTATAAGGTAACTGTTGTAGGTCATGCAAATAAACTTACAAATAATCCTGATGAAGAGACTGTTGATAACCCACGCGAATGGGGACGTGCTTCAATGCCACTTTCTAAGGAACGTGCTGATGCAATTAAGGTTTACCTCACAAAACGTGGTGTAAATGCAAATGCACTTTCTACAGACGGTCTTGGTGGAACTAAACCTGTTGTAGATCCTAAGGATAAGGATAACAACTGGAAGAACCGCCGCGTTGAATTTATTCTTGAAAAATAAAATCCATGCGGATGTCGTGTGCGTCCGCTGGTAAATCTGAAAGGAGCTGAAATTGCAGGCAAACGCCGGCAAGGACGGCTCCTTTTTTTATGCGCGCAAGATATTTGTCGTAATAGCCTTTTCCTCTTCCAAGTCTGCGGCCATCTTGGGTAAAGGCCCGGCCTGGAACTAAAATCAGGCTTCTGTTATTTTCTTCGGGTGAAAGTTTTTCTGGCTCAAAGCATTCTGATTGACTGCTGACTTCGGGCTCTTCTATGCCATAGCTTCCTTTTGAGGTTTTTGACTGGGGCAGGGCTCTGTAAAATTCGATTGTTGTGCTTTCCGGGAAAACTTTTGGGATATAAACCTTTTTTCCAAGTTCAAGGGCTTTAGAAATTACAGTGCTTAAATCTGCTTCATCAGGAAGGGCCATGTAGGCTAGTATTATTTCTGCAGTTTTGAAGGTTTCTGATTGGATTATTTTATTGCAGAGTTTTTCTGATGATTCTTTGTACTTTGTGAAGCTTGCTGCTCTATTTTTTATTTCCTTTCTGATTTCGCTCTTGGTCATGTGGTGATTATTTCACAAATGCGCGGGTGGAGCAAGCGGGCTGCAGGTTTTGCCGCGCCGTCAAAAAACAATTTAAATAAAAAAAAGGTCTGCCGTATTTGACAGACCTTGTCGGCTGCTGCAGGTTTTGCCGCGCCGGTCGCAGCCCTCCTGTCTGCTCCCTCTGCGGCGCCTGCGTTCGCTTCCAAAAAATTGCTCCGCACTGCTCGCAATTTTTTGGACCGCTCACTCCGGTTCAAAACCTGCAGATTATTAATAAAAATAAATTTAAATAAAAAAAAAGACTTGCCTTTTATGACAAGTCTTTCGCGGCTGCTGCAGGTTTTGAACCTGCGACACATGGATTAACAGTCCATTGCTCTACCAGCTGAGCTAAGCAACCATAGTTCATTGCTGAACGTGAATATAAATATATATAAAAGATTGATTTATGTCAACAAGGTGGGGAGGAAAAAGTTTAGTTTTTTTTTCAAGCTTTTTCTTCCCGCCTGAGAAGTTTACTGCAATAATTATTTTTGAGAATCTTGTGAATAGACAGAAAGATTTGGTTTTTCGGAAAAGTCTGACAGGGCCTTCAGAAAGTCCTGGGCATCTGCTTTTTGGATATAGTTATATTCTGTTAAATACCATTCTGGTTCAGGCTTTTCCGGAGACAGTTCAAAGCCTTTTTGAATAAGACTTGCAGTTCCGGAATCGCTTCCTGTTTTATTCATTTGTTTGATATTCCAGCTGACCTTTATATCAGTAACAGTAGCTTCGGCACTTTTAGCTGCTCCCAGCAATTTTTTAAGCTCGGACACTGCCCCGCGCAGCATGGCATCTGCTTCTTTTGTGTGCCTTACATCCTCTAAAATTATCGCACCAAAAGGAAGGGCATTGCGGGGCTGAACTACTTCAACAGAAGCTTCTGCCAATCGTCCGTTGGCCTGGCATTTCTTCTGCAGAAAGTCCTCCAGATAGTTCAAAATAGCAGAATAAAGTGCCGCTTCCCTGCTGCAGGCCAAGGGCGCCTTGTATATATATATAACCGGGTCCAGGAATTCCGTGGTTGGAATGAGCTCTGCCGGCATAGGCCCCGCTTCTTCCGCAGGTATATCTGTAAGGAAGGTGTGCACAACCTTTATAGTCTTACTGCGTCCCTTCTGTAAGATTGCTTTTGCTTTTATTTCTTCAATTGCTTTTCCACTTTTACTCAACTGTCCAAAGCTTTTTTCTACAGTTTCATAAATAGAAGCATCCAGCTTTCCTGTAAGAATCAGACTGTAGCGTCTTGCATCTAAAAATTGTGGGTAGGCCGAAAGTATAGACATGTAATCAGTAGACTGTAAAATATCATTTTCAGTTTCAAAAACCTTAGTTATGGAAGAGCCCTTGAAGATTTCTCCAATAGCCCCATAATAAATCTGATTTACAGCACTTCCGTTTTCAAGTCTCTTTCTGTATTGTCTTGCCGAAACTGCCCTGTCTGCCATGGCAGGAGGAATCTCCCCATAGATTACAGCGTTCACAATTGCGTTACAAACCGCTTCTGCATCATCAAGTAAAAATTCAACAGTTATAGAGCTTGTCGCTAAATCAGTTTTTGCTTTTACCTGAGGAAGATAAGTAATTAATCCTTGAGAAGCCTTTGCGTATAGCTCTCTTTCTATCATTCCGGAAAGCAGCTGAATCATAACTTCTTCAAAGCCGTGATTGTCTGCACTGTTGTATTTTCCTCCCTTAATGCTTATAAGTAAACTTGTAAGATTTGAAAGAGGATTTTCTTTGCTAACCACTTCAATTCCATTTGAAAGTACTTTGGTGTAAAACTGAGCTAGATTTGTTTGAGTATAATTATTATCCTGAAGCTCTGAACGGGAAGTTATATATTCAGGAATCTCTTCACTTGTGCTTATCTGTCTAAGTTCCTTAAAAAGCTCCTGCAAATACCAGGAGGAATTTCCTTCGTTTATTTCTTCAAAGTAACCTTGTGAATATTGTTTTTTATTTGCCTTAAAATCATCAGAATGAATAATTACAAAAGTAAATGGATTTTCTGCTTCAATAGCCTTAAGGCACTGCTGTAAAGTTACCTGGCCAAGCTGCTTTTGTTTTCCCTTCATTGCAGCAACCAGTGGAGAAAGTGGATAAGAGTCGCTTTCTTCTATTAAAACATAAGGTTCGCGAACCCAAAAATCAGCCAGTGCTGTCATAAAAGTCCTGGCATTTCCTGTAGAAGCTTCCATTTCTAAAAGCAGGCCTTGCCTTGCCTGTAAAAACTCTGCTTCATTTACGTAAGAAGATAAATCTGCTACTGCTGCTATAAATTCTTCAGCCTGAAGTGCAGAACTTAGCTTAAGTTTTTTATCTTCAGGCTTTTGCAGAAGGGTTTGAATAATCAGTCTTGAATTTTCCTTTTCATGGATTGCCTGTGCATTTATATATTCATCACCTGGAATATTTAAGCGGGCATTTTCAATCAGCTTTGTTTTAAAGGTAGAATTATTATCATTTAAGAGTCTTGCCAGCAAATCACATTGGTCAGCAGAAAGCATTGTATATTCAATTACCAGCTGAGTAAGATCTGGTGATATTTCTTTAGAATGAAAAACGAATTTCTTCTGTTTGTTTAAGGGCAGCTTTTCTTTTGCTTGTGGAATAGGGCTGGCACTGTAAAAGCGTCCAAAGCTGTTTTTCAACAGGATTTCAAGCCTTTCTGAATTAATGTTTCCGCTTATAAAAAGGGCACAATTCTGAGGTATGTACCAGCGTTTTGAAATCTGATTGAGTATTGTACGGGCCTGTTTTTGACTGCTTTTATTGAAGAGGGGTGGGTAAATGCCCGAATCATGCTTCCAGGGAGCTTCCGAAAAAACTCTGGAATCAATTGCAGCATTTATGTAGTAAGACATTGTTTCTGCGTTTTCTGCAACCTCCTTTTTTAAAATGGAAAGCTCTTGTGTAAGAACTTCATCAGAGAATTCCGGATTAAAAAAGGCTTCAGCAAGACATTGAAGAATTCTTTCAATTTGCTGAGGACTTGTCGTGAGTGAATAACGTGAGGAATCTGCATTGCAGCTTCTGTCTGTAAAATTAATTTCAGGATTAGAGGCTTGAATAAGTCTTGTGTAAAGCTTGAAAAATCCGTTTGTTTCCTGATTTTGTGATGAAAAACCAGCTCTACATTCAAATTCAATATTTACAAGGGCATCACTTTTATTTTCCAGTAGAAAAACTTCCAGGCCGTTTTCGAGAGTTACTTGCCTTACAGCTTCTGCCGTGCCTGCAAAAATCAGTGTGGTCATAAAAAATATAAGTGAAAAAAAAAGTGTAATTTTCTTAATTATTATATTCATTGTTATTTTTGTTTTGTCCTGATTTTATTATACCAGCAAAGATTTTGTAATTCTATACTAACTTCGGCAATTCTTTTGTTTGGTACTTTGGACTTCATCTCTTGCGCTGGGGCAGCTTCTTCCGATAACGACAGCGATAGCGATAGTGGCAGCTGGACTTGGGCTAAAATGGACTGTTTTTTTTATACTCTAGTTTTTAGATATTCTATATGATATACTAAGCTTATGGTAAAAATAGAATATCCTGCAGAATCTTCTTCTTATGAGATTCCCGCAGCTTTACTTACTGGCAAAAGACATTTAACAACTGAAGAAATTCAGATTCTTGAAAAAAATTTAAATCATAATGAAGATTCTTCCTGGAATAATTTTTATGTTGATGAAAAAGGTTTTGATCCATCC
>JAIKYB010000221.1 GCA_024683675.1 Treponema sp.
GGAATTGGTGAGCTTATTGGTGGTTCTGAACGTGAAGAAGATTACGGCAAGCTCAAGGCAGAAATTGAACGCCGCGGAATGGACGAGTCTATTTACGACTGGTACCTTGACCTGCGCAAGTTCGGTACTGTTCCACACTCAGGCTTCGGCTTGGGCTTCGAACGCCTTCTTCGCTATGTAACAGGTATGGAAAACATCCGCGATGTTATTCCTTATCCACGTGCTCCTAAGCTGGCAGATTTCTAATTAAGGATAATTAAGGAGTAAGGAGGGGATAACCAGCGTTGCTGTTTAAACCAGCTTTGCTGGTTATCCCCTCAACGCCCCCACTTAAAACACTAAACTTCAAATCAACTTAACAAAAAAGCTATTAAAGATTATTATATAAATATGTCATCCTTAAAGGCATATAGTAAGAAAATCTGTTCCCGTTTTGGACAATTTTTATATCTCACCATTTCAAACTTCACAAAAAATGCCCTTTGGGAAAGTGCTTCCGCCTGTGCCTTCGGATTTATTTTTTCCTTTATCCCAATAACCCTTATTATTTTTGCAGTATTAATTGCCGTAATTCAGGTTTATCCAAATATTTACAACTTTGTAATTACCTTTGCCCATGAAGTTGAATCAATAGTAAATATTATGCCTCTTTTAAATAAATTGATGGAAATCCGTTCTATAAAATCCTTCAATATATTCCTTATTATTTGGGTAATATGGATGGCTAGAAAGCTTTTCAACTCAATCATAATATCAATGAACAAGGTTTTCCGTTCAGTTTCAAAAAGAAAATCCTGGTTTAATCAGCTGCTCACCTTCATCATTGAATTTGCAATGACCTTCATAATTGCCTTAATCATCATCTTTGCCTTTGCTTTTACACAGGTTATTGAACTGCCGGTAATTAAAACTATATTAGATAACTTTCAGATTCTCTTCAAAAAGAGTTCTCTGAATCTTGGAGCCTTTGTTCTTTACTTTATACTTTTTATCAGTACAACAGTTGCCTACAGAGTTATTCCGGGAACAAAGCCGCTTATTCGCCGTTGTCTTTTTTATGCCGCCCTAAGTACAATCAGCTTCTTTATAGTTTCCTACTTTATAAACCTTTTTATGAATGTAACAAATTACAATACTATATACGGCACAATCAGTTCTCTTGTACTTTTAATGATGAAGGTCTATCTCTTCTTTATAATTTTTCTTTTTTGTGCCCAGATGATTTATGTCTCACAGTTTTTTGCAACCCTATTAAAATCAGAAATATATCAGCTCCCGACTTCAGAATCAAAGGGCTTGGGAAACTACCTGCGTCGTTTCCTCTTTATAAATCCTTCAGAAATACAAAGTCCAGAAAATACTGTTTATCTAAAAAAAGACCAGCTTTTATATCAAGCAGACACAAAGGTTTCCTATGTTTACTATATAAAAAAGGGAGCTGTTACCGAAGAAGGTCAAAATGGACTAGAGCTGCGGTCTCAGGGAAGCTTCCTTGGTGACGTTCAGTGTATTTTGAACCAAAATTATGGTAGCACAGCAAGAGCGCTTGCAGACTGTGAACTAATCAGCTTTACTACAGAAGAATTTATGCAGATTATACAAAAAAGTCATCATGCTGCAAGAAAGGCCCTGTCAAAGATTTCTGAATACACATCTTCCCTTTATACAGGCGAAGATAATCTGGAATAAGAGATCTCAAAAGCCCCGTAAAGCATATTTTATTAACTATCAGAGCATATAATACCGATAAAAGAAAAAGAGGTATTATAATATGGGTTTATTTCCAAGTTTTGTTCTTTATCTTATTGGCTGCACCTATACAGGAGTTTTTTATTTAAGATTCTTCCATTATTCTTTTTTGTATGAAAACCCAATAGGGGCCTTTTCTGAATGCCTGATAACAATGTCAATTACCACAGTGTTAGTCCTTATTGTTTTGTTAGTAGAAAAAAAATTAATCGGTAAATTTGAAAAAGCTCTGGCGGCGAAAGACAATAAAGAAATTCTAAAATGTTATAATAATTTTAATACCCCTCTGGCTATTGCTTATGTTATTGGCTTTGTTCTAGGGTCTGGAGGAACTTCTTTAGCAGAAGGTTTATCAGGAGCTGTTGAATTCGTTCCAAGCATTACAGTAATTATTACGATTCATGGTATTTCAGTTGGCCTTATGTGTTATACCGTGACAATTTACAGAATCAAAAAAGTAAAAATGGGAAAA
The DNA here is from genome assembly GCA_024683675.1 of Treponema sp. Classification (GTDB taxonomy): domain Bacteria; phylum Spirochaetota; class Spirochaetia; order Treponematales; family Treponemataceae; genus Treponema_D. The sequence continues at coordinate 2,222 of JAIKYB010000221.1, forward strand.
ATGCTCAAGGAAGCAGGATTATCAGGTGTCAGCTTTAATATGAACGGCACACTTAAGGTATCAGTTATTGCTTCTATTCTGCTCACTACAATGGATTTCATTGTTGTTCCTGTATGGCTTTTACAAAATCCAATTGATAATCCTCTTAAATCATATAGCTTACGCTGTATTGTTGCGACAATTCTAAATACTTCAGCCTGTATTATCTGCTACAGTATGCTCATTAAATCTATCCAGAAAAACGACCGCGACTTAAAGCATGTTATTTTTGAAGAAACCCAGAATCTTGCCGTTTCTACCAAGGAATCTGCTGCAACAGGACAGGACCAGACCGCTGCAATTAAAGAAATTGTTGCCACAGTAGAAGATTCAAACAGCCTGAACGAAAATGTTTATGACAAAATTACCCATGTTTCCCAACTGGCAGAAAAATCTAAGGACGATGTAACCTCAGGAATTGACTATCTGAAAACAACAGTAGATTCTCTGATGACTGATATTTCTCAATCTAATCAAAAAACAATACTTGGAATTAAGGACTTGGACTCAAAAATTGACAGTATTTGGGATATCGTAAAGGTAATTAATGATTTTGCTGATCAGGCAAAGATTATTGCCTTCAACTCAGAGCTGGAAGCAAGTGCCGCAGGAAAGGCAGGCCGTCCATTCCACATTGTAGCTACAGAAGTAAGACGACTTTCTGATAAAATTATTGACAGCACTCACGAAATTAAAGAAAAAATCCATGAAGTTCAGGCTTCTTCAAATGCTCTTATAGAAACTGGTGAAGAAGGCTGTCGTCAGGTAGAAGAAAGCTATAGTGGAATCAGATCTATTGAAGAACGCTTTGCAAATGTAAAGCAGTCTTCTGAACTTACAGCTACCAGTGCCGAAGATATCAAATCTTATATGTCGCAGATTGCAACTGGCAGTGAACAGATTCTGGTTACCCTCAAACAGATTGCCGTTGGCGTAGAAAACTTCAGTGAAAGCACAGAAAATATTTCCAAAACCTCTGAAAAACTTAAGGTAATTGCCGGACAGATGTAATTCTTGTCAGACATACTCTTGCCAGACATACTCTTGCCAGAGATAATCATTTGCCACAGACTGATTTTTTGAGTATAATCTTTTTATGACAAGAGAAAAGATTGTAGTTCTAGATTTTGGTTCGCAATATGCGCATCTTATTGCCAAGCGTTTCCGTATGCTTGGCTATTATTCTGAAATCGCCCTTCCTTCGGCCGATGTAAAAACACTTGAAGGCGCCAAGGGTATCGTTTTTTCCGGAGGTCCTTCTTCTGTTTATGACGAGGAGACACCGGAATTCAATTCTGAAATCTTAAATCTTAATATTCCTATTCTTGGACTCTGCTACGGTCACTATATTGTTCAGCTTGGCTACAATGGCAAGGTTGGCAAGGCTGAAGTTGGCGAGTTCGGCTTTGCCCAGCTTAATTTTGCAGATGGAGTTGGTGGCCCTGCTTCCCGCTGTCCACTTTTTAAGGGCATTGAAGGCCAGCAGCAGGTTTGGATGAGCCACCAGGACGGCGTTCTTCAGATGGGAGAAGGCTTTGAAATGGTTGGTAACACAAAGGACTGCCCTTTTGCCGCAACTCAGAATCTTGAAAAGAAACGCTTTAGTCTTCAGTTCCA
>JAIKYB010000004.1 GCA_024683675.1 Treponema sp.
CTCTACGGCATCCTGAGTAGATTTTCCGTTCAAGAGAGCATAGATAAGTCCGCCGCCAAAGCTGTCACCACCACCAACACGGTCTACGATATACATTTCGTATTCCTTGCTGAAGCAGTAATCCTTTCCATCATAAAGAAGGGCAGCCCAGTTATTGCGGTTTGCATTAATAGAAGTGCGCAGGGTAATTGCAACCTTCTGGAAGCCGAACTTGTCTGCCAGCTGTTTTGCAACAGACTTGTAGCCTTCCTTGTTGAGTTTTCCGCCATTAATGTCTGTATTTTCAGCTTCAATTCCAAATACGTCCTTTGCATCTTCCTCATTAGAAATACAAACATCTACGTACTTACAGATTTCTGTCATTGCTTCGCGGGCCTGCTGGCGGGTCCAGAGCTTTCCGCGGTAGTTGAGGTCGCAGCTTACTGTAGCGCCTGCAGCCTTTGCAGCCTTACAAGCTTCAATACAAATCTGAACCATGTTTCCGCCAAGAGCCGGAGTAATACCTGTAAGGTGGAACCATTTACAGTCCTTAAAGATTTCTGTCCAGTTAAAATCCTCTGGCTTTGCTTCTGCAATTGAAGAGCCTGCACGATCATAAATACACTTTGAACCGCGCTGACTAGCTCCACGCTCGTTGTAGTAAATACCAACACGGTTACCACCGCGGGCAATGTACTGAGTATTTACACCATAGCGGCGCAGACTGTTGATAGCGGCCTGTCCAATTTCGTGCTTTGGAAGCTTTGTTACGTAATAAGCGTCAAGACCATAATTTGCAAGAGAAACTGCTACGTTAGCCTCGCCTCCTCCAAAGGTAGAAGTCATTTTATCAACCTGAACAAAGCGGAAATATCCTTCAGGTTCCAATCTAAGCATTATTTCACCAAATGTAACTACTTTCATTTTATTTCTCCTTTATGTGGTAAAGCTAAAAAATTGCTTTCGCAATTTTTTTAACGCTTTGCTATTTAACACCGGCCGCCAGCGGCCTTACACACCTCTTATTTCCTTTACAATCTGTGCAGCCTCTTTTGTAAGACGCTCTATTTCTGCAAAATTACCAGAATTAATCAGGTCGCCTTTTACCATCCAGCTGCCACCACAAGCAAGAATCTTATCGCAGGCAAGGTAGTCGCGAACGTTTGTAGCGTTGATTCCACCAGTTGGCATAAACTTCATCATGGTATAAGGGGCACTCATAGCCTTAATCATTTTAAGGCCACCGGCATTTTCTGCAGGGAAGAATTTTACTACATCAAGTCCAAAACCAAGGGCAACTTCAAGCTCTGTAGGAGTCATAATTCCCGGAGTAATTGGATATCCTTTTTTGATACAGTATTCTACAACCTTTGGATTAAGTCCCGGGCTTACAATAAACTTTGCACCAGCTCCAATTGCACGGTCAACCTGTTCTGTAGTAAGAACTGTTCCGGCTCCCACAAACATATCAGGAAATTTTTTTGCAATAGCACGAATGCTTTCTTCTGCCGCATCTGTTCTAAAGGTTACTTCTGCGCAAGGAAGACCACCTTTGATAAGGCTTTCTGCTAAAGGTTCAGCATCACTTACCTTATTCAAAACTACAACCGGCACAATACCAGTTGCTCCAATCTGTTTTAATGTATCATTCATATACGCCTCTATATAAAGGATAATGTAATATACTAGTATTCTAGTTAATATCATTCTATCACTTAATATAAATTATGTCATTAAAAAATTACGTTTTTATTAGAATTTATAATCAATAAAGAGGGCCTTTAGATCAGCCTTACCGGAAATACCGAGCACATTATAAATATGAGACAAGTCCTTTTTAATTGCACTTTCACTTACCTTATGATTAATTGCAAGCTCTTTTATTGTGGTATTATTCAAAACTGTTTCTTTTATGCAGTCCTTCTGACGGTCTGTAAATTTATAATCATCAAGAGAAAGCGAAGAGGAATCCTTTTTGTTATAAGCATGACGGAACAAAAGATTCATGCAGGCAATTGTACAAAGTGAAAAAAGACTTATTCCAATGTATTCAAAAAAGGCAGGAAGCCCGTAGGGGAAAACAAAGGCTAGCTTGGCAAGCTCAAGCAAAAGATAAAGGAAAATATGAATCTTTGAGGTAAGCTTATTATCAAGCAGGAGTAGAAAAAACAAAATTGAGGTCATAAAAAGTGCTGAATAGATTTCCCCGATATAGAGATTTACAAAAATCAGCAGCTCAAGACCGGCATAATAAAAAATATGCTTTGTATATAAAAAGAAAGTAAGAACACAAAAAAGAAAAGCTATAATATGAGCTGAAATAAATATAGGCTTAGAAAAAGGAAATAAGGAAGCTTCTGTAGAATAAGTAAAATCTGTAAAAATATTTAGAAGGGCATTTATAATCAGATAAAGACAGCCAATAATAGACATTAGTCTGAAGGGCTTATCTGAAAACTTTTTTAATAACATTAATTTCTCCGAAGGATAAAGTGTGCCGCCCCTTAAAATTAACGGCACACTTTATTATAACACAGATTTTCCTCTTTCTCTATTTTTTTGCAAGCTCACTTATGCTGGTTACCACACCTGCCAGGTTCTGCAAATCTGAAGGAATGATAATTTTTGTTGCCTGACCGTCAGAAGCCTTTTCAAAGGCTTCAAGGCTTCTAAGCTTAAGAACTGCAGAGTCTATGCCGGCTTCCTTGAGCATTTTAAGACCTTCTGCCTTAGCCTGCTGAACTTCGCGGATAGCTTCGGCTTCACCCTTTGCCTTCTGGATTGCAGATTCCTTCTGAGCTTCTGCCTGCAAAATCATGGCCTGCTTTTCTCCTTCTGCCTCAAGAATAGCTGACTGCTTGTGGCCTTCTGCAATAAGAATCTGTTCGCGGCGTTCACGTTCAGCCTTCATCTGCTTTTCCATTGCCTCGCGGATAGCCTGAGGAGGCTCAATATTCTTTACCTCTACACGGTTTACCTTAATTCCCCAAGGGTCAGTTGCTTCATCAAGGATAGAACGCATTTTTGTATTGATTACATCACGGCTGGTAAGAGATTCATCTAATTCAAGTTCACCAATAATATTACGCAGAGTTGTTGCAGAAAGATTTTCCAGAGCATTGATTGGTTTTTCTACACCGTAAGTATAAAGCTTTGGATCTGTAATCTGAAAATAAACAACGGTATCAATCATCATTGTAACGTTATCCTTTGTGATTACAGGCTGTGGCGGAAAGTCAAAAACCTTTTCCTTCAAAGATACCTTTTTTGCAATGCGATCAAGGAAAGGCATTTTTACATGAAGCCCAACATTCCAGGTTCCATGATAACCACCAAGGCGTTCAATTACATAGGCATCTGACTGAGAAACAATCCTGATATTTGTGATAATCAGAATCATAATGACAACAATTACTGCGATAATTACATAAAGCATTTCTAAAACCTCCTAATGCTGTGGTAGTTTCGACAAGCTCAACCACCATATACAAGCTAAAACAACGTATTTAAATTTGTTTCACAAAAGCCGTTACTCCGGCTATTTCTTCGATAATGCACTTGCTGCCCTCTTCAAGAGTGATATCCTCTTTTACAGCAGCAGTCCATTCCATACCATTGATTTTTACAGAACCCTTTTCCAGAGCTGTGATTTTTTTTGTCACTATAGCAATCTGTCCTATTATCCGCTCATAGTTTGTTGCAATTGTTTTTTTGTTCAGCTTTTTCTTTACAATTGGTCTTGTAAATATAAGCATAGCTAAAGCAAGTGCAAAAAAGATAAACAACTGAGCTTTAAATGGAAGAGGCGTAAAGGCAAGAAAAACCATTAAAAAGGCACTGATTCCAAACCAAATGGTAGTAAGAGACAGGGTTAAAGATTCAATCACCAGACAAATTACGGTAATTGCAATCCAAACCCATGGAAGATTGTCTGTGATGACTGATAATATTGATTCCATAAGTCTTACCTCCTTACAATTTTTGCCAGATGTCTTTAATATAGGGGCAAAATTTGCAGGAGGCAAGAGTGACCTTGGTTACTTTTGGGGTAACTTTGGTTACTTTTGGATTTTTACTTGAGGAAGAAGTCTACAGAGTTCTGGTAGCAGATATTTTTTACCATATTTCCAAGAGCTTCTTCCTGATATGGGAATTCTCCATTTTCTACAAGATTTCCAATGAAGTTGCAGAGAATGCGGCGGAAGTATTCATGTCTAGGATATGAAAGGAAGCTGCGGCTGTCCGTAAGCATTCCCACATAGCGTCCAAGTGGAGCTGTTCTGGCATAAACACGAATCTGTTCTTCGATGCCGTCCTTGTGATCGTTGAACCACCAGGCTGGACCAAACTGACAATTACGGAAGTTTGCTGCCATTGTAGCAAGCGCTTCGTTGTCTTTTGGATTAAGGTTGTAGAGGATTACTTTTGGGCTATTACCTTCTTTGGCAGCGGCGCTGTAGATTCCGTTTAAGACGGCACCTATTTGAGGTGCAAAGTTGAAATCCTGAAGGCTGTCTTCCCCAATGTTTTTTCCTGCCTGGTCAAACATAGCGGCATTTTGGTCGCGGAGGGCACCTATATGAATCTGCATAACAAAGCCTTTAGCAGCATAAAGCTTTCCAAGCTCTATAAGAAGATAACCCTTGTACTGGGCAAGTTCATCATGAGTAAGGAAGTTACCGGCAAGAGCCTTCTTGAAGATTTGATCTGCCTGGGCCGGAGTGGCTGCAAGATAGAAGTCATTTTCAAGGGAGTGGTCACTTACTACAGAGCCAGCTTGCTTAAAGAAGTCCATTCGCTGACTAAGGGCTGCCAGGAGGTCGGAAAGGGAATTGACCTTGCAGGCGCAAGCTTCTTCCAGGCGGCTAATGTAGCTGGCAAAGTAAGGATTTTCCGCATTGATTGCAAGGTCTGGGCGGAAGGATGGGCGCACCTTGCAGTTTTTCCAGTCAGCCGCGATTTTTTTATGATATTCAAGAGAATCTACAGGATCATCTGTCGTACAAAGTTCTTTTACACCAAGCTTTTCAAGCAGACCACGAGGACCATATTCCGGCTTTGCTAAAAGTGCATTGCATTTATCCCAAACAGCTTTTGCATTTGAAGCTGTAACGGGCTCTGTAATTCCAAAATAACGGGCCAGCTCCAGATGGCTCCAGTGATAAAGAGGATTTCCAACGCATAGCTGCAAGGTTTCGACAAATGCCAGGTAACGGGCGTAATCAGCTTTAGCAACAGCTTCTGCCCCTCCCCTTTCTTCATCTGATTTTACATTTCCGTCTTTATTGATATGACCAGTTATAAGACTTTCCGGAATTCCTGCTGCGCGCATAGCCCGCCATTTATAGTGGTCATGGTCAAGCCAGGCATTGGCAAGATTTCCAAGGCTTTTATTTTCATAAATCTCCTGTGGCGAAAGATGGTTATGGAAGTCAAAAATCGGCTGATTTTCAGCATATTTGTGATACAAGGTCTGAGCGACCTTAGACTGCAAAACAAAATCGTCATCCAAAAAAGTTTTCATCATTTTCCCCAAAAGCTTAAAGAGATTTCAAAAGATTTCTTACAGCACCATTTCCCTGGCAAAGTTTGCTGAAATAATCACAAACTGCAGCTGCAAGGCCAGCTTCGTAAAGGTCAAGACCAAAGATTTCCTTACGATGAAGGAGAGCTTCAATTGACTTTTCATCTGAAACATACTTTCTGCACTCTTCCAGAAGTGGGTCCGGACTAAGCTCGAAGGCATTTCCATTGTCATCTACAGCCTTGAGATAGCGGAGCCAGAGGGCAAATACAAGAGGAATAACCTTCAGATCAGCTACATTCAAATCTTTGCGAGCAAGATAGCCCTTAATTGTTTCACCAAAGCGAATGCTGAGCTTCTGTGATGTATCACAGGCAATGCGCTGTGGAGTATCTGGCATAAATGGATTTGGGATACGGATATTTACAACTTCATCAATAAAGTCGCGTGGCTTGATAATTCCAGGGTCAACTACAACAGGAAGTCCTTCTTCGTAGCCAAGGCGCTTTACCAGGCGGAGTAAATCAGGGTCCTTCATTTCATCTGCGATTAAAGTGTAACCTAAAAGACAGCCAGAAACTGCAAGGAAGGTGTGAAGAGGATTAAGACAGGTACAAACCTTCATCTTTTCAACCTTATCTACGGTTTCGCGGTCTGTAAAATAAAGCCCACCCTTTTCAAGCTCAGGACGGCCATTAGGGAAGTTATCTTCAATTACAAGATACTGGCACTCTTCTGCGTTTACAAAAGGTGCAACA
>JAIKYB010000032.1 GCA_024683675.1 Treponema sp.
ATTGAAAAATAATGCTTGGTGTAGTAGAATAAATATGTTGCTGGTTGCAAGTTTTGCGCCTGCAATTCTCTGGAGAGTTCTCGCATTCCCGCGGGACGCCGAAGGGTTAGGAAGCTGATGTGCACTTCGTGTAAAAGGCTTTTGATATCTCAGGCATAAGGGACGGAGTCTATTTAAAGATGTTCTGTTTTCACTCTTTGGAGAGCTGGTCTTCGCATTCTTTTTTTGCGGCCTGCTCTTATTTCATTTTAAAGGACAAACGTTATGTTTGAACAAATCCTTAATAAAATTGATGACATTGTATGGGGTATTCCTACAATTGCTCTCATCCTGGTTACTGGTATCGTGATGACTATTTCTACACGCGGTATTCAGTTTACAAAGTTCGGTCGTGCTTTTAAGAGCATTTTCAAGGAAAATGAAGGAAAGGGAGAACTTTCTGGCTTCTCTGCTTTGTGTACAGCACTTTCTGCAACAATCGGTACTGGTAATATCGTTGGTGTTGCAACTGCTATCCTTGCTGGTGGTCCTGGTGCTCTTTTCTGGATGTGGGTTGCTGCTCTTCTTGGAACTGCAACAAAGTATGCTGAATGTATGCTTTCTATTAAGTATCGTGAAGTAAAAGAAGATGGTCACGTTCTTGGAGGACCATTCTATACAATCGAAAAGGGTATGGGTAAGAATTGGAAGTGGCTTGCTGTTTTGTTTGCTATTTTCGGAACTCTCGTAGGACTTTTCGGAATTGGAACCTTTACACAGGTAAACGGTATTTGTGGTGCTATTCAGAATGCATTTGATGCTGATAAGGCTCACATTGCTTTTTCTATTGGTGAAAACAGCTACACATGGGCAACTGTAATTGGTGGTGCAATTATCACAATTGCTACAGCTCTTGTTGTAATTGGTGGTCTTAAGAGAATTTCTAAGGTTGCAGAAAAGGTTGTTCCTGTAATGGCTGTAATTTATGTATTCCTTGGTGTTTCTGTAATCATTATGAATGCTACAAAGGTTCCTGCTGCATTTGCTCTTATTTTTAAGGGTGCCTTTGGTTTTGATTCTGGTGTTCAGGCAATTGCCGGTGCTGCTGCCGGTACTATTATTCGTATGGCTATGCAGAAGGGTATTGCTCGTGGTATCTTCTCTAACGAGGCTGGTCTTGGATCTGCTCCAATTGCTGCTGCTGCCGTTCAGACTGATGAACCTGTAGAGCAGGGACTTGTAAACATGACTGGTACAATTATTGATACTCTTATCATTTGTACAATGACAGGTCTTTCAATTGTTCTTGCCGGTGGTGATGTTTGGAATAGTGGTGCAACAGGTGCTGCTCTTACATCTCAGGCTTTCTCTGCAATTCTTGGTGGTGACCACGTTTCTGTTCAGTTCCTCTTGATGGCTTGTCTGGTATTCTTTGCCTTTACAACAATCCTTGGATGGGACTACTACTCTGAAAAGTGTCTTGAATATTTGACTGGCGGAAATATGAAGGTAGTTAAGGTTTACCGCTGGCTTTATATTTTGGCTGTTGCAATTGGACCTTACATGACAATTTCTGCTGTATGGACAATTGCTGATATTACAAATGGTCTTATGGCTATTCCTAACTGTATCTCTCTGATTGTTTTGAGTGGATTGGTTGCTAAGGAAACTAAGGCTTATTTTGATAAGTATCCAACACTGTAAGTTTTATTAAATATAAAAAAAGCCCGCTTTTGAAAAGAATCAAAAGCGGGCTTTTTTATGCTCTGATATTTATGCTTTAAGCAAAGATTTCTTTTACACCGTCTCCACTTGAGCAGGCAAAGAAGCCGCCTTGGTAGCCGACTACCTTAGAATAGCCTTCCTGAACATTTTTTATAAAGGCTTCTGTCTGGTCTTTGTGAACAAGTGCGATTGCGCAGCCACCAAAACCAGCTCCTGTCATGCGGGCTCCAATACAGCCTGGCTGTTTGCTGGCAACATCTACGAGTGTATCCAGTTCAATTCCTGTAACTTCATAATCATCACGGAGAGAATTATGTGATGCGTATAAAAGCTGGCCCAGTTCTTTCAGGTTGTTTGCCTTTAGAGCTTCTACTGCCTTGAGTACGCGGTCCATTTCTGTAACGCAATGGCGTACACGGCGGTAAATTACATCATCTTTAATGGCATTTCCTTTTTCTTCAAAAAGCTGAGGACTTATGCTGCATAAATCTGGAACATTAAGTCCTGCCTTCTGTAAAATTGCAAGACCTTCTTCGCACTGAGAGCGGCGTTCATTGTATTTTGAATCAGCAAGCTTTCTCTGCTTTTTGGTGTTCATTACTACAAAGCGGTAATCACCGAGGTTAAGAGGAACGTATTCATGTTCAATTTTTGCACAGTCAAGAACTTCGGCTGTATCCTTTTTACCTGTCGCAATGATGTACTGGTCCATAATTCCGCAGTTTACGTTCATAAATTCGTGTTCAGACTGCTGGCCCATTAATGCAATGTTCTTGCGGGAGATGTTAAAACCGTAAGTTTCACTTATTGCCCAGGCAAAACCACATTCCAAAGCTGAAGAAGAAGAGATTCCTCCTGCGCTAGGTACATTGCTGGCGATTAAAACTTCAAAGCCGCAAGGGAACTTAAAGCCCTGTTTTTTCATACAGGAAAGGATTCCGTTCAGGAAGTTTGCATAATCATTTGCTTTATCAAACTTAAAATCATCGTTTATATCAAAAGTATAGGTTCCCGGGAAGAAGAGGTCATTGTAAATGATTTTACTGTCATTGCGTTTACGAACTGCACAATAAAGGTATTTATCTATTGCAGCAGGGAAAACTTTTCCTCCGTTATAATCTATGTGTTCACCAATGATATTGATACGTGCAGGAGATGCGAACATTCTGATTTCTCCACCTTCGCCATAAACTTCAATAAAATTGGTCTTTAACAAATCAGGCTTTACTTCAAATTTCTCTTTCATCTTATAATCCTTCCTATTTTTCCTTTAATTCTATCTATGTAATCTTGAACGCAAGTGAGGGGAGTATCGAATTCCATGCCACCTACATTCATTTTGCCTTCTGTCTTTTCTTCCAGGGCAAAAGCAATGTTATGAATATCTGAACCGCTTGTCATTGGAAAGTCGTATGCTTTTCCGTAGGCATAAGCTAACTCGTTCTGATCTGGAGTGTTTCCTCCATTATATGCTTCTATTCCGTGAACTTCCCTTGGGTGCAGGTGAATTGCATTAATGTAACCCCTCAGGCGGAAGGGGTGGGCCTGAATCATTAAGCCACCTTCCCGGTTTACAGCATCAAAAAGCTGCTGATGATTCATGCTTTCTACATCAGGATGATCCAGCAGCCAGTTTTTATCAAGCCCGTAAAGCAGATAATCGTCTCCCTGGAAGGTTTGTTCAATTCCAAAGAAAACCTTGAAGCTGCCACCGTCCTTTTTATTCTGGGCTTCTGCTTCTGCCAGTGCATTTTCGTAGCCCTTGCAGTAAAGCTCTACCCTGGACTGCCAGTCCAATTCTCGGGAAACTGCCGTATTTCCTCCAAAGAAGTGGTCTGTTACAAAAATGCCGTCGTAGCCTAATTTCTTGAAGGCCGAAATATATTCTGAGCCTTGAGATGAGGCACAGGCACTTGCTTCACTTGTGTGAAGATGTGTTTCGTATTT
>JAIKYB010000033.1 GCA_024683675.1 Treponema sp.
ATAGGTAATTCCTGAGGGTATATTGCTTTCCAGGAGTCGTATATTTAGGGAGTTACATATTCTTTATGTACTTTTTCCTTTAAGAATAGGTAAAAATCCTTTATAAAGTTTGCCTGGACTTCTTTCCAGAAGAGAATTACCTATTCTTGTGGCAAAAATCTTCTAAAAATAGGTAATTCTTCATTATCACCCACTTTCACTGCTATCTTCTTCAAAAATTTACATATTCTTTTGACAATTATTTCCAAAAGAATATGTATTTTCTAAACTCCACCCGAAAATCCCACAAAAAATTCCCCTCCAAAAGCAGTTTTTTCTTGTCTTTGACTTCCTACTTTATTATTTTTTGAATATGCAATTTACCAGAAGCATAGAAAATGAAGTTCTTTCTCAAAATGAAGTGGAGGCTCAGCTTAGGCAGAGACTTGCAGAAATTAACGCCCTGCTAGACTTGAAATTAAAGGCCCTAAAAAAAAGTCCAGAAGGAAGCCTTAGGATTGCAAAAAATCATAATGTGCTGCAATACTACCATAGAAAAGATCCACAGAATAAAAATGGGGACTATATTGCAAAGAAGAACTTTAAGCTTGCCCAGGCCCTGGCCCAAAAAGAATATGACAAGGCCCTGGTGTCTTCTCTTCAAAAGGAAGCAAAGTGCCTGAAGAAAACCTTGCGTTCCTACGATAATTTTTTCAAACAGAATACAATTGCGGAAAAGTTAATTGAAAGGCTTAATAAGAATAAGAGATCCCTTGTAAAACCTGTTCACCTTAGCGATGAAGACTTTGAAAAATACTGGAAGTCAATCCCTTATCAAGGGCTGCCTTTTGCTGAAAACTATCCCAATCACATTACGCCTTTAGGGGAAAGAGTCCGCTCAAAATCAGAGGTACTCATTGCAATTACACTGCAGCGCCTTCATATACCTTATCGTTATGAATACCCCATTGAAATTAAAAATGAAAATGACAAGCCGGTCACTTTTTACCCGGATTTTCTTTGTCTTAATCTGCGTACTCGCCGTGAGTTTATTTGGGAGCACTTTGGTCTCATGGACGATCCTGAATATGCCTGCAAGGCAGCCTACAAGATTGGACTTTTCAACCAGAACGGAATCTTTGCCGGGAAAAATCTAATTACCACAATGGAAACTGCAGAGCATCCTCTTAATTCTAAGCAGATTGAAAAACTTATTGGAGAGTATTTGGTGTAAGCCTGATTTTGCCGCTGCAGAAGGACCCCTACAATTCCGTCTTCACTAGCTGCAAATCCGCCGGCGTATTCACCACCGCAATCTGAAAGTCATCCTCGTAAATAATCTGCCCGGGCAGCTCTTCTGTTTCCGAGCGGTATAACTGGAGTCCATATTTTTTGCACATAGCCCGGTAAAAATCCATTTGCCGCCAGATATCCATTCCCTGGGGAGTGTCTTTGAACCAGGTGGTGGCCTTCTCCTTATTTCCCGTCTCATAAAAAGGCGGAACCGGCAGGACCTTCTCAAAGTATTCGCGGTTCTTCCAATATTCTGCAGTCTCTTCCTCGGTCAAAGTCTTTGCATCAACCAATTTACCCACGGCTGTAAAAATGCCCCGTGGCTGCTGGGTGATATATGCTATGTCTGCTGTGTGAACTCTAAAGTATTTCAATTTTTCTCCTACAAATTTTTCTTAAAAATATAAGTCTTGTAATCCTCATTCTCATCGCTAAAGGGCTCGTAAACATCTTCTTCTACAAGCGTAAAGCCGTGTTTTTCGTACCACTCCCAGTTGCAGTCGACGTCGGTCCAGAGAAAAAGATTTTTCCAGCCTTCTTCTTTCAGTTTCTGGCAGAGCTGATTTAGAAGAAGGCTTCCAGCACCAGGCCGACGACTTACAAAAAGAGAAAGCTTAATATCATCTTCCTGCATCAAAGAAAGAGTTCGTTCATCCATCTGGCGCAGATAGGTGCGGCTCATGTTTGTTGCTTTTTTTAGCTCTTGCGGAAAGTGGGTACATTCCTTTTCGTACCACTCTTCAACCTTGCAGGAGTCTCCCTTACGGGTAAAAAAGGCAGCGGCAAGGAAGTTTTCATCCTGCGCATGTGACGCAATTTTGGAATCAGCCTGTCCAGGTATTGAAGTCAATCCGTTATCAGAATTGCTTAGATTTTCCACCAGCTCAAAATGATAATCGTTTTCTGAAATATTATTTCTTACTATAAATTCAACATTAAAGCGCTTGAAAGTCTCGTCTCCAATCGGCGGGCTCCAGAGCGGTGCAACCACATCAAGAACGAGCGGAAAATTCTTCTCGTTGAAAGGCTTAAGAGATGTATTTTCTAACATAATTTCCTTCTAACAAATCATAACTTCATTTATGATAAAATTCTATCTGACCTTGATTTTACCCTAGCTTTATTCTCACATAATAGCCACTTTCATCCTGATGATGAATTACTCCTCCGTTTTTCAGCATAACCTTAAGACTTGCCGGGTTATCCAGATTACAGTGAAGATAAAGCTGGTCTTCGGGGACGATTTTACGAGCTTCTTCAATTAAGAGTTTGAGTCCCTGAGTGCAGTAGCCGCGTCCACGAAAATCTTTATGAATAAACTGACCTACGTGGCCGCTTCCATTTTCCAGAGCCGGCACAAGATGATGGCGAAGACGGAACTCTCCTAAAATTTTGTGTGAGTCGGGAGCTTTTCTGATTT
>JAIKYB010000014.1 GCA_024683675.1 Treponema sp.
GTCCAGGGCAAACTTAAGGAAGATTGAATCCTGATAAAGGGCAGTTCCATCCTTAAGACCAGCAAAATAATCTGCCAGATAAAGAGGCTGGAATCCGGTCTTGCTTGCATTGTAAGAAGAGAAGGTTCCTGTATAGCCTGCTGTCACGTAAAATTCATGAATAAATAAAGGTGTAAAGAAAGGAAGGGCTTTCTGAACATTAACCCCGAACAAAACAGTTTCCACCGTAGCGTCTAAAATTGGAATACCAAAGGATTTTTCCGAGCTAGCGGCATAACCGTAATTTGAAGTAGATGGGAAAAATCCCAATGCAAGCTTCAAAGGAAGATTAGTGGTATAGCCATAATCAGATTCAAACGGCAAAAGAGCCGGTAAGTAAGCCTTAGCAATTGCTGTAACCGCCAGAGAATCCTGGTAAGTTACTGGATTTTCTTTAATAGACTGGTCCTTTATATAAGAAATCCCTGCTCCGAGTGCAAAGCCTGCATATTCGTGACGGCCGGGTCCTGCAGAAACAATATTTGAATAAACTGTCGTAAAGGTTTCTGAAAACCTGTAGTAAAGAGTATCATCTGATGGAGCATACATTCCAATATAATAATTTATAACTTCATCAAGATTTATTGTGTCAGAGATTGGGCTTGTCTGACTTACCTGATTCTGGCGACCAATTTTTCCGGAAAGAGAGTTTTCCAGAGTGATATTTGAAATGCGCCCAAAAGGAAGAGATGAGCTTAATACTAAGTCACCATAAGCCTGTTTCCAGCCCTTCTTATCAAATTCTGAACCAGCTGCTGTCTGATAAAAGAAGAGTCCTGTTGTTGCCCCTCCATTTAAAGTAAAGCCAGTTCCAAAGGAATTAGTATCCGGACCCCAGCCTGCTGTAAACTGCAAGATTCCTTCTGAACCGCTGGTCCATGGAGTATTTGTGTAATAAGTAAGACCATAAGGAAGAGCATAAGCAGCTCCATTCTTGCCTGTATTAACTCCGAAGGCCTCTGAAGTGTAATAACTGATTGGAAGGATGACGCCCCGTAAAAGATAAGCAAAAGGATTATATTTCCTGAAATCCAGTTTAAGCTCCGGGTCAAGCTCCATTTCAAAAAGTGCAGAAGAAGCAAATTCAGCAGAAATTGCACTTTCAGCAACCTCGGACTTCTCTACTGCAAAAGCTTTTTCCAGAGGAAGAGTAAAGAGACGATTCTGGCGGAAAAACTTTCCTACATAAAGAAGCTCTTCTCCAAAGAAAGTTGGATAAAAAATTCCGCCAGAAAGGTCAAGGCTGCTAAAATCAAAGGA
This sequence comes from Treponema sp., assembly GCA_024683675.1. Classification (GTDB taxonomy): domain Bacteria; phylum Spirochaetota; class Spirochaetia; order Treponematales; family Treponemataceae; genus Treponema_D. The sequence continues at coordinate 1,300 of JAIKYB010000014.1, forward strand.
ACCGCTTTGCAGGGAAAGTCTACCGGCTCTAACCATGGTTCCAGAGCTGGCCCAGTTAAATAAGAACTCCCCTCTTTCTTCAGAATAAGAAAGCTGGCTTGCATAGTAGCCTTCCGGTAAAGCATAAGAGGCAAGTTCATTTCCTTCAAAATCGCTAAGAATTATACTAAAGTTAAGAGAATTATTTTGAAGATAGGCAAAGCAAGGCCTTCCTTCTGAGCTCTGACAGCCTGTAAAACTGCCGGAAAATACGTATAAGCTCTCTTCCTTTCCAGCACTTTTTTCAAAGCCCTTAATTCGACCTGAAGCCTCATCTATAATCAGCTGATAGCTTTCTATAAAGTTATATGGGCTTTCATAACGCTGACCTACAAGATAATAAGAATCCTCAGCCTTTACCAAAGCAGCATCCTTAAGTCCCTTAATTCCGCAATCAAAAAAGCGACGGCTTTCCATATCATAAATTTTTACATCAGCCTTTATGTTTGCGGCAGCAGCAGAATAATAAGATACAGCAAGATATTTTCCATCGGAAGAAAATTTTACGTGATCGAGTCCTTTATGAGTAAAAAGTTTTTTGACTCGGGAAGGCTGCTGGTAATTTTCGCAGGCAAGAAAATACACTGAACCAGAAGAATGTTCTATCCAGGCAAGCCCCTTTTCCGAAAGAGTCAGGCTGGAATATCTTGCCCCGTAATTATTGCGGCTGGAATAAGAAGCAGAATCCGGCTGGAAGAAATCAAAAACAAGACCTGCTTCTACAGGATTTGCAGGAATGTCAGGAACAGAATAATCAGCCTTAAAAAGCTTCCAGGCCTCCTTGAGCTTAATTCCATAAGCCTTCTTAAAGGCACTTGAAACTCCAAAGCTCTGCATATTTATAAGCTTGTACCAGAAGGTGTAATACTTTTCCATTCCATATTTTTTCTGAAGCCAGAGATGGAAGGCTGCATTAAAATCATAAAAAGCACCGCTAGGATAAGAATCTGATGAGCCCTGCATATCATAATAGGAAGGAAATTTATTTTCTATTTTGGCCTGTTTTACCCGGTGATTAAAGAACTCGTTGTTCAGACGGCCTTCTCCAGCGGCACTTTCACTGGTAACAGAAGCTCCCTCTGCCATACCAGAGCTTAAAAACAGGTAACCAAGATTTGCAATATCACCAAATACATTTCCTATAGCAGTCCAGAATTTATTTTTCATGTTATAGGTAACAGCGTGAGTCAATTCATGGCGGAAAACAGAAAGAAAGCCCTGAGAAAAAGAACCCGAAAGCTCATCTATTTCAGAAGAAGAGGTATCAAACATTACAATTCTGTTGTAGTGGGCCACTGTAAAGAAGGCGTTTAACTGCTGGGTTGCAGGCGTAATTGAAACCGGATACCTTACAGAAGGCTGAATACCATATTGGGCAGTAACCTCTTCATAAATTGTATCTGCAGTCTGATAAAGCAGAGAAGCAGTCTTTTCACAGCGGGCAGGATAGATAATATCAAACCACTGGGTTTTTACTACTCGTAAATCCTTTTCGCCAAACATAAGACCATCAGCAGCAAAAAGTGGACAGAAGAAAGATGAAATCAGCAAAAAACAAAAGGCGAATCTTCTTTGGATTTTTTTCATAAAACAAAAGCTCCTTACATATTAATAAGGCGTTTAACTCCATATCTAAAATAGAGGGCTCCAAGAGGGGCTCCAATTACAATAAAAATTGCAGAAATATATATAAGACTATTTATACTTTTTGGGAAGAGCATTCCAAGTCCTACCATAATTCCAATCATAAGTATAGAACATAACATTCCTATTACGGCATTAAAATTCTGTTTAAAGGCAGCAGCAGGATTTTCCCAGTTCAGCTTAGGATTAGCGGCATCCAGTATAAGATCTGTAAAAATCAGAGGGATTGAAGCGGCTATAGTAAGAACACACATGGCCAGAAAATATCTGATTAAGAGACTGAAAGGAATAAGACTTCCAAAAATAAGATTTGCTATTGTAAGTAAAAGTGCAAAAATAATCTGATCTACAAAAATATAAAGCATAGAATGCCAGAACTTTACCTTGAGGATTGTTTCAAAGGTAACCGGCATTGCCTTAAGGTTTGAAAGGGATTTACCTTCTCGGGAAAAGGCTGTACAGGCAACATTTGAAGAAGTTCCGCTAAAATACATAATTCCTGAAATTGCTATACTTGCATAGAAGAAAATATTATTCAGCTTTTCAGGGGACGTTTGAAGGTAAGTAGACCTGGCGGCGGAAACTAAGGCGCCTAAGCCACCTTCCGGGCCTTCCACAATTACAGGCACAGTAGTTGAAACTATGAGGATTAGCGGAAAAAGAAAAACCATAAGAGGCCCGTTTGCAAAAAAGGAAGGCTCCCTGAAAACAGTTCTTACATCGCGAATAAGCAGAGACTTAAAGGCAGTATTTATTTTGCTTTCCTTTATAACAGCCTCTGCTTTTTCCTTTGAAAGCCTTTTGGATTTTACATCTGCAAAGCCGGCCAGGGTTTTAGCATACAAAGAAGCAAAAAGCGGAAGAAGGCCAAAAATCACAAGGGCAGAAAGTGCAAGCAGAATCAACACAGGAAGGACTTTTCCATCAAGAGCCGAACCGCAAAAATGAATAAAAGGGATTTTATCCACAGCAGCAGACAAACGCAGGGCAAGGGGCATTGTCATGGTTGAAGTTGATGAAAAGTCCATCGTTGCGCTGGAAAATCCGGTTAAAAAGCCATAAGAGGCTGCAAAAATTATAATGAGAAAGCTTGCAATTCCTGTAAGCACTGATTTTTTTCGCAAAAAAGGAAAGAGGAGTAGCAGACCTATTAAAAGAATGTAAATTACTGCAAGTATAAGGGAAGAAAAGGCCAGGAAAACTGAAATAAGTCCAATATAAAAAAGAGGATTTACCAGCAGACCAAGCTTGAGCCCATATACAATAGAAAAAAT
>JAIKYB010000109.1 GCA_024683675.1 Treponema sp.
CCATTTTCTATAATTGTTGTTGCGATAAGCACGTGGAAGCCGCCCATCTTAAAACGCTGGAAGATTTCTTCAAGCTGGCTGCTGGTCATCTGTCCATGGGCTACATCAATCAAAACTTCCGGTACAATGCTTTCTATGCGGTGCTGCACTTCCATAAGAGATTCAACCCTGTTATGCAGATAAAAGACCTGGCCGCCCCGCTCTATTTCCCGTCTGATTGCCTGAGCTATTCTTTCGTCTGTATATTCATCAACTACAGTTTCAATTGGCTGACGGTTCTGTGGCGGTGTGGTAAGAAGACTCATATCCCGGATTTTTAAGAGACTCATATGAAGGGTTCTAGGGATTGGCGTTGCTGACATAGTAAGGCAGTCAATATTATTTTTCATTACCTTAAGCTTTTCCTTGTCCTTTACTCCAAAGCGCTGCTCTTCATCTATAATCATTAAGCCAAGGTTTTTGAATTTTACATCCTTTTGAATGATTCTGTGAGTGCCGACCAGGATATCAACTTCGCCCTTGCCCGCTCTTTCAAGAATTTTTTTCTGTTCAGCAGGAGCTACAAAACGGGATAGTCTTTCTATTCTTACAGGGAAATTCTTAAAGCGTTCCTTACAGGTTTCAAAGTGCTGTTCTGCAAGAATGGTCGTAGGTGCCAGGAAGGCAACCTGTTTTCCTCCCATCACAGCCTTAAAGGCGGCTCTCATGGCAATTTCGGTTTTTCCATAGCCTACATCTCCGCAGACAAGGCGATCCATTGGAACAGGTTTTTCCATGTCGGCCTTAATTTCTTCGGTGACTGTAATCTGATCTGGAGTGTCTTCGTAAGGAAAGGCTGCTTCAAAGGCGGCCTGCCATTCAGTTTCCTTTGGAAAGGCATAACCAACCGCAGCCTGTCTTCTGGAATAAAGGTCAATCAGCTTTTGTGCTATATCTTCTACAGCCTGTTTTACCTTGCTCTTGCGGTTTTCCCAGGATTTACTTCCAATGCGGTCCAGGCGAGGCTTTTCCCCCTCGTTTCCAATATAACGCTGAACCAGATTTACCTGCTCAATTGGTACAAAAGCAAATTCATTGTCCGCATACTCAAGCTTTATGTAGTCTCTTTCGTTTCCCAGTGATTTAACACGTTCTATTCCGTGAAAGAGGCCTATTCCCCAGTTTACATGGACAACATAATCCCCCGGATTAAGTTCCACAAAGGTGTCAATTACGCGACTTTTTGCCTTATTAACGGTTTTAGGTACATATTTTCGGCGGCCAAAAATTTCGTTTTCCTGGATAACAAGGAGCTTCAGTTCCGGAATGCAGAAGCCCGCAGAAATTGGTTTTGGAATTAAAATTAAAGGCCCATTGTCATTTTCATCAGCTATAAAGTCCTTAAAGATTTCGTGAATACGAAGCTGCTGATTTTCATTGTCTGTGTAAATGAAAATGCTCCAGTTATCTGCCTGTAAATTGGTAAATTCTTCCTTTATAAAGTTGATATTACCAAAAAAGCTTCGTGGAGGCTCTGCACTTATTACAATTGAAGAGGAATTTAAGTCTTCTGACTTTTGTAATGTTCTAAAAAGTAGACACCTTGATATATTTTCTCTAGTTTTTTCAAAATTCAAAAGAGTTTTTGCAACTGGAAGAACCGGATATTGTTCCCTGCTGGTTCGGTAAAGCTTTTCGTATTCTCTTTCTATAACAAGCTGTCCGTTTTCAAGCTTATCAAAATTATAAAAAAGTACAAAAGCATTTGGATTAAGGTAGTCCAATACTGTGTATTGCTGGTCCCAGAGCAGATTGTAAAAGAATTCTTCACCTTCTGCCTGACCTGTATGCTTTAATTCTGCAAGTATTTTATCCTGCATTTTTAAGGCTGTTTCTGTAAAAGGAAGGTGAACATCCTTGTTATCACTGGTGTCCTGTAATATGGTAATTGCACTTTCCTGATAGGCCTTCAGTTCTTCTTCTGCCCTTGTAATAAATTCCGGAGTCCAGATAATTTCTTTCATTGGAGAAATAAGTATGGATTCTTTTGACCCGATTGTTGTCTGGCTGTCTGCATCAAAATCCTTTATGTGTTCAATCTGGTCAAAATCAAAAATGATGCGGACTGCATGTTCATCATTTGGCGGAAAGATATCTAAAACCTCTCCTCTCAGGCTGAATTCTCCACGAACATTTACCTTTGGAACTCTGGTGTAGCCCAGATTTGTAAGGTTGTCTGCTATTTTTGTTGTATTCAGTTGGTCTCCCTTTTTTAATTTGAAGCTCAAGCCTTTTATGTAGTCAGGAGATGGTAAAGGAGACATAAAGGAGCGTTGAGTGAAAATAAAAATACGGGAATGTTCCTTAAAAGAAATGCTTTCGTTAGAGTTGACCAGTTGTGAAAGAACTCCGGCTCTTTTTCCAAAGGTTAATGAACCTCGGGGACTGGGCCTGTAGGGAACGGTTCCCCAACTTGGGAAGATAAAAACGTCTTCTTTATCAAAAACTGTTTTAAAATCATTATAAATATCAAGGGCTTCGTTTTCTGTAGGTACTACAATCAGAAAATCAGAAGAAAAGCTTTTGTATTCAGGAGTCTTTTTGCTGCTGGCGCCATACTGACTGGATTGCAAGCTTTGATAATGGGCTGCCTTAAAAATTTCATCAGCAAAAAAAGTAAAAAGGCTGCCCTGAACTCCCTGAATATTGCATGGATATGACATATCCTGAGAAACTATAGAGGCAGCTGCACTTTTAAAATCCTGCCAATTATGCAATATTTCGTTTATAGAAGTTAATGATTTCATTTTTTATACCGATTATTAAAGTAGCATATAAGGAGAATACGTTGAAAATCCGTAAACTTTTATCGATTATATCAGTTTTATTCATTTTTGGACAGATGTCAGTTTTTGCAGAGGCAGAAAACAACTTTTCTAATGCATCTGTATCAATTAAATATCATAACAGGACTATTTTTTATCCTGGAGATGCAGAAGGTTCTCCTATAAAGGTTCATATTACTATTAAAAATAATGGACCAGAAACTTTGCGTTTCAAGCTTGCTGATGATAGAAGCTTTAGTCTGGATTTTAATGCCTATACAGTAAAAAACACCAGACTTGAACAGACTTCTAAGCTGATTGAAAACAGAACTACAAGTCAGACTGTGTATTTTAGGGAAATTGCTCTTGAGCAGGGGGAAGAATATTCCTTTATTGAAAATGTAAAGGACTTTCTTAAAATAGATGAAGCTTCTGTTTATTATCTTGAGCTTTTCTTTTACCCTGAATTGTATAAATCAAATTATATAGCTCTTAAGTCAAACAGACTTACTCTTGAAATTCGCCCTTCTCCAGCTGCTGCTTCTTCAACTTATATTCCTGTAAAGAATGAAAGTCTTGAGCTTTTGAAACCATTAGATATTTCTCCAGACAAGGTTGTTGAACAGACAATTATTGCACGTCAAAAATCTTTGTGGGATCAGTACTTCCTTTATATGGACCTTGAATCTATGCTTGAAAGAAATCCAACTCTGAAAAAGAGATATGCTTCTGTTTCTGCTGATGAAAGAGTTCGTATGCTTCAGTCCTTTAAGTCTGATTTAATGCAGTCTAGAATTGAAAACGACATTATTGCAGTTCCTGAAAGCTTCCAGATTGAAAAGACTTCTTATTCTCCAACAGAAGGCACTGTAACTGTAATTGAATGGTTTAAGTATCCTAATTTCAGTGAAAAGAAACGTTATACTTACAAGGTTAGACAGCGCGAAGGCTACTGGCAGATTTATGATTACAATGTTGTAAATCTTGGAACGGAGTAAACTGTGAAAACTCTTCTTATATCAAATGATGATAAGGTAATTGATTTCTTTTCTTCTTTTCTTGCTGAAAGGGGTTACGACCTTATTATTTATCGCTGGCTTATGAAGGCGATGGATAATCTGGAAGAAATTAAGGCTCAGATTGTGATTATAAATGCAGATGAGTATCCCCGTCACTGGAAAACTATGGCTTCCTTTTTGCAAAGTGGCCTAGGTGGAAATGAGGTTTCCCTTTATCTTTATTCTCCACTTGCCTTTTCTGCTGATGAAGCTGAAAAATCAAAGTTATTAGGTGTAAAGAAGATATTTACAAAATTAAACGAAGCTGAACTTATTGATGATTTTGCTTCCCTTAAAAAAACAAAGCTTTCCTTCCCTCAGAATAATAATGAAGCTAGTGATAGTATTATTTTGACAGATCCTGATGATAACAGCTTTTCTTATGGCAGTGTTGAAGATCAAAAAGGAAATACTTATATTTGCAGCGTAAAAGACAGTCAGCGATATTCTTTAGGACAGATTCTTAAATATGTTTCCTTTTATCATGACGGGAACTTTACAAACTGTTCTGCTCAAATCGTTTATATAGACAAAGAAAAGAAAAGTCTATCTTTGGAGATAAAGGATTTGTATGAAGCATGTTGATCCTAAAGAAGCCAAGTTCTTTTGTGAAAGCTGTGGTTCCGAAGTTCCCCGTAAATCTAAATTTTGTCCTACCTGCGGAAAATTTTTTGCTTCCGTAAAATGTCCTCAATGCGGTAAAACCGGCAATCCTGATGAATTTAAGGATGGCTGTCCAAGCTGTGGTTATGCAGTTGGTAAGGATATGCAAATAATTACAGGAAGAACTTCTTCTGCTTCAGAACCTATAACAAAAGGAAAAAAGTCGAATGGAATAGAATCTGGTCCTCCTCTTTGGGCTTATATTGTTTCTATTCTTGTACTTGGAGTTCTGGTTATAGCCCTGTATAGCTGTCTTTAATAAAACGCAGGAGGATATAGGAGATAGGAGAATACAGGGAGTCTTGACTAAGCAAGGCTTTTTCTGATATATTTATTCAAGTTTTTTAGCCCGGGTGGCGGAATTGGTAGACGCGCTTGGTTCAGGTCCAAGTGTCCTTACGGTCATAGGAGTTCAAGTCTCCTCTCGGGTACTCAAATGTAATTTTAGATGCAGAAAACATTAGTTTTTCTGCATTTTTTTTGCCTGAAAAGTTATAAAGTGGGTCGCCGCAAACAGGAAGGCCTATCCAGGCTAGGTGGCAGCGAACCTGATGCTTAAAACCATTAGCTATAGAACATTCAAGCTTGCAGAAATCCTTATTATTATCAAATTCATTTTCAATTATAGAAATTTCTGTGCTGTATTGGGTCTCTTTTCCAAGCTTTCTAAGGGCTGCTTTACCGCTGTCTTCTGTTACAGGTCTAACTTCCTTTCTGCCTTGACCATAATGGCGAAAATATGAAGATATTGTAATGTGCTGCTTACTTGCAAGGCTTCTTTGAGCTCTTAGTGCCTCTAATGGTACAGGCGGAAAGCCCCCCGCAGTCTCTGCATTATCTTGAAATTTCTGGCAGATGGCTGTGTAATACTTTATAAAGCGTCCTTGAGCCTGTTCTATCTGCATATAGTCATAAAAGTCCTGGCTGGCTGCTATTAAAAGAAGCCCGTCTGTTTCTGTATCTAGTCTGTGTAAAAGGCCGTGCTCACAGCTTTTTTTACCTTGGACAAGTGCAAGCTGGGGAAAAAGCTTTTGAGCCTGGGCATAGGCATTGTTTTTATCTTCTTCTGTAAGAGGTGCTGATGTAAGTCCTTTTGGCTTATCTATAACTACATAAGGATGCTTTTCATCTGCTTCTGCAATAACCGTGATTTGTAAATTAGAATCCATAAGACTTTTCCTTAATCAGCTAATATAGTCTTGGGAAAGCTCTTTTTCAGCTTTTTTTCAACTTCTATAAATCTTTGCGGTGTTTTTGTGCGAAAGCAGGTGTAATCATTGCTGCCAGGCAGGCGAATCTTTAGCTGAACTGAATGCAGCATGAGACTGGCATCTTTAAAAAGTGAGTCTGTTTTTGCATAAATGGAATCGCCTAATATGGGGCAGCCCAAATACTTCATATGAACTCTGATCTGATGGGTTCGCCCTGTTTTAATTCTTACTCTCATAAGAGAATAATTTCCATAACAGGCTATACAGTGATAAATTGTTCTGGCGAACTTTCCTTCGTCTGTATCTATAACTGCCTTAAAGCGATGTCTGTTTTTTGGATCTCTGATTATCTGAGTTCTGATATCGCCATTTCTTTCTTTAGGACGACCAGTGCAGATTAAAATGTATTCCTTCTGCAGGCTTTTATCTTTAAATTGTTTTTGCAGATATTCTTCGGAGTCCCTGTTTTTTGCAGTTATGATTATGCCAGAGGTTTCCTTATCAAGCCGATGAACTATTCCTGGCCGTCTAGACTGTAAAATCTCTGAATCATTACCCTCTTTTACGGCCTTAAGGCTTTCTCTTCCCCAGTGGTAAAGAAGTGCATTTACCAGTGTTCCAGTCCAGTTGCCGCAGGCCGGATGTGTTACCATGCCCTGAGCCTTATTTACAACAGTGACATTATCATCCTCATAAAGAATTTCAAGGGGAATATTTTCGGGAATAATATCATCCGGAATATTGTCTTCCCATTGAATATCTATCTGATCCAGAGCCTTTACCTTTTGAGAGATTTTTACCTTTTTTCCGTTTACAAGGATTTCTGTTACTCCGCTTTTAAGCTTGGAACGGTTCATTCCATTTGGAAGTGAGGCTATGTATTTATCCAGACGTTCCTGCCCCTGAAAATCGGAAGGAACCTTTGCTGAAAAAAAAGGCATTATTCTTCTACCTCGGGTACTTCTTCTATCTCATCAGTGCTTTCCGGCGACTGAATTAATTGTGCATCCGGATCTTGTGAAATCGGAATTATGCGAACGCTTTCGTCATTAAGCTTGGTGCTTTTTCTGGAAGAGCTTCTTTTTATAAGACGGATAATATAATCTGTAATTCCAATTCCAACTGAAATTCCCAGAGCTGTAAGAACTATTCCAATCTGCTCATCAGAATCAAAGGAAGAGGAACCAAAGAGGCTTGGAACATAATCTGAACTAAAATCATTTTTTACATAACGATAACTTGAGTAAGCCAGAGATGTATCCAGGGTAACAAAAGGCATAGCTCCCAAAGTAATAATTTCAAAGCGTCTTAAATCCTGTAAAAAGACTGGAAATTCATCATCTTCGTAAGGGGCTGCCGTGGTATCTGCGGCAAAAAGTGGTGAAGCAAGATTAAAAATCAGAGAAAATAAAATTAGAGCTATTATTTTGTTTTTTCTTTTCATTTTTTTGAATAATCTCTTTCTCCAAAAATGGCAGTTCCAACTCTTACTAAGGTTGAACCTTCTTCTATTGCAATTTCAAAATCACCAGACATTCCCATAGAAAGCTCGGAAAGGTCAAAATTATGATATTCTGATTTCATTTTTTCTGCAATCAGTCTGGCTTTTTCAAAGGCCTTGTGTATTTCTGTCTGATTATCTGTAAAAGGGGCCATTGTCATAAAGCCTGCTGGAATAATATGAGGATATTTATCTTCTATTTCTGCAAGAGCCTTTCTAATATCATCTTCTGATTCAAAGCCTGATTTAGAATCTTCTCCTGTGTGAATCTCTAATAAAACCTTAATATTTTTATTCAGAGCTGCTGAATGCTTTTCTATGTGGGGAAGTAAATCCAGTCGGTCCAGAGATTCTATGCAGGAAGCAATTTTTACAGCATTTTTTACTTTATTTGACTGAAGGCTTCCAATAATATGAAGCTGACATTGCGGATACTCTTCCTGAATTGCAGGAAACTTTTCCATAGCTTCCTGAACCCGGTTTTCTCCAAAAAGCAACTGTCCAGCCTTTATAGCTTCCAAAACTGCCTCTGCAGGATGAAATTTGCTCACTGCCATGAGCTTTACAGACTTTTCTTTTCTGCCAGACTTTAACTCAGCCTTCCTTATTTTATTATTTATGATTTCAATTGAATCCTTTATCATAGTCCGCCTTCTATTACGTCTGAAAGATGTAGAAGCTCTTCTATTGAAAGTACCTCTGCTCTTTTTTCTGCTGCAATTCCAGCTTTTTCCAAATAAGCTAGAGCTAAATCATTATTTTTAAGATAGTTAGAAAGATTGTTGCGGACATTCTTTCTGCGGGAAGAAAATAATGCTCTTTGAAGCTTAACAAAAGCCTTTGGATTTTTGCAATTAGGCCAATCTGCTTTTTTTGTGAATAAAACGGCTCTGGATGCAACATTTGGCTTTGGCCAGAAATTTCCACCATTTAAGTCTAATATTGCTTTTACATCATAAGCCCACTGGCATAAAACAGAAAATGAAGAGTAATCTTCGCTTCCTGCTTTTGCGGCCATTCTCTGTGCAACTTCCTTTTGAACTGTAAATACACAGGAATCAAAGCGTATGCCTTCTTCTATTGTGTCTGCAATAATTGTTGCGGCAATATTGTAAGGCAGGTTGCCAAATAATCGCTCAGGCAGCCCCTTTTCAAGCTGACCTTTCCAGGTTTTTATAACATCACCTTCTACAAGGTGGAAGCGGTCTTTCTGGCTATATTCAGAAAAGTATTGGCTGATTAAAGAAGCAAAACCTCTGTCTATTTCAAATACAGTCAGATTTGCCCCCTTTTCAAGTATGCCTGAAGTCATGGCGCCAAGTCCAGGTCCAATTTCCCATACAGACATGCCTTCTTGAACATTAAGGTTTTCAATCAATTTTTCACGGGCAGCTCCGTTTATTAAAAAATTCTGGCCGAACTTTTTCTGCATGGAAAAACCATTTGCATCAAGAACTGCCTTTAATTCTGCCGGTGAATTATAATCTGGGTGCTTCAATTTGCCTTCTCCCTTAATGCTGGATGTTGATGTACGGAAACCGTGCAAAAAACATCACCAAATACTTAATGATAGTATATAGAAAATTCATAAAAATTCCACTAGGTGTAAGTAAAATAGGAAAAATCATAGAAAGGATGATTAGAGTAAGTCCTGCATAAATAAAAAAAGTTACTAGTGGGGAAATTATCATTGTGGCCGCAATTCCAATTGGACAAAAGCTTCCGAATAATTTTAGAGAAACAGGTGCTGTCAGACTTTGGGCCGAAAGTGAAGCCGAAAGACTGGATGAGACTTGATGAGGTGTAAAGCGGACAAAGACCTTATAGACTAGCGAAGAAAAAAGTGTAATTCCGGCAAGGGCGCCATAAGAAAGTAAGAAGCCAGGATTATGTATATGGGAAGGACATATTGCGCTTTGCAGCAGGAATGCCAGCGTCAGCAGGTCAAAAGTGGAAAGTCCGGGAACTCCGCTCATGGAGGCCAATATTGCAAGGCTGGCGCAAAGGAAGGCTCTGAATAAGGATGGAGACATACCTGCAAACCATAGAAAGAGGATGATTACCAGGAAACGTAGAAAATAAGATAATCTGATGGAGCCGGCCCTTTTTCCTGCAAATAAAGCTATACCGGAAAATAAAGACATATGCATACCGGAAAGTGCCAGAATGTGAGAAAGTCCTGCGCTTTTAAAGGCATTTGCAGTTGAGTTTTCTGTAAAGTCACGGGCACCAGAGAGTAAGGCAAGCAGGAGGCCGCCTGCATGGCCCCAGGCATAAAGCATGCGCTTGAAGGCAAGACGGCAAAGGGCCCTAAGATGGCTTAGGTGGCCTTGTATGGAAGTTTCCCAGAAGGATTTAATGCAGGAGTCAGCAAAGAAACTTCCTTCTTTATAGGAGCCGGAAAAGCTTGCCTTAAGGCCACTTTCAAATAAATGCGACTTTCTACTTTCGGCCCTATTCTGGTCTGTGCCGTCCTTGCTTGTGTAAGCAGAAGAATAAAGGTGGCCGGGAAATAGTGCTTCTGTCAGTTCACTTGGTATATAGAGGGTGATTTGTCCCCTGGCAGTGCCTCGTGCGGCGCCAGGGGGGCCACCTGCACTACAGGCAATGCCACCGGTGCCCCCAGTGCCCCCCGAGCACCCTAAAGTGCCAGCCCCTTCAGCACACCCGCATGAAGTCAAGATAAAATTACAGGAATAAAACGTTCCTGAAGCGCATTTTACCGGCGAAGAAGTTATTTTTCCGCTTATAAGATTTATTTTATTGTCCGGGAAAATAAATACAGCGGGATTCTTTTGCTTAAAAGAAAAAAGCCCGCTGTAAAAAACAAAGATACAGATTAAAGCTGCTATTAAAAAAGGTCGTGTAAATAATTTCCTTAAAATTACTGCCATCTCAATTCCGAGAGTGCCCCTCGGGCTGCAGACAGTACTTGCTCACTATAATTTAAGTAAGTAACCGCCAGCAGCGAATCGAATGCAGATTTATCTCCGATGGCACCCAAAGCTTTTATTACAGCCAGAATAACATCAGAAGAAACAACGTTCCCTTTTTCTGTCAGGCTGTTTAAGTCTTCCAGGTACGCAGTAAGCAAAGGAACTGAATCAATTGGAGCTGTATCAGCTAAAGCTAAAATTGCAGTCTTAAATTGAATTTCGTTCATGTCACCAGAGTTATATAAACGTTTTGCCAGCTTAAAATATGAAACACTTACCGAAGAAGCTCTTGTCCAGCGGTTTTCGCTTAAAATGGCAAGTGTATCAAGCTGCAGGTTTATCTGCTCTGGAGTTGCACCACTTGTACCCTCTAAAGATATAATAGACTGACTTAGCACACTTTGTGCAATTTCACAGAGATTATTTTTAGAAATAGTAGTATTTTTTTTGATTATGCTGAAAATTCGGGCAACTTGGCTTGTATTTGTGTTTTGAATCAGGCTGAGGATTTCGTTCATAGCCTTTGGAACCAGAGCTGTGAGTGTACTGTCTATCTGAGCATGATATTTTTTATAGTTCTGATTATTTAAAAGTCCATACAAAATAAGGAAGGTTTCGTTATTACCAATAAACTCCAGAGAGTTGAAAACTGCCCTGAATAAGGTTGCATCTTCTGTGTTGACATTTGCCTTTGCAAGGTAGTCGTTAAGATTTGCTGTAAGTTTGTCTGTAGGAATGTAATCCTTTAATGCAACTGATTTTGTAAGAACAGCAATTTGCACTGTACTGCTGGATTTGAATTGGGCAAAAAGCTCCATAAACTGATTTTCTAAAAGCAGTTTATCTTCTTCCGAACAGGATTTTGCATATTCAGGAGAAATTGAAAGCACTGCGGCAACTGCAAGTCCTTCAAGGTCTCGGTCGTTTCCTAAGATTTCCTTGTTTTCTAGACAAAAATTAATTGCTTTGTTAGAAAGGAATACTGCTTCAGTTCCACTAGCCTCTCTTACAGCTGCTGTTTTATCAGCAATGTTTCCTTTAAGAAATTTAATTGTTTTTGTCAGGTTCTGTGAATAAATAAAAGAGGTCGAAATAAAGGCAAAAATTAAAATTAAAAGCTTTTTCATATTTTCCTCACAATTTTAGAATATATTTATCTGATCATCTTTTTGAGGTGAGTCAGGAATATTACTTTCTACTTTTGGAGCTGACTCTGGATTCTGCTTTTCCTTTTCGTCAGCTACTACGGTTTCAAGTGCAGGACTTGCTGTTTCCGGAGTTTCAGCAGTAGTTACATCATTTTTTTCATCTGTTTCTGTTTGTTCCAGAGCATCAAGGATTTCCTTTTCATTTTCCGGAAGAATATTATAAACATAAGCTAAAACTTCATTTCTCATTATCGGATCAATATCTGTACATTCAAAATGTAAATGAGAAATATTTTCTGCTTCATTAAAGTCTACAGTTCGAATAACGCCGGACATAACAATCAGCTTGTTCTGAATATTAAATTGAAGCTTGATTTTTACGTTTGAAACTCCCTTTCCTCCAATTTTTATCATAGCACCAGATTCTGAAATGTCTTCGATTAAACAGCGATATCCATTTTGAGTTTCAATAGCGGATATATCTGTCATATTCTTTTTTACGATAAAAAGATTTCCGTAGATTTCACATTTAGCACGTACTGCCTTACGCTTTTGTGTTCTTGTAAGATCAGCAGAATGCTGCAGGGATATTGAAGTCTTACCCATAAATAAGCCGTGGTTAATTACCTTTGTATCAAAAACATAGGCTGCATCACCCTTTCTCCAGAAATAAACACTGAGCACCTTACCAACCCATTCGTGAGCCGGAATTGGAATTAATTCCTTTTGTTTTGGAACTGAAATTACAATGCTGCTGCCGTTATTCATTATTTCAGAATAAAATACACCTTTTCCTGGAAGAATAATCCTAAGCTTTTGCCCCTTATCCAGAGACTGAGTTGTTACAAGACCTTTTTTATCATCAGATTCATTTTGAAGTTTTGTTCTGAAGTTAAATAATTTTGTAAGAAGATTTTGAATCTTTGCTGTATCAGAAACTCCGTCTGCTGAAGCCTGGTTTGAAATTTGATTCATACAGCGGGAAAGAGAATTCAGAGAGAAAAATAAAGATGTTGGTTGGTCTAATTCGCATATTTGTGCAACCTGCCACAAAAGAAGTGTGTCGGAAAATGTAAAACCAGAATCCAGACCAAGAACAATAAAGCTTACCTTAGTTTTGAATGCTGAATAAAGTCCGGCAATTATAAGCAGGATCACTATAAAGGTGATAACAGCAATTAAAGTGTACACAGACTCCCCTTTTTAATATAAACCTTTTGATTTTATATTTCTTTTACTATAATATAATATCATAATTAAAATGAAAATTCATTCTTTTATTACAGAAATATTATTTTTTTCTATGATTTTTCTAGGTTTTATTCTGCCTCCATTTTTCTATTCTTCAGGCCAGACAAACCCGGAAATCTTTTCACAATGGACTTTTCCCTGGACTCAAATGCTGCTTGCTCTTTTTGCACTTTTTATTTACTACATTTTTTATGAAAAGAAAGAAAAAGGCCTGCTTGTATTTCCTGTGATTTTTACAGTATCTCTGCTTTTTTGTATTTCCCTTTTTATGAAGTTTTTTTCTTTACTGCCTGCTTTTAAGGATTCTTCTTCTCTGGATGTAATTCAACCGACTTCTATTTCTTCCTGGATTTTCTGTATTTTAAATTTTCTTTTTGCGGCCTTCTATGAAGAGATTATCTATCGTTTTTATCTTGCAGATTCTTTATACAGATTAATTTGCAGAAAATCTGATGTAAAAATCTGGCTGATTGTCTCAGAAATTTTTGCAGGTCTGGCCTTTGCCTTTGCTCATCTTTATCTTGGGGTCTTTTCTTTGATAAATGCCGCTTTGGCACATATTGTTTTACGTTTATGCTATAAAAAATCCGGCACTATCTGGTGTGGTTTTGCCGCTCATTTTATTTATAATATTATTTCCCTGATTTTATTGTAGGTCCAGCGGCTGATTTTTGAATAAAATATCTTATCTGTAGAATCAATACTTTGTCTTAGTATAAAACTCTGCTCTTCTGTGTCACTGGCAAAAAATTCAAGCTTTATAAGGGAACGGTTGCCCAGTTCAAGTCTTAATTCCATTTCTGCATTCTTATTTATTGAATCTGTAACTTCCCAGGCATAAGGAAGGCCACCATGCCTTAAATCCAGAAGTCTTGCCTCTGTGCTATTTTTACTTGAAGTGACTTTTCCATTTTCATAGACAAGGATTCTCTGTATATCATCAGCTTTAAGCTTGCCTTCCGGCAGGAGTTCCTGGAATATTAAAGAGCCGTCAGCCCAGAAATTTAATGAGGAAGTCAAATATTTATCAACTTCATTATTAATTTCATAAACACTTGTCTTTCTGCCAGACATTAAGTAACGGGAATTAAGAGAAAAGTCCTGATTTCCAAATAAAAGCTCTTCAAAGCTGTCGTTATAATAATAACGGATAGAAAAAACAGAAGAATCTGTAAGACCAAAGGAGTCATTTTTAGATAAATTGTCTGATATTTTATACATACTTCTAACTTTTGTAAACTCATTCAGAAAGTTTTTAATTTTAGAAGTGTCCGCAGGCATTTTAATTTCAGGATTTTCTGGTCTGGAAACTATCCAGTAGTCCTTTTCCCTTGAAATTATTATTGATTCAGAAGTATCTGTGAATTCTAAAGTATTAATGGACTGCAAGTTTTTTTGATTAATTAAAGCACTTTTTATCTCTTCTCTTTTTTCAATATGATTTTTATCCTTTAAAAAAGAAGTCAGATATAAAATAAGTAAGAATGTAATTGCAGAAACGAGGATTATATCCTTTTGTTTTATAGTCATTTTCTTACTCTCCTTTTATAAAAAATACAGAAAAAGAGTCCTGCAAATGCTATAAGTAAAGGAATTATTATAAAGGCTATGATAAATAAAAGTCTTTCCTTCTTTTGCAGCTGAGCTGAATCTGAAATCTTATAAAGGCTTGTATTTCTTTGCATTCTACTGTGAAGCTGGGCAAGCTCTTCTTCATTATTTAATTTCAGTAAAAGATCTGTAAGCAAATTAAAGTTACGGAAATTATTATCCTGCCCCAGATATTGCTGCATTAGAGTGTTTACAAAATATTGGTCTGGAATAACAATTACTTCTGCATTACCTTCGTTTACATTAAATAAGCCCTGCAGTTTTCCGCTGATTTTAGCAGCTACAACCAAAGTTCCCTTTTCTTTTTCTGCAACAGAAGTATCTTCTGCCAGCAAAAAGGGATTATTTTCAACAAGCTTTTCCGGACTGTGCAGGTCTAAATCATAGGTGTAGGCCTGAGAGCTTGTAACAAGAAGAGGTTTTGCGTTTCCAGAAAGCCTAAGAGGATTTGCCCAGAAAAGGTCTGCTCCTAAGACTGCGTTTTCCTGCGTTAAAAGAGAAAGCCACATAGGATAATTTAAGAGCTGAGTTTCTGTATAATCATCGCTGGACATAGTGATTCGGGCTGAAGAAATATCTGCGGCTATCTTATTTTCAAAGCCAACTCCCCAGTTTTCAGCAATTTCGACTATATTTGTTTTTTTATTTTGGGTGATATACCAGTTGTCATCAATAGCGGAACTAAAAGGACTTACTGCAAGCAGTGCATTATTACCTCTTAAAATGTAATCTTCAATGCTTATGGCAGCTTCAATAGGAATCTGACTGTCTCCCATTAGTAAAAGTGGGCCGCTTTCATTCAAAAGCTTTTGACTAAAATCAGAAGAAGATATATCAAGAGGATTACATTCAAAGCCCTGTGCATTCAGCCATGGAATAACGTAATTGTAATCTTCGTATATATCCATTCCATTTCCAACGATTATTTGAACCCTACGTCTGCTTCCCGAAAGTAAATGTTTTATACGACCGTCAAGGTCATATTCAAGAGAAGAGGCATCCATAGTAAAAGGAATTGTTTCTGCATTACCCTTGTATTCTATTACAATTGCAGAATAAACATTTGTAAATTCTGTTGAACTTGCAGTAACAGAACGCAGGGGCTGACTTTGTATTCCATAATTTTGCAGCAGACTTGTAAGCTCCTGGTCATTGTCCGGATTTCTTATAGTTAAATTTATTTTATTACTTGCATTAGTATAGGTTGAAAGAAAATCGGAAACATCTCTAACTTGAGGATAAAGTCTGGAAAGACTCTGTGATCGGAAATAAGTAATTTTTATAGGAGAATCAATTTTACCTAAAAGCTCTTTTGTGTAGTCTGAAAGAGAATATATTTTACTTTGAGAAAAATCCAGCCTTGTATAGTAACGTAGGCCGTTTAGCATACAAAGGATAAAAAGTATCTCTATTCCCAGACTTCTTGCTAAAAGGGCCCCTCTAAATTTTCTACCTTTTTTCCTTTGATTAATAAAATCTGCAAGGAAAATAAAAAAGGCGGCGGAAAAAAGCAGCCAGAGCAGATCTCTGCTGTCTAAAAGCCCCTTGCTTGAAGCGTCAAAATGCCAGGCAAAGCTTATTTCCTTAAATATTGAAGATAAAAAGCTTCCCAGATTTACGTAAACTGCAAATAAATGGGCACTGTTTAAAATAGCAAGTATTATTGCACTTATTACAAAGGCAGAAACCTTATTAGTTATTAATTCACCAATACAAAGTGTAAGGGCTATAATTGCGGCGCCATAAGAAATTAAGAGGATATAACTTGTAAATACCTGTCCTCCATCAAGGCTTCCAAAAAGATTTATCAGCAGGATTGATGGTAAAAGCATTAAATTCATCAGGATAAACTGACTTAGACAGGAAAGAAATCTTACCCAGATAGCAGCAAGACTTGAAATTGGGGCAAAGCTTTCAAATATACTGTAATGCTGTCTGTAGCACAAAGCCGGTATAATTAAAATACAGATAAAAGGAACATCAGAAAAGAAAAGAGTTAAATCCGTGCTGCCTGTTGTAAAAAACTGATGGCGTATAAAGAAATTGATAGGGATAATCAGTGTGTAAAGTATAGCCAATATATAAAAGGCTGGACTTGTAAAGGCATTAAAAAGATTATAGCGATAAAGGGCTTTTGCTGTGGAAGGCTTTTTCATTCTGATATTCCTCCCGAAAGCTTTAAAAAGGCTTCTTCAAGATTTTTACTGTGAGTCTTTTTTATAATTTCTTCTTCTCTACCCTGACAGACACTCTTTCCCTTGTTTATAATTTCAATATTACAGTTAAGGGGATAAACCTCTTGCAAAATATGAGTAGACATTAGAACAGCCTTCTTTTCTGATAGTCGGCTTATGAGCTTTCTCATCTGTATAATTTGTGCTGGATCCAGTCCACTGATTGGCTCATCCAAAAGCAGATTTGGAGGATTATGAATTAAGGCCTGGGCGAACGAAACTCTTTGTGACTGTCCCTTTGAAAGGGTTTTTATAGGCTGATTTAAAAATTCACTTAAAGCGCAGTCTTCTATTACCCTGTCAATTGCTTTTTCTTTTTCATTACCATCAAGAGTGTGCAATTGAGCAGCAAAATCAAGAAAATCTCTTACCTGCAGATTTGATGGAAGCTGAGGACTTTCTGCAACATAGCCACAAAGCTTCATAGCCAATTGAGGATTCTGACTTATATCATATTCCTTTTGCTTTTGATCAGTAAGAATTATTCTTCCCTTATCAGGATAATGAAAAGCACAAATGGCCTTAATAATTGTTGTCTTTCCAGAGCCATTTGTTCCTAATAAGGCTGTAATAGATTTATCCTCTACTGTAAAGCTTAAATCCTCTACAGCAAAGCTGCCCTTTCGAGAAGAATAAGCTTTGTTAAATCCTATGATTTTTATCATTTTAGTCTATAATTAGTCTATAAATGGAATTTCTATGTGCATTCTATCTCGAGAAAGCTCTGTTTTTGGCCAGATTTTTTGTGCCTCCTCCAGCAAAATGTGAAGTTCCTTATCTGTATATCTAGGACTATAGTGAATCATACACATTCTTCTAACATCAGCTTCCTTTGCAATGGTAGCGGCCTGACTGGCAGTCATGTGTTTTTTCTCTTTAGCCTGGTCAATAAGGGCGTCTTCAAACATGCCTTCGCAAACAAGCAGGTCAGAACCACGTACCTCATCAATAATAGAAGGTTTGAAAAGCGTATCGGTTACAAAAGAAAATTTTCTTCCGCTTCTTTTTTCTCCAAGTACCTGTTCCGGCTTTACTATAGAACCGTCTGCAGCCTGAACTTCAAAGCCATTTTGCAGCTGGGACCAAAGAGGACCGCAAGGCACTCCCAGTTCCCGGGCCTTTTCCGGGTTAAACTCACCGGGACGGTCAAGCTCTTCAAGAGTATAACCTACGCAGGTTTTTGTGTGCTCCAGTGGAAAAGCTCTGATATAAAAATCCTTACCGGAATGTACAACGCAAGGGGCCGTAATTTCCTTTACGACAATAGGATAATTTATATACATGTCCAAAACCTTTCTGCTTGTTTCTATGTATTCTTTGATTTTTGGTGGTCCGTAAATATAAAGTGGTTCTTTACGGTCTACCTGAGCAGAAAGCATTAAGATTCCTGGTAAACCTGTTACATGGTCGGCATGAGTATGAGAAACAAATATAGCATCAATTTTCTTCCATTTCAGGTTCAGTCTTTTTAAACTGACTTGTGTGCCTTCTCCTCCGTCAAAAAGAAATAAATCTCCATCTCTTCTTAATAAAACTGATGTGAGATGACGGTAAGGCAGTGGCATCATTCCACCACATCCTAAAATAAAAGCTTCCATATTCATAATGGTGAGATTATATCAGAAAAAATAACTTGTGTAAGCAGATATCGTTATAAAGAACTAACTTTCAAGCTGATTTATAGCTTCGATTGTTTTCTTATATTCCTCTGATACCTGTGAAAAATATGAGAGTGCTGAAGATTCAGACTTTAAGCCACCACGCAATTCTTCTGTTAAATTAGAAGAAGATGATGCAAGGTTTGTAAAACCAAGATTGAGTGCCATTCCCTTTAGTGTGTGTACTGCAAGAAATGCTTTTTCCCAATCATTATTATTGATAGCTTTAGTTAAATCGTCGAAATCTGTTGTTGTAGTAAATTTATGTAGATACTTTGCGACTCTCTCCTCTGTTGCAAGTCGGGACATTACATTTTCGTAATCCCCGTTAATCTCTTTATAAAATTCTTCTACGTTCATGAAATCTATTATATCAATATAATTGGAAAAATGCATTAAAATTTATAAAAAAAGGACTGCTTATGCAGCCCTTTTTCAAGAAAATTCCTCTATTTTATGTCCTTACGCTTAATTTTACCGGATATTGTCTTTGGAAGCTCTTTTACAAAGTCAACAATACGTGGATATTTGTAAGGAGCAGTTGTTTTCTTTACAAAGTTCTGAATATCCTTTACAAGCTCGTCACTTGGTTCATAGCCTTTTGCAAGAATGATTGTTGCCTTTACAACCTGACCACGAACTGGATCCGGGGCTGCTGTAACTGCACATTCTACAACAGCCGGATGCTGCATAAGAACTGACTCTACTTCAAAGGTTCCGATACGGTAGCCGGAACACTTGATTACATCGTCATTACGACCAGTGAACCAGAAGTAGCCGTCTTCATCGCGCCAGGCGTTATCAGAAGTGTGATAGTAGCCGTCGTGCATTACAGACTTTGTTTTTACAGGGTCACCAAAGTATTCCATAAAGAGGCCTGGGAAGTTACCGTTTTTCATATCAACAACGATTTCACCAACTTCACCATCTTCTACTTCGTTTCCTTCTTCGTCAATTAAAGTAACATTGTAGTAAGGTGCCGGTTTTCCAAGACTTCCCGGCTTTATGCGCTCGTTGCCATAATTAAAGAGGCTGAGTGTTGTTTCTGTCTGACCAAAACCTTCGCGGATTTCTTTTCCTGTAATCTGCTTCCATTTATTGAAAACTTCTTCTGAAAGAGGTTCTCCGGCTGTAGACCAGTGCAGACAGCTTGAAAAGTCGTATTTTGTCAAATCTTCCTGGATTAAGAAGCGGTAAATTGTTGGTGGTGCACAGAAAGATGTAATATGATGCTTTTCAATCTGTTTGATAAGGTCGATTGGCTTAAACTTATCATGATAGTCGTAAATAAATACTGCACATTCAGCAATCCACTGACCATAAAGCTTTCCCCATACAGCCTTACCCCAACCTGTGTCGGCAACTGTAAGGTGAAGACCATCCTTTTGTACCTGCTGCCAATAACTGGCTGTTACAATGTGTCCGAGTGGATAAAGATAGTTGTGAGAAACCAGCTTTGGATGACTTGTTGTTCCAGATGTAAAGTATGCAAGAAGAATATCATCATTTTTACTGATATC
>JAIKYB010000114.1 GCA_024683675.1 Treponema sp.
CTTTATATTCATGCAGACGGAAATATTGCTCCCTGCTGTGGCTTTGCAAATGAAAACCCTGCCCTCTTTATAGGAAAAATTACAGACACCTTCGAAGAAGTTATTCAAAAAGCAGCTGAAAATCCTATGGTAAAAATCTGCTATCAGGAAGGACTTTCTCATTACAGGAAACACGGCTTAAGAAAAATCCTACGTTCACAGAAGAAAAAGCTGCCCGGAAAATGCAGTGACATCTGCTCCTTCTGCGACTTTGCCTGCTCTTATGCTTCTACAAGACAAGGTTCATTATAAGCCCTGAAGAATGGATCATGAGTCAGAAAGGTAAAACCTTCCGCTTTAGCCTGAGAAAGCAGAATTCTGTCAAAAGGATCATTATGAGCTGGTGCTGATTCATCTCTTTTCAGCCCTGCAAGTTCAATAACATGAGAATCGTCTATTGTCAGCTTGTGATAGCCAGACTGTTCGCAATAATGCATAAACTCAATTCCTGAAATAGGAAGTTTTTTTAGAGCATATTTTATTTGAACTTCCCACATGGAGGCTATGCTGTAATAAATTGAACCAAGGTTTTCTTTTATAAGATCTCTTGCCTTCTGCGACAATCTTTCATCTCCCATAATCATCCACAAAATGATATGAGTATCAAGAAGTAATTGCTTTTGTCTCATAACAGCCTCCCCTTAATCAATAACACCGAACATTCTGGCAATTTCATCATTACATTCATCAATATCATCTGGCAATGTAAACTTTCCCTTAGCAATTCCAAAAATCTTATCAAAGCTTTTAGGTTCTTCATAAAGCGTCATTTTTGCAATCGGCTTCCCCGCCCTTGCAACAATAACTTCCTCTTCTTCACCACGTTCCAGCATAGCAATCAGCTTTGAAAAATTTGTTTTAGCCTCTAATACATTTACCTGGCACATAAAATCCTCCTTAGTCATGTTAGTCTTAGTCTTTCTGACTAAGTAAATAATACTATACATTTACACCGGGTGTCAATAAAAAATCCCCTGATGCTTTTTTTTCACATCAGGGGATTGTGCTTGAAAGTTTTTAAGACTTACAAATTAGAATACTACAACAACTTCTCCGTTAGGATATTTGTTAGCGATATAATCACGAACCTTGTCACTCTGAAGAGCCTTAATCAAAGCCTTAATTTCTGCCTTTTCTTCGTTTCCTTCCTTAACTGCAATTACATTTACATAAGGAGAAGAAGCACCTTCAATGAAAAGTCCGTCTTTCTTTGCAGAAAGGCCTGCAGGAATTGCATAGTTACCATTAATTACTGCGGCATCTACATCTGCAAGAACACGAGGAAGTGAAGCAGCTTCAATTTCACTGAACTTAAGCTTAAGAGGATTTGAAGTAATATCCTGTACAGTTGCTTCAATTCCAGCCTTTGGATTAAGAGTAATAAGACCAGCATCCTGAAGAAGGAGAAGAGCACGGCCTTCGTTTGTTGGGTCATTTGGAATAGCAATGCGAGCCTTTTTCTTAAGGTTTTTAATATCCTTTACTTTCTTTGAATAAAGAGCGATTGGTTCAACATGGATTCCACCAGCATTTACAAGGTGATAACCTCTTTCCTTATTGAAAGATTCAAGATAAGGAATGTGCTGGAAATAGTTAGCATCAATTTCGCCAGATTCAACAGCTTCATTTGGTGTTACGTAATCTGTGAATTCGATTACCTTCAAATCAATTCCTTCAGCCTTAAGATCTTCTTTTACAAGATTCAAGATATCGGCATGAGGCTCTGGAGTTGCTCCAACCTTAATTGTCTGAGCAAAAAGTGAGCTTGCTGCAATAAGCACAGCTGCAAGTGTGATAAGTTTTTTCATAAACGTACCTCTTTTTTTTGTATTTTCCTAGTTATATACTAGGTAATAGATCTTTAGTCAATATGTTTTTCAACTTTTTTTGAATTTTAAGAGGATTTTTCTTGCATTTTTTATCGCTTACTATTATATTGTATACAAGATAATTTTATTGAGAGGTAACTTATGGCAGAACTGACTATCACAAATGCAAATTTTAAGAGCGAGATTCTTGAGAGCGACAAACCAGCACTCGTAGATTTTTGGGCACCATGGTGCGGCCCTTGCAAAATGTTGGGACCTGTAATTTCAGAAATTGCTGAAGAGCATCCTGAAATCAAAGTTGGAAAAGTAAATGTTGATGACGAAGCTGATCTTGCACAGCAGTTTGGTGTCATGAGCATTCCTTTTGTAGCAGTTTTCAAAGATGGAAAACTTACAGCTTCTACAGTAGGCTTCCAGGCTAAAGAAAACATTCTTGAATTGTTGAAATAAAACAACTACTACTTGTAGGAAATAAAAAAAGGGCTTCCCCACTATTATTTAAGGAAGCCCAGGAATAGAGTAACTATTTCACTAGTCACATTAAAAATAAAAAGGGCGCGAGTGGAACGGCCCTAAAAATCACTTGCAAACCGGGGGCGTTCAGCCCCGACGGATTGCACTGTGATGTTTTAGGGCCGTGCAACGGAAGCCTTTTTTATTTTTTTAAAGTACACAAATAGGTACGAATGTTTCTGCTTTGAGGGAAGCACCACCGATAAGACCACCGTCAATATCAGGCTGTGCAAGAAGTTCAGGAGCATTTGAAGCCTTCATAGATCCACCGTACTGGATAATAACTTCATCAGCAACCTTCTGATTGTAAAGCTTTGCAATATAACCACGAATAAACTTGTGGATTGTCTGAGCATCTTCTGGAGTAGCAGTTTTACCTGTTCCAATAGCCCAAACTGGTTCGTAAGCAATTGTAACCTTCTTCATCTGCTCTTCTGTAACACCAGCAAGGTCTGCAGAAAGTTGGAATGCACAAACCTGTTCAGCTTCACCAGCTTCGCGTTCGCTCAAAAGTTCACCAATACAAAGGTCAACTTCAAGACCATCCTTAAGAGCCTTGCGAACCTTTTTGTTAATAAGTTCATCAGACTCACCAATTTCATGACGACGTTCTGAATGTCCAATAATAACACACTGACAGCCGATATCCTTAAGCATTGCTGTTGAAACTTCACCTGTGTGAGCTCCGTTATCTGTTGCAGCAACATCCTGTGCAGCGAGAATGATATTTGAACCCTTTACAACCTGAGCAACTGCATCAAGATATACAAATGGAACTCCAATCATGTACTTGTTTGTTTTACCTTTAAGCTGTTCAACCAAGTCCTTTGCCAAAGCAACAGCTTCTGCCTTAGAAGTGTTCATTTTCCAGTTTCCGGCGATATAATGTGTTCTTGCCATATTTAACCTCTATATAAAAATCAATTAATTCCGCCCGCCTGCGGCAAAACGGTATTTTTATTTTAATGAAAAAAATGCTTAATAACAAGGTTGCAGTCAAAGAAACTACTGCATGAGTTTGGTCAGGGCTTCATTAAGTTTTTTTACAGAAGAGTCATTTGGATTTATTGCAACAACCTGGCGTAAGTAATACTGAGCCTTACGATAATCCTTTTTATCATAATAAATCTCGTAAAGGCGGAAAAGTGCATTACTGTTTCTAGGATTCGCAATCAAGCTGGAACGCAAATCTGCCAGAATATTATTCTCTGTAAGCTGCAAATAACTGCGTCTATATAGAAGATAGCTTTTCATTTTTGAAGAGGAATTGTCAATCTGACTATCAAGATAGCGCATAACTGAATCTCTATTTCCAACTTCACAATAGGCAAGCACATAGGCCTGCATTATTGTTTCATCATCAGGATTCGCATCATAAATACGTCGAACATATTCAAAAGCTTCATGAGCCTTTCCTGTATTTATACAAATTGTCACATATTTTTCTACAAATTCCGGAGTCATACTTCCGGCTGCTACAAGTCTTTTACAAATTGAATAAGCTTCCTGCCAATTTTCCCTTTGAACCAGGCCTTCAAGTGCATATTCCATTGCCTCGTAATTGTCAGGATCCGCAGAAAGAATCTTTGCAGTAAGCTCATCTGCATATTTACCTGCAACAGGAGAATCTGTTAAAGAAGAAATTCTTGCAGCAAACATAAGAGCATCCTGATTATCAGGATAAAGCTGAAGAGCCTTTTCTACAGTTTCTGTAGCAGCTACTGTATTTTTACTCCAGTCTAACTGAACCCTGGCTCGCAAAATCAGATAGTCAATAGAAGTGTTATCCTGGCGGGCATACATATCAAGCAGGGAAACAGCATGAATATAATCATTTTTTTCTATAAGAATCTTTGCGCGGAATAAAACAAATTCCAGATCATTAGGAGACTGCTGTAATACTCTGGCAACATAAAGCTCAGCCGAAGCATAATCCTTTTTCTCAAAGGCAATATAGGCATTCTGCTTCAATATGCGGATATCATTTGAATCGCCATTAAGACCGGCAAGAACTGACTGAGCCTTTTCGTAATTACCACTTTCTCGTAAAAGCTCTACATATAACAGAGAAATCTCTTCAACAGATGAAGCAACGTTATAAACCTTACTAATATATTCAAGCGAAGAAGAAAGTTCTCCCTTGTGATTCTCTAGTATAGCCATTAAATATTGAGCCAGAAGAGATTCTGGTCTTATGGCAAGTGCCGTTTTTACAGCTATTTCACATTGAGCAATAACTTCATCAGAAGCGATAGGATTTACAAGCACAAGAGCTGGTAAAAGAATTGAAAGAAAATCTACATTTCCAGTGCTGGAATCAAAGACTCCCCTTTTTGCCATTGAAACAGCACCAAGGTAAATATTATCTCCAGAAAATTCAGGTGTATCCCAGGTTATTTTTTCTGAAGGCCAGACAGTTTTCATTATTTCTGTAGCAATATTAATTAAAACCTTTTCATTTTCTTCGTATTCACCTTTTGAATTTCTGATTGCTGACATAGCAGCACGAAGAGTATCAGGTGAACCGATTTCAACCCCTTCAAGGATTTCAGGGCTAACCTTATAGAAATATGTCTTTTTATTTGTCGCAGGGAGCTTAAAGCTTTCTTCTGAGGACACATCGCTACTAGCCGCCTTCTTTTTTTTCTTTGCGGCAAAAAGCGGATTGCAAAGACTTAATGCAATCAGCAGAAAGAGAAGCTTGTATACTGAGGCAAAAGACTTATACAATCCTATTCACCCGTAAACATAAAATAATACTATTTGTTTAAAGGAACATCCTCATCTGCAAAAGTACCGGTATCTTCATCATTTATAACTAACTCCTTGTGCTTTTGCTGAACCAGGAAAAAAACAACAAGGAAAATGGCAACCCCAAGCATAAAGACAGGCCCAAGAATGGCCGCCACAGTCAAAAATGACATTTTAATAATCCGGAAAGAAAATAGAATGTACCACCCACCCATTCCAATTAAAGTTATGGCTGGAATAACAAACCCAAACTTTAACTTTTTGTATTTATAGACACCAGAAACAATCAGCATAATGCCGGCTATAATCACGTATAGAGGCCAGAATTCTGAAATTCCATAGGATTTTGATGTATATATAATAATATCGACAATTGCCCAGAAAAGCATAAGAAGTCCCATATAAAGGGGAACAGCTTTTTTATGATTTATAAAAGTTCCGATTATTATCAAAACAGAAAGGATTAACTGTGCAAAAAGCATGCTTACAATAAAAGCATCGAAGTGTCCTATTTTAGAATTTAAGAATAAAATAATAGCATTCAGTACACAGATAACAACTGCAAGAGGAATTAAAATATAGTAAAAAAGTATTCTCTTATTCTTCATCTTATTTATAATACTGGTAAAATTTAATCTTTACAATAATATTTGACTATGATAAATTCAAAAATATGATTTTAAAGAAGTTTCCTTTCTGTCTAATTCTAATTTCTATGCTTGCGTTTTTTTCCTGCAAGAAGGCTCCTGCAAATCAACTTTCTACAACTCAAGAAGAATCTCAGGAACAGCTTCGCATTTTGCTGGAAGAACCAGGTCTTAACGAAAAGCAACAGTATTCTATAATTAATCAGATTGCGAACTCTTATCTTTTGGAAAAGGATTACCAGGGACTTGTTCTCTTTTTAACTGATAGAGTAGAACAGAATCCAAATGATACCTACAATTCTTACTGGCTTTTAATGACAGCTTATGCCTATCTTTCAATGGGAGCAGAGCCAGTTGCAGAATACTATTTTGACAGAATTTTACAGCAGTCTCAGGACCTTCTTGTAAAAGGAAATTCAGTGCATTTTATGTGCCTGCAAAACCTTATCCAAATCAGTAAAACCCCATCACACAGAATTAAGTATTTTAACGAACTGATTACAAGATTCCCGGAAAACATAAACACAACAGAGCTATATGTTCACCTTGCCACAGAATATGAAAAGGACAGTCAATGGGATCAGGCTCTAAAAAATTACACACTCTTTTTGCAGCAGCCGGATGCAACTACTATCCAGATTCCCGGAGAACCAGATGCCTATAAAAATGCCCGCCACTTTGTTGATTTTAACAATTCTTCAAAGGACTGGACCTTTGACAGTCTGCCTGCTCTAGAACAGGCTGTTAGAAAAGCTATCAGGAACTATGACTGGCGTTCTCTTGATAAATACAAGGCTAAGGTAAACTTCTTTTCTATGTCCTGGAAGCAGGATGAAATGGACGCAAACTCTCAGGAGGAATTCTCTATGAGAAGCTTCATGAGGGGAAACAGAATCCGAGTAAGTGATACTTTAGACGAAGCTTCAAATCCAAACGAGGCTTATTTAAGAACCTGGGGATGGTCTACTTATATTCCTGTTTGGTATCTATATTTCAGAAAGGTAAACTTTCCTGTTGACCCGGATATTCATGGAAACTGGGAGTGGGCAGGAATTTATATGGGTAATAAACTGTAATGAAGCAAAAGCTTCTGTTTTCAATATTTATATTTTTCACTTTTCCCGCATTTTTTTTTGCTGATAATGCAGAAGAAGCTGTAGAATTAGAATTACCTGCAGAAGAAATAGTAGTTCAGGAAACAATAAGCGAAGAAGCTGTACCAAAAGAAGAAATCTTATCAGACCTGCAGGAAGAAAAAATCCTGCAAGCCCCTGATCAGGAAGAAGGCACTAAGGAAGAAGGCAGTCAGGAAGAAGGCACTAAGGAAGAAGGCACTAAGGAAGAAGGCATTCAGGAAGTACAGATTCAAGAAGAAGCAATTCAGGAAGATGTTACTCCTGAAGATCTGCAAGAAGAAGAGCCTGATCCAAAGTATGACCAAGCCGATTTTACGAAGGATTCAGAGCCCCTAACCTATTTTACAGAAGGCTTTCCTGATTTTTATCCGGGTGAAGTAAAAAAAGTTCCTACAAGAAAAGCTATAAGTCTTGCGTCAGAGGAAATACTAGCCAGACCAGAAGTTGAAAAGTTTAGAAAGCAATATTTATCTCCAAAATGGGCTGCAGCACTAAGAAGTTATCTTGAAAACGCCATGGAATACAGACTTTATGTAAGAAAAGCGGTTCAAGATGCCGGAGTTCCAGAGGTTCTAGAATATCTTCCGGTTGTAGAATCAAACTACAAAACAAATGCAAAGTCGCGTTCCGGCGCTATTGGAATGTGGCAGTTTATGGCAAACAGTGTATGGCCCTTTCTTACCCTAAATGATTATGTGGATGAAAGACTTGACCCCTGGAAATCTACAGATGCGGCCTTAAAAAAACTACAGGATAATTATAAGGCCTTTGACGACTGGCTGCTTGCTATTGCAGCTTACAACTGTGGAATGGGAGCCTTAAACAGAATCCTGAAAAAAGCAGAAGTAAAGGATTTCTGGTACCTTGTAGATAACAATCTTTTACCTTCACAAACAGCAAACTATGTTCCAAAGCTGCTCGCAATAGCAGACCTTGCCATAAACAGTGAATATTACGGTATTGACCTTCCTTCTCATGATGAGGAGTTTGAAATTCTTGAAAATGAAAAGAATGGTAATTTTGATTACATAACAGTAAATAAGGCATATTCTATCAGTCAGTTGGCTCAGGAAATGAGGATGGACACAAGCGCCTTCAGAAGACTAAATCCCTCTTACGTACTGGGAATGACTCATCCTTCAAAAAGCTCAGAAATCAGGTTGCCTTTGGGAATGAAGCAGAGTGCTCTGGATGCTCTGGAAAAAATTGAACCTATTGAATTCCCTATAAAATATGAAGTTACAGCAGGAGATTCCCTCTGGTCCATTTCAAGACGCTATAAGGTTTCTGTAAGCGATTTATGCGAACTGAACAATATAGATGAAAATGCCATACTTAAAATAGGGAAAATACTTTACATTCCTGCAAAATAGGCCGAAAATCAATTGATGAACGCTAAAGTACTTTTTTCTATAGGATTTCTTTCACTTTCCGCCTTTAGACTGGCAGCTGCAGAACCTTCCGTTGAAGCAATAAGCAGTATTAACTGGATTACCCGCGATTTTACAACAGAATTTTCAATGGATACAAAAAAGGCGGGACTTGAAATGCCTTCTGGCAAAAAATCTGCATCTCAGCAGATAAAATCAAAAATGCCACCTCTTATTCAGGGCCCCCTGCTTTCTCTTTTTGAAGATTCAGAAAAGAATCTTTCTGATATGGTCGTAGATAATCGAATTACCCTGGACCAGGTTTATCATTTTATTATGGGCGGCTATAAAACTCCTGATGTATTTTCTCAGGACTTGAAATTCCTTAAAACAAAAAACACAGTAAACACCATTAATCTTACAAAGGAGTTAGTTCGTCATAATTACTCATATAACCCTGAAAAGCCTATAGAAATTGTTGCATCACGTCCCTATTCCGGAATAATTATTGATGCCCGCGAGGCCCTTCCCGTTCATGGAGAATATGTAAAAAGCGAAACCTATCCTTGTTTCTTCCCCAAAATTTGGGATGAAGGAATGAAGGAAGTATACGAAAAAAATCTTGTAGATCCTGAAATAATCAGAGAAAAGGATATGGTTGCCTACCACTATTCAGATGATACAACTTTGTATGAAGATAGAGTTGGTGGAGACCCTCTGTACATAAAAGCAACTCAGGTTTTTGGCCGTAATAGGACAGACCCAATTATCAAACATAAGGATGCCCTAAAAATCTTTACTGTTCCTGAAAACGTAGAACTTCTTAAAGAAGGAAAGGTTGTAATCCTCTTAAATGAAAAAAATCTGATTTATAAGATTTCTATCCCTGAAAAGCAGCCTTCCTACTATGTTCAGTATAATAGTATAAAACAATATTTCTATGAAAATAAGGTTCCAGATGTAACAGTCACAGACTCTATTGATGGAATTAAATTCTTTGTTGATTTAAAATTTTACCCTGATTCACCGGAGCTCCTTCCTTCTGAAAAAACAAGAATTGAAGCTATTGCAGAAAATCTAAAAACGCTTCTTGTAAATGACGGCTATACAATTTTGATTGAAGGTCATACAGCTGATGTAGGCAAGCCTGTCGGACAGTTGAATCTTTCTATTGAAAGAACAAGAACTGTAATGCAGGCTCTCATAAATGAAGGAATTGATGAAGGTCTTTTCAGCTACAAGGGCTTTGGTGGCACAATGCCTCTTGCAGACAATGAAACTGAAGAAGGCCGTGCACAGAACAGACGTGTAGAAATTACAGCCAGACCACGCCAGACTTACATTCAGCGTGACTGGAATTAAAAGCTGTGTTATAATATTTGACATGGCAAATTGTATAAAATGCGGAAAAGCTTTAGCGGATCAATCAAATTTTTGTTCTAACTGTGGATTTCCTGTTGGAGATATCCAGGTTTTCCGTTCGTGTCCGGAATGCGGCAACGCACTTTCAACTGTAGATAAATTCTGCTCACAGTGTGGAGTTCCAGTTCGTGTAATTAAATCAGGAACTCTTCAAAACCAGCCTAAGGAACAATCAAAAGTAACTCTGACTCATATACCAAAGACAGTTCTAGTTCATGGTGGACAATTTGTAATGGGTAGCGGAACTTCAAACAGTCTAATTACCCTTACCTCTTTTAATATGGGAGAAGTCCCTGTAACTCAAAAACAGTATGCTTATGTAATGGGACAAAATCCATCTAAATTAAAGGGAGAAAATCGTCCTGTTGAATCTGTGAATTGGTGTGAAGCAATTATTTATTGTAACATGCTGAGCATAATGAGTGGCTTAACTCCCTGTTATACTATTGGAAACCACACAGATTTAAGTGGCTTTGAAGCAACCAGTCCAGTCTGGAAGAGAATAGAATGTAATTTTACTGCAAACGGATTTAGACTGCCCACAGAAGCAGAATGGGAATTTGCAGCCCGCGGAGGAATCAATCCGGGAACTTATCAGTTTGCAGGAAGCGACAATATAAATGAAGTGGCCTGGTATGGAGAAAACTCTGCAATAACAACTCACGATGTAGCAACAAAACTTTCTAACAGTCTGCGCCTTTACGATATGTGTGGAAACGTTGCAGAATGGTGCTGGGATTACTTTGCAAATGAACTGCCTAATGGGGAGCAGACAAATCCTCATGGTCCAACAATGGGTAATATGCATGTAAAAAGAGGTGGAAGCTGGCTTGATGACCCTCAGCAGTGTACCCTATTCTTCCGCTCTGGAAGTGCTCCACACGGAAAAAGCAGCAGCCTGGGCTTTAGAATCTGCAGATCAGAAATAGGATTGACTATATAAGCATATAAAACTTGATATTTAGTCCTAAAAGTGAGAAAATATAATTATGACAATTACAGTAAACAAAGCACAAGGAATAGTAGAACTAATTGTAGAAGGAAGACTCGATACAACAACTGCCCCTCAGTTAGAAACTAAAGTAAAGGAACTCTCAAAAGAAAAAATTACCTTGTATATGAATTTGCAGAATGTAGAATACATTTCAAGTGCAGGATTAAGAGTTGTTCTTTTAGGCCAGAAAATGATGATGACAACAGGTGGAAAAATGATTATCCGTTCCCCATCAGCTTTCTGCAAACAGGTTTTTGAAGCAACAGGAATGGATGGAGTACTTACTATAGAATAAAGCTTAAATCTTCTTTGAGAAGGAAAGTTTATTCTTTCCATCCTCATAAACATAATCAATCTTATCCATAAACTTTTTGGTAAGAAAGATTCCAAGTCCCCCGATAGAGCGTTCTTCCGCAGAAAGCGTTATATCGGGGTCTTTTTTATCCAGGGGATTAAAAGGAATTCCGGAATCTTCAAAAAAGACACTTATAATACTATCATTTACACTACAGCCTACAGTCGCTTCACCACCCTTTTCTGAATATGCATAATGAGCAATATTTACAAAGATTTCTTCTACTGCAAGGTCAATCTGATTTAAGATATCCTTTGGACAAGAGTCCGGTAAAAAGGAATGGATAAAATCATTTACCCGCTGCAAGTTACTGTCATCTGCCGGAAGCTGAATCTTTTGAATTTCCCGATTCTTATTATTTTTAAGAGCCATTTCAAGCATTGTAATATCATCAAATTGAGGAGCCCCATTAACAAAGCCTTCCAAATCATCACGCACAAAGGAAAGAATCTCTTTTGAAGACATGCCCTTTGTCATTTCAAGAACTTTTAATAAACGTTCTTCTCCATAAAGACAATTATCAGAATCAGTTGCTTCTGTAACACCATCGGTATAAACAAAAAGCCTGTCACTTTCTTCCAATTGAATTGAATGAGTTACATAAGAAACAGACGGCATGGCCGCAAGCATAAGATTAGGCTTTGTATCCATAAATTTGAAGGTACCATCATGGAAGAATACCGGCTGAGAATGACCTGCATTTGCAAATTTCAATTCTCTGGTAGAAATAG
>JAIKYB010000116.1 GCA_024683675.1 Treponema sp.
CGCCCCCAACCTCACAATGAAATTATTTTTATTTTAATTCATTTTTACGACAATTAACACTCATTACAAAACCGATGCAGGACATGGCAGTAAGTAAAGAAGAACCACCATAGGAAAGGAACAAAAGTGGAATTCCTGTAATTGGCATCATACCCATAACCATTCCAACGTTTACAATAAAATGGAAGGTGAACATACCAAGAATTCCGGAACAAATATAGCAGCCATAACGGTTTGAACATTTTCTAATTATAAAGAGAATCTTTAAAAGAATTACAAAATAAAGAGCAAATACCAGACAACCTCCAAAGAAACCAAATTCTTCAGAAAGAATACTAAATATAAAGTCTGTACTTTGCTGAGGAAGGAAGCGGTAATGACTCTGAGTTCCAGCCAGGTAGCCTTGCCCTCTAATACCACCAGCACCAATAGCAACCATAGACTGAATAATATTCCAGCCGGCACCCAAAGGGTCTACATTTGGATTCATAAAAATGATGAGACGCTTAATCTGATAATCCTTTAAAACTTTTCCAAAAGCAAGAGAAAATATTAAAGCCAAAGTAATAATCGAAGAAAAATAAGTAATCCAGAATATGTAATTTGGCCCCTTAAAATATCTTCTTATAACAATACCAAGCAAGGTAATTACAAGAACTGATGAAATTAAAATAAGTCTTAATTTCATGTTTGTAAGAATATTTATAGCAGGCACAGGATTTGAAGTGATCTCTGAATTCCAAACAGGTAAAATGGCAAATATAATTGTAAGCATTCCGAATAAAACCATATACATGATATATCGCAAAGAAACTCCAGCAATAAAACACATAACAAGGAAAATCGGAATATAAACACTAGAGGTTCCCAAATCCGGTTGGATAAGAATAAGCCCCATAGGAATTAAAAGAATTACAGTTGCAGTTATAAATCTTTTAAGAGGATTTTTATTTTCTGAAATATCAAGATATCTGGCTAAAAAGAGCATGAAGAAAATCTTTCCAAATTCAGAAGGCTGAACACCAAATTCACCAATACCAATCCAGCTCTTTGCACCATTTACATAGCGGCCAAAAATTCTTGTATATACCAGAAGGAAAATCAGGGCTATATAAAGATAAACTGTAAGGGATTCTGTTCTTCTGTAATCATAAAAAGTGATAAAAATCATAAAAACAAAACCAATTGATGCCCAAATAATCTGTTTTATATATTCATTTGTTACAGAAATACCATCAGAATTGACACTTGATGAATAAATAAATAAGATTCCCAGGGTTACAAGAGTAAGAACTATGAGAACCATAAAATAATCAATCATTGTGTACCATTTATTTTTCATGACTCCCCTACCTTATTCCTGACGAGTTCGCTTATTAACCAGATAATTAAAGCCAAGCTCTTTTGTTGCTTCAGCACAAGTCTGATTTGCAAAAATACCCTGAATGATGATATTTGTAGCATAAGGAGCCCACCATTCCCATTTATTTACAGCTTCGACAATTGTTGCAACACAAACACGATCCTCTGGAGGTGCATCATAAGGAGCATAAGCAACAAGCCAGGAATGCCAGCTATCTTTAAAGCCGTCAACTTCGGCAGTACCAGTTTTACAGGCAATTTGAACCCGCTTGTTGTGCATTGGATACTGAGGAGTACCATCCGTAACAGTATACCTTAAAGCCTCCTGGATCTGATCCCAAATTTCACTGTCAATTGTAGATTCAGTTAATACAGTTGGTTTTACTTCTTCAATTACTTCATTAGTAACAGGGTCTCTAACCTCTTTTAAAAGATGCGGCTTATAAATAGTACCCTTGTTAGAAACCATGGCAATCATATTTGCCAGCTGAAGAGGAGTTGCTTCCATATAGCCCTGTCCAATAGAACAAGACATTGTGTCTCCACCAACCCATTTTGAATGATACTTTTTTTGCTTCCATTCAGCAGTTGGAACCAAACCAGATACCTGACTAGGTAAATCAATTTGAGAGCTTTTTCCCAAACCAAATTCTCTTGCATAGGAAGCAATTTTTTCGATACCCAGATAATCACGACCAATAGTCCAATAGTAGACGTCACAGGATTGGGCCATGGCATTCTTCATATCAAGCCAACCGTGACCAGGTTCATGTACGTGACAATGGAAAACGCGGCCACCATAAGACATTCGTCCTCTACATTCAATCTTTTTAGCTGGAGAAAAGACACCTTCCTGCAGCATTGCTGTAGACATAACAATTTTAAATGTAGATGCCGGTGGATAAGACAATTGAACTGCACGATTAATAAGAGGTTTTGAACTGTCATTAATCAATTTTGCATATTCTGCTGCAGAATTATCTGAATTAAAGATATTCGAATCAAAATAAGGATAGGAAACCATAGCAAGAATTTCACCCGTTGCAGGCTTTAATACTACTGAAGCCCCTACTCTGTTTCCTAAGGCCTCTTCTACAAGCTTTTGTATATCAGAATCAATTGTAAGCACAAGACTCTTACCAATTTTTGGAGGTTCGATAGTAGGAACGTTGGAAATTACACGACCATGAACATCTACTGTAGACATTTCACGACCAGGTGTACCCTGCAAAAGAGAATCATACTGCTTTTCAATACCAGTTTTTCCAACAATACTATTTTTTGTATACCCCTGATTATACAAAATAGCCATTTCATCCTGATTGATATCACCAACATAACCAACTATATGAGAAAGAGATGGTGTATGAAGATAGTTTCTCATAGGTTTAGAAATCCAGGAAACCCCAGGCAAATCAGATTTATTTTCGGCAATATTTGAAATTACAGAAAAAG
Organism: Treponema sp.; assembly: GCA_024683675.1. Taxonomy (GTDB): domain Bacteria; phylum Spirochaetota; class Spirochaetia; order Treponematales; family Treponemataceae; genus Treponema_D. The sequence continues at coordinate 2,818 of JAIKYB010000116.1, forward strand.
GAACATTCTGCTTAACCTGAATTGTAGTATAAGAACGCCTTACATTCTTTGGGATTTTTTTGTCTATTTCAGAACGGCTTGTATCAAGAAACTGCGCAAGCTTTGCAATTACAGTATCATATCTGTCCTTAGGGATTTCTCCAGGCGTAACTTCCACAGCAAAAGAGTCGGTGTTAATAACCATAGGTAAATCTGCTTTACGGTCAAATATTTCACCTCTCTGTGCAGAAATAACAGTTACCTGACTTGAAATTTTTCGTGATTGAGAACGATATTGTTCACCATTAAGAACCTGAAGAGAAAAAAGCTTATAAATATAAGACAGGAACATTATGATTATTAAAATAAGAAGAATGAAGACTTTTGTTCCTTTTGAAAAAATCTCATCAGACTTCTTATACATCGTCAATCCTATCCTTTGTTGTTCTGATAATTAAATACTTTCTGAAAAAGCCCAGAAATTTAAAGATAAATGGAGCAAGAATTACATTTTCAATAAATTCAAAAAGCAGCTGATATGAAATAATTCCTGTTACATAAATATTTACACTAGGAAAAAACAAGGCAACCAAATGAACAAGAATAGCCTTTACAAGAGTTCCAATTCCAACTGTAAGCATAGGAACCATTACTCCTGAGATTATAATTGTATTAGAAAAAAGTCCGTAGGCATAACCAATGAGTGTTCTATAAAGACAATTAAAGCCAAAAGGAACCCCTGTAATAAAATCAAGGAACATTCCGGAAATAAAGCCGTTAGAAACTCCTACAGTTCTTCCATTTAAAAGTGAAAAATAAATACTGCAGATTAGAACGATATCTGGAACAACATACAAAAAAGACAGATTTGAAAGGATTGAAGATTCAATTACAGTAACGCAAAGCAAAATAAAGGAACTTAACAGTATTGAGCGTGCCATCTTAATTTTCCTCCAAAGTTCTTCTGTCGTTCAACTCTTTCTGATTTACGACAATTACTGTTTCAAGTCTTGAAAAATCAAGGATTGGAGTAACCTCTATATTCAAAGAAGAATTATAGTCCAGAACTGTAATTTTCGAGATAGTTCCAATAGGAATATCTCTCATATAGTTATTATTTTCACCCGAAGTTACGATTATATCCCCGTAATGAAGATCATCAAGAACACGTTTTCTTATATACTGCAAAAGCAGAGGCTGATCCTGGCTACCAAGACCATTAACCAATCCTAAATCTCTAGTGTTTTGAATACGTGCAGAAACTGAATTATCAATATTGTAAACAGGCATAATCTGACTTGTAAAAGCACCAACCTGAATAACCTTTCCTACTAGTCCCTGATTTCCGTTTTGATAGGCCACGACAGGCATGTTCTTTTTTACGCCATTTACACTACCCTTATCAATTGTAAGATAAGAATAAGCATTATCTAAATCTCGGGAAATAATTTGTGCAGGAAAGTTTTTTTCTTCCAGAGAATTTGAAAAACCTAATTGTTCGCGTAATCTTTCGTTTTCCTTTGTTATATCTGCATTTGAACGTTGAAGCTGCTCATATTTTTCAAGCTTTATAACAAGTTCATTGTAATCCTTTTTTAATTTGTGAAGTTCACCAACGGCATTTACAGTGTTTACAGCTCCGTCTGCAACAGCATGCACTCCCTTGTCAATTGTTGAAACAAAGGTAAAGCCAATCTTTTTTATGTTTAATACAAAGCCCCCGGAATTAAAGGCCAGTGAAACTGAAGAAATGAGAACTAAACCAATTAAAAGAAATTCAGAAAACCCGAATTTAAAGGAGAAACGCTTTTTTTCAGCCATAGCACAAGGAATTAGTCATTCAAACTGTCGTAGATAGAACGTTCTGACGACATATCCTTAAACAGGCCAAAGGCTTCTCCAGCACCCAGAGCAACACACTCAAGTGGTTTTTCTACCAAAATAACAGGAACACCAGTTTCCTTAGAAATAAGCTTAGGAAGTTCACGAAGCATTGAACCACCACCTGTCATTACAATACCACGTTCAATAATATCAGAAGCAAGCTCTGGAGGAGTTTCACTAAGTACAATTTTAATTTCTTCAACAATTTTTGTTACAGGATCTTTAAGAGCTTCACGAACTTCAACACTATCAATTTCAAGACGGCGTGGAAGACCGGTAATGGCATCTGTTCCCTTAAGCTCCATCTTTTCGATTGTTTTTTCAGGAGCAGCATTACCTATCTGAATCTTAAGTCTTTCAGCAGCAGGCTGACCAATAATAAGGTTATGAACGCTCTTAACATGCTTTACAATAGCTTCATCAAAACGGTCACCACCAATACGGATAGAATGAGTAACAACCATACCACCAAGGGAAATTACAGATACTTCAGTTGTACCACCACCAATATCACAAATCATGTGTCCTGCAGGTTCAAAAATTGGGATTTTAGCACCGATTGCAGCTGCAAGAGATTCCGCAATAACTTCAACTTCCTTTGCACCTGCCTTTAGAGCAGCTTCAATAACAGCTCGTCTTTCAACATCAGTAATACAAGAAGGAATACCGATCTTCATTCTTACAGATTTGAAGAACTGATGCCTTGGGATAATTTTAGAAAGGAAGTATTTAATCATTTTTTCAGTGCTATCAATATCTGCAATAACACCGTCTGCCAAAGGTCGGATGGCAATAATATTTCCCGGAGTCTTATCAAGCATTCGTTTAGCGTCTGAACCAACGGCTACAATTTTTTTAGTGCCACGTTCTACAGCAATAACAGATGGTTCATCAATAACCATTCCCTTATCACGAACGTAAATTAAGGTATTACAAGTTCCCAAATCAATACCGATATCGGTTGTAAAACTGTCTAAAAATCCCATTAAAATCCTCCCAAGATTTCTTTTTTAATTATTTGCCATTTTCTTCAGGGCATCTGCGTGATTAACCTGAAGCTTTAATGCTTGTCGCCATTCAGCTCTTGCTTTAACAATATTACCCTGCTTCTCATATATTACACCAATTCCGTAATGTGCGTCAGCAGAATTTACATTTTTTTTCAAAACATTATTAAATTCTTCCATAGCCAGGTCATATTCTTCCCTATTTATATAGATATTTCCAAGCAAAATGTGACTTTGTATAAGTATATCATCATTTTCACAATTTTTGATAATTCTGTAAAGATATTGTTCTGCAGCAGTGTATTCCGATGCATTAAAATATTGTTCCGCAATAGAAAGCAATAAGGCATCAGATTCTCTTACCAAAAGTGCTTCGGTAAAGGCAGAAATACTTTCCATTGTCATTCCCAAAGCAGCATAACTTAAGCCCAAATATTCAGGAATATCAGGAGCATCATAATTATTTTCTTTTGCCAGCAGGAGATATTTTATAGAAAGATCTGCATAGTAGTGAGTTGAAATTGTATTTTTATAAAAATAGGCTCTTCCCAACATATATTGAAGCTGTGGAAGAAGATTTTTGCTTGCCGAATAAATTGCAATTCTAAGAGAATTAATGCTTTCATCCAGATATTCCTGAGCCATCTGAGTTTCAGACTGAGCCTGAGAAAGGAAGAAACAGGCATAAGCATAATAAGTTAGAACTGTATTATTATAAGGGGCATTTTGAAGATAAGAAAAGCTCTGTTCATAAACCTTTTGATAGTCATATTCAGACCAGGCTTTTTTTATTGATTTTATTGTTATTCGATTAGATTGAAACTTTTGAAAACCGAAGAAGATTCCAATACCTGCTCCTGCAAGGATGACAAGAACAAGAGCTGAAATGATTAATTTTTTCAGCCAATTATTGTGTCGCTTTGCAAAACTGTTGTTTTGAATTTCAAAATCTTCTTTCATTTTATAAAAAAAAAACAAACGGGATACTAAGCCGGGTTCTGTCTACATTATGCAAGCATAATGCAATAACCATCTATCCGCACCGAAAGTCACCTTCCGGCTCTAGCGATTTACCCGCAGTATTGCTCGGGAAAGCATAACTGCTGCTTAATCTTGCTCCAAATGAGGTTTTCCAGCCATTTTTGTTACCAAAAATGCGGTAGTCTCTTACACTGCCTTTTCACCCTTACCTGTTGCCAGGCGGTTATTTTCTGTTGCACTTTCTGTCAAAAGCTGGGCTATGCAAGAAATTATGCAGCTACCAACTTTCGCCCGGTTATTACCCGGCATTTTTCCCGAAGGAGCCCGGACTTTATCTCATCCTTACAATCTATCATCAGAAAGTAAGAAAGCGGTTATATCCCGTTTGTATTACAAGCTAATTAGAAGGATTACTCTTCATCCTCTTCCATGTCTTCATCTGAATCATCTTCGTCTTCATCAGAAACTGATGTATCATCTTCAGAATCTACATTTTCGTATTCGTTGTCTGAGGTATTTTCGTTATCATCTGCCTCGTCAACATCTTCATCATCAAATTCTTCATCAAAACCAGCAAGACTACCTGCAACACCAATATCAAAGTAGTCTTCCTGCTGATCTTCGCTTACTTCTTCATAATAAAGAATACGGCTACAGTATGGACAGAAACAAATGTCCTTATCGCCATTGTTTTCACCTTCACGAACTTCGTTTGCAAAGTTAGCAGGAAGGATCATATGACAACCAGTACATACACCGTTACGTACAGCTACAATACCTTCAGAATTACGTTGAATAATGCGCTGGAACTTAAAGAGTGTTTCCTGCTTAAGATTTGGTGTAATCTTATCTTCTTCAGCCTGAAGCTCTGCCAATTTTGAATTGTACTGAGCAATTTCGTTATCAATTGACTCACGGCTTGTTTTAAGCTCCTGTTCAGAGAAGTTAATAGAATCTTCTGTAATCTTAAGACGTTCATCAAGTGCAGCAAGGTCTTTTTCTTCCTTCTGCAATTCGCGGCGAACTTCTTCTTCCTTATCTTTTGCTTCTGCAATCTGCTTCTCTAAAGCTTCGTATTCACGGTGAGTTGTAGAGTTTGCTACTCCTTTTTCACCTTCTTCACGTGATTTTACAGCATCTTCAAGATCAGCCTTAAGCTTTGTTACCTTTTCCTGAATTGCATCATAAGCAGACTTCTGCTCAATGAATTCCTTACGGGTTTTTGTAAGCAAATCTTCCTGATTACTAAGCTGTTTAGGTGCTTCACTCACCTTCTTTTCCAAATCGTATTTCTGAACAAGAATCTCTTGCAAGTTCTTTAAATTTTCAAAAGTTTCTGCTGTTGCCATGTAAGCTTCCTCATTTAAAATAATATAAAATATACAAAATATATCGCTTTTAGTCTATTACTAGGTTTCAATGTAGTCACGCAAGCCATTTGCACGACGCGGATGACGTAGACGACGCAAAGCCTTAGCTTCAATCTGACGAATACGTTCACGAGTTACATCAAAATAAAGTCCAACCTCTTCAAGTGTAAGAGAATATCCGTCTTCCAGACCGAATCTCATCTTAAGAACTTCCTGTTCACGCTGAGGCAAAGTATTCAATACTGAACGCAACTGCTCCTGCAATAAAGTAAAGGCTGTCTGATTTGCTGGATTTTCAACATCCTTGTCTTCAATGAAGTCTCCAAGGATAGAATCTTCTTCCTCACCAATTGGAGTTTCAAGAGAAATTGGTTCACGAGCAACATTTTTAACCTGTTTTACACGTGAAAGTGGCCAACCAAGCTGCTGTGCTATTTCATCATCAGTTGGTTCACGACCAAGCTTCTGCATAAGCTGACGACTTTCGCGAACAACCTTGTTAATCTGCTCAATCATGTGCACAGGAACACGAATTGTTCGGGCCTGATCTGAAATAGAACGGGTAATTGCCTGACGAATCCACCAGGTAGCATAAGTAGAAAACTTAAAGCCCTTACGGTATTCAAATTTTTCTACAGCTTTGATAAGACCAATATTTCCTTCCTGAACCAGGTCAAAGAAATGAAGACCACGGTTTGTATACTTCTTTGCAATAGAAACAACAAGACGAAGGTTGGCATTAATAAGACGATTCTTAGCCTTTTCCATCATCTGGCGGCCGTAATCAATATCCTTTGCCATTTTCTGAATCTGATCAATATCATTTTCAAATTCATATTCCAAATAAAGAAGCTTTCTGTCTATTTTCTGAATCTGAGTAAAAATCTCTCGGATTTCATCTGCACTCATATTCAATTCCTGCTCAAGTTTAACAGCCTGAGAACGGATTGAAATCTTACGACCAAGACTTCTAAGTTCAGAAGAGCTTGTAATTCTAAGCTCCTTCATTTTCTTTTCTTTTTTCTGATTATATTCGTCTATCTTTCTGGTAGCTTCACGATATTTCTGGGTGAATTTATCAAGTTCTTCACTTTCAATATTGATTTTCTGAAGTTCCGGGAGAATTTCTTCACGAAGCTTTACCAACTGAGGATTATCAAAAATTGCACTAGACTGTTCTGTTTCAAACATCTGTTTTTTGATTTCCATGTACTGCTTCATCTCTGTAAGAACAGGTTTAATATGCTCACCATAAGAATTCTTAAGACGGCGCTTATCTGCCATTTCTTCATTTATTTCTTTTCTTGTCTTTCCAGGTTCATGCAAATCGATACGGCGGAAGGCCTTTTGTGCAATTGCAAAGAATTCAGGAATCATTATTCCGGAATTTTTGATTACATCTTTTATGATATTATTTCCTTCTTCCATTGTTTTAGAAAGTTCAACTTCCTGCTCTGCAGTAAGAAGACTTTCTTTTCCAATTTCTCTAAGGTAAAGACGGATAGGATCATCAACATTTGAATCTTTGTCACTGTTTACAAGCTTATTTTTCTGGGCGGCCATTTCAGCCTGTTCAATTTCAGAAGTTTCGTCATTATCAGACAAATCATCATCGTCCTGCTCCAGCATAATGTCGTCTTCATCATCTTCGCCATCCATGCCGTCATCATCATCTACACCGATGATATCAGTTTCAACAGGCTCCCTGCCAATATCCTTAAGCATATTGAGGACAGGTTCCATTTTTTCATCAGAATTAATGAAATCTCGGCCTAAGCATTCCTCAATTTCATCCCATGTTAAGATATTTTTTGTTTTAGCAAATGCCAGCAGCTTATCTACAAGCTCTTTTTCTGCCGGTGTGATATTGCTTGATTCTTCCATAAAAGTATTCACCTACTTTCCTAAATTTTGAATCTGTTTATCTAATTGCATTTTCTTTTCCAAAAGTGCATTGAATTGCTTTTGATCTTCCTCTGTTACCACGGTATACTCCCGAATTCTTTGCAGAAGATTATTTCTCTGGGCATCAAGTCTGTTTCTCTTTACATATTTTATGGTGTCCTGAACTACGGCACCTGCGGTATTTCCTTGATAAACTCCGGATGAAATTGACTCTGTAATAAGACGGGCATATTCCTGCTCACTACAATGTGCAAGTATATCCTTTATGGTAAACGTTTTTGCATCATAACACTCTTCTAGAATAGAAAATAATTTCCGGGCGCTTGGATTCTGAAAATCGACTTCATTGAGCTCTTCCCGCAACAATTTGAACTGGTCTAAATCTGAGGCAACTGCAACCAGGCCGCGTAATTCTGCGTCTACCTTGATTTGCGTTCCATTTTCTGTATGATTATTGTTTAGCCGGATGTTGGTGCGTTCATGGGCTTGTTTCCGATTGTTAAAATCCCTTTTTACAGCCTCCGGTTTTAGATTGAATGTCTGGCTTAATTGTTCCAGACACGACTCCTTTTGAATATCAGACTGAAGTACATCAATATACTGAAAATATTCCAAGGCTGCCTTAGCTTTTCCTTCAGGAATGTCAACAGGATATTTTTCCCCTAGCCTACTTAAAAGATAGTCGCTATCTAATATAGCATTCTTTACCTGTACTGTCAAGTTTTCTTTACCAAAATTCAACATGATTTCGGCAGGATCTTTTCCTCCCTTCAATCTGATAACTTTTACAGTTAAATCATGCTGGCGGCACATTAAAATTGCCCTTAAAGTGGCATTTTGCCCGGCATTATCAGAATCAAAAGAAAGATAAACTGTATCTACAAAGCCCTGAATAATCTTAACCTGCTCTTCCGTAAGAGCTGTTCCTAAGGGAGCAACCGCATATTCAATACCACACTGATGATAAGCAATACAATCCATATAACCTTCACAGAAGATTACGGACTTAGTTTCCCTCATTGCCTTTTTTGCAAAATTAAAGGCAAAAAGAGTTTCTCTTTTTTTATACTGAATAAGCTCGCCGGAATTTAAGTATTTTCTGTCTTCCGGTCCCTGAGGATGAAGGATTCTGCCACCAAAGGCAACTACCTGGCCCCGACGGTCAAAAATAGGAAACATAAGACGGTCTGAAAAGAAAGCTACATCCGGATACTTTTTACTAAAAAGGCCTGATTTTGCCAAAAAGGCATCGCTGAAATTCTTTTTACGCAAAAATCCTTTTAGCCAGCGGCGGTCAGATGGAGAATACCCCAACTTAAACTTTTCAATAGTTTCTTTTGTTATACCGCGGGAAGTTATATAATCAAGGGCATGCTTCCCCTGTTCTGTTTCCAGCAGCATATAATGAAACATAGAAGCTGTTCTTTCATAAAGCTCAATATACTGCTCTACTTCATTATTTTTTTTATAATCTTCAGAAGGTTTGGAACCATCCTTATATTTTATTTCAATATTATTTTTTTTAGCCAGAGCAGTTATGGTGTCAACATAAGAGGTTTTCTCCATTTCCATAATGAAGTTTATGACATTACCACCCTTATTACATCCGAAACAATGATAAAACTTTTTATCTCCATCTACATGAAAGGAAGCCGTTTTTTCACCATGAAGAGGACAGCAGCCCCACCAGTCATTTCCACCACGACGTTCCAGCCTGGTATACTCACCTACTACAGAAACTATATCTGTTACAGAGAGGATTGCGTCTATTGTTTCATTTGAAATATAACCGGCCACTTTACTTTCCTGCAGCCTTCTTGGTATAGATTTTGTTTACCTTATGCTCTTCAAAGGTTGTAGTAAAGACATGCCTTCCTTCTGATGGGTCCACGACCTGGAAGAAGTAATAATTTGTTTCAGGAGTATTTGTTGCGGCATCCAGAGCTACAAGACCTGGATTGGAAATTGGTCCAGGAGGAAGTCCTGCCCATTTATAAGTATTGTAGGGATTATCAATTTTTGTATCAGATATGAGGATAACATCAGGATGAGGCCGACCTTCTATTTCTGTAATGATATATTCAATAGTTGCACAGGAATAAAGACCAATACTTCTTTTTAATCTGTTTCTGAACACACTTGCAATAAGAGGAGCTTCATCATCAACTCTATATTCCCTTTCTACGATTGAAGCCAGAGTTAATATTTCAAAAAGCTCATCAATATCCTTTGAAGCAAGATTTTCAACCTTAGAGAGCTTTGTAAAGAAATTATCAACCATAATCACAGCAACTGATTCAGCAGTCATTCCAATATTCAGATAATAGGTATCAGGAAAAAGAAAGCCTTCACACTTTTCTATTTTGCCGGACTCAAATAATTGATAAAGAGGATACTGGGTAAATATTTCCTTATTTTTACAGGCAGCAAGAAAGGCTTCTTTATCACAAATTCTTGCTTCTTCCAAAATTGCAGCAATTTTGGAAATTGTAAGCCCTTCCGGAATGGAAACTTTTATATATTCAGTCTGACCAGAAGAAAGCAGCTGCATAATTTCAATAGCAGAAAGATTTGGAGAAATATGATAAATGCCACTTTTAAGATTAAAGGATAACGCGTCAGCTTCAGAAGGAAACAAAATCTTTAAAATCTGAGGATAACGAGCTGCATAATAAAAAAGCTTTGCATTTTTTATTAAATGATTTTCTTCAAGCTGAGCAGAAACTGTATAAACAGAGGTTCCATAAGGTATTTCAATTCTTACACTTTCTTCTGATGCTTCAGAAACAGGTAAATACTGACTTCTTAATAAAAAGAAAAAAGCCGCAATAATAATTGCAATAAAAAGTATTGTAAAAAGAAATATTTTAATCGATTTTTTCATGAATAGAACCTTCTAACCTCATCCAAAGACAATGAGTTATAAATTGAGTCTTCCAAAGTTTTATAAAGTGATTCAAGACCTAAGGGAAGTTCCTCCTGCTTTTGTCTTAAAAATTTAGCTAGAAGGAAAAGCTCCTTTTTAGAAAATGAATAATCCAGGACTGTTACATCCTCATTATCAACTATCATAAGTCTAGCTCTAGAGATTCCTTTGCAAGGTTAATTTCCATATCTGAATGTTCGATATAGCGGGCATACCACCTTGCAGCCTGAAGAATTGAATTAAGCTTTTTATCATCATAAGTTGGTTCATGATGAAAGAGGAAAAGCTTTTTTATATTCCAGAAAATTGCAAAGTCAACTGCATAACAGAAGGCAGAATGTCCCCAATTTTCCTTTCGATAAGACTCTTCAACAGTATACTGAGAATCAATAACAATTGCATCGGCACCGCCAAAAACAGCTTCAGCCTCTTTTGTTTTCTTAAAATCATCTGCTTTAAGCTCTACGTCTGTTGCATAAACAAACTTGGCACCCTTGTATTCAAAAGAAAAAGAGTGAGAAGTGCCAGGATGCGACATAGGACAGGTATTTACAACTACATCATTAATTTTAAAGGCTGTCCCCGGAAAAACCTGATGAAAATTAAAATTCTTTGTAAAAGCTTCAAAAGGCACAGGATAATATGGTTGAAACATCTGTTTTCGCAGTAATTCTCTTGTGTTTTCTACAGCTGAATAAACGTCAAAAGTAGAATTTGGATTATATGCAGGATCAAAAAAAGGAAGGCCCTGAATATGGTCCCAATGAAAATGAGAAAATAAAAGATGATAGTGATTATCTGCAGGTTTATTAGGAGATTTACCTAAAACACGGATACCAGTTCCAGCATCCAAAATAATTTCTGTTTTCCCCGCCTGTATTTCTACACAAGATGTATTTCCTCCCGTTGTACCATAAATCCAGGATGGCAGCGAGGAAACAAACTTTGCCCTTGATTCTGCAGACTCTAAATCTGCCGGCGTAGCTCGCTGAATTACAGCCATTATTTTTGACTGAATCTGATCTGGAGTTAATGGAGCAGGAAGGGAACCTCTTACTCCCCAAAATCGAACTTTCACAAAATCCCCTTTTTTACACAAAAAACGTGTCATATAAATTTAAACCATAGATAGAAAATTGTCAAAGCAATTCAGAGGAATATATAAAGAATTTGTTAAAAAAAAAGAGTCGGAATTGTTTCCGACTCAGTTGGGGAGTTGAGGATTCGAACCTCAGAAGGCGATGCCAACAGATTTACAGTCTGTCCTATTTGACCACTCTAGAAACTCCCCTTAGGGAAAGCTGCTTGTAGGATTTGGACCCACGACCCCGAGATTACAAATCACGTGCTCTACCAGCTGAGCTAAAGCAGCAGAATGTTTTTATAATATATAGTTTACGGAAAATTTAGTCAATATCAAATTCTCGATTTTTTCAAAATTTCTTTTAAAAATGGAATATATTTTTTCTGGATTACATTTTTCCATAAATATTCATGATGCACACTTGAAGCACCAGCCTTTATGATTTTTGTCATTACAGAAGGACGCAGTTCTTTTAACATAATTACTTCTGAAAGCTTGGCTGTAAGCGAACCGGCAGTATTACTGTCATAAAGGAAACCTGTTTTTTCTGTAATCTTATTAAGGCCGCCTGTTTTATGAGCAACAGGAACTGTTCCAAAGGCCTGAGCAATAAAATCCTCTAAGCCGCAAGGTTCAAAGAAGCTTGGAAGAACAACAAAATCAGAAACTGCAGTAACAAGTCTTACAACTGACTGATTATAGCCGTTCATAAAGGTAATCTTTCCGGGATATTTTTTTGTTAGCTCTATAATATCATTTTCAAGGAAGGTTTCACCCTGCCCCGCAAGTATAAATCTTACATCCGGGAAGTTACCAAGAATATAAGGAATAGATTCTGTAAGAACAGAAATTCCCTTTTGACTGGTAACTCTTCCATGATAGGCAATAAAGATTTCCTTTGTATATTCTGTAGAACAGTCTAAACGACCATATTTTTTTATTCCGTCTGTATCGTAATTATTTGTGTTTACAATGTTCTGAACAAAGAATTTTCTACACTTAAGCTTACCCTCAAAATCACCTTTTTCCGGGTCATATTCAAATGGAAGTTTTGAACAGTTTTTATCTGTAGGATTATAGCGCTCGTAATCAAAACCGTTTGTAATTCCTTTAATCGGAATATTTTTCTTTGCAAATATATAAGAAAGACCGTCTGTAAGCTGCATATTTGCAGGTTCTACAAGTTCTTCTGCATAGTGTTCAGAAACTGTTGTAAGATGGGCACCAGAATTAGCAGCAATTAAAAATGGTTCAACACTTGTTCCGTTCAAAGAATCTTCAAGAAGCTCTGTTGCAAGACCTGTATACCAGGCAGACTCACCAATACTTGTAAATTCATGATGATAAAATGGACCTGCGTTATGAATTGTAACCAGACTTGTTGTTTTCTTAAAAGCTTTACTTTCAGCAATATATGCTGGTAAAACTGCAGTTGAAGCATCCTGACAATGCAATACATCCGGAATATCACTGCGGGGAATAAGACTTCCGTAGGCACAAACAGCCTTCTGGAAAAGAGTGTCCAGGAACAAGGCATCTTTATGGCCGGTTCCCTTAGTGTGAGTAGAATCTAACTCCTCCTCTGCTGCTGTATAGGTATAAATAGCTTCCTTTTCTGCAAACAATGGATGATTGATTAAAACTACATCAAAGGCTCCATTTTTACTAAGATATTGCTTATAGGTAACCTCTTCTTTTTTTCCGCATAGAGTTACCTGAGCAGACAATTCTTTTTCTTCAGCAGAATCCGCAGCTTCTTTTACTTCCGGAATTTTTTCTTCCAGGTCTTTAAAGGAAGTGCACTTAAAAACAGGCATAAAAAGAGTTACAGAATGTTTAAGCTCTGCAAATTCCTTACAAATCGAATATGTTACATTTTTTACACCGCCAGCCTCTGCAATACCGGCACATTCCATGCTTACAACCCAAAGTTTCATATAACCACCTGTAGTAAACTATTTTCCAGAATAATCAGGACGAAGCTTTTCTGCTCCATTCAGATAAACATTCTTTTTATTTGCAAACTGATCCATGTATGTATGAACCAAAACTCTTACGACAAAGGGTATTCCACCATCAATGTAAGCTTCCTGAGTACAAAAGAGAGCAATATCCGATACATCAATTCTCATATTTCCCTTACGCAGGGCTGTTGCCGGATTAAGGACAGTCAAATCCTTGGTAATAGAAAACTGAATTGAAATAATATCAGCAGCAGTCAGATTATTCTGCTGGATAATTTCATTACACATTAAACAAACATTATCTGTTATGCTTTCCTTTGTATTATCACAGGTAATTGCCCCGCGGATCGCTTTAACTATTTTCATTTTCACCTTCTTCAACTATATCTATATTTTCATTTACACTTTCAACTGATTCAAGGGATTTATCAGGAAAAGCCTGACCTCTTATCCGCTCATAAAGCTGATAGTCTGGAATCTTTGATTCGGTAAGTGCAAAAATCATCAATTCGATTTCAGGAAAATCCTCATATATTTTTATATTTCTTAGTAAATCCTCACGGCGAACAGATTCCGGTCTAAAGGATTTATTTTCAGAAGCCTTTTTCAAATAATAATCTGCAGCAAGCTGAGCAATTGTATCTGCGGCATTTTCCATATAGACTTGTAGATCTTCATTATTTGTAATTTTATTCTGGCTTACCAGCTCTACCAGGGCTTCAGGTCCAATTGTCAGGGAAATAGAAAATTTGAAATAATAAGAAAAAGCATCCTGTGAATTAAAAATAGATGTGTAAAGAGTGCCTGAAGGAAGCTCTCCCTTAATAGTTTTATTTACACTCACAGGTTTTATAGAAAATACTGTGAGTTTAGCATTTGTAGGCAAAAGAAACTGCCAGTGCCAGGAAAATTTTCCATTTTCTACAGGGAGTTTATCAACGCCACTTGTTTTAGAAGTAACCACCCCCACACTTTCAGGCTTTACTTTAAATTGTGTCCATCCGATAAAAAATGCGACTGCGAAAAAAAGAGCTAAGATAAAAAGGCTTATTGAAAATTTCTTCATGGACTTTATCTCTGTAATTCAATAATATTATAGTATAGCAACAGAATTCAAGATTCATCAAGTAATGATAAAAAAATTTTTACAAAATGCAAAGTCAAGATTCTCAAATACATTAACTTATAAGGTTACTATGACAATAAACCTTATATTTGTTGTATTTTGTGTTTTACTTACACTTTTGTATATTATTGGAAATTATCAAAACTTTCAGGATAGCAGTCAGCAGATTATTTTGTTTTTTCTTTCCTATGTTTCTATTTTTTCTACTCTGCTTTCAACTCTATTACTTATAGAAAGCATAGTTAAAATATTTACGGAAAAATACAAGGTAAAAAACATTATATATTCTGTTCTTTTACTTCTGGCTATAATTTTCTGTATTTTCAGTACTGGTATTGCAGGAATTATAAGCTACCTGTCTACGGGGATTTCACAATAACGGGGATTTTAATGATAAATAAAAAAATAGATATTCCGGATACATTAAAAAGCTTTCACAAGGTTTTTCAGGAGCACGGCTTTAAGGCCTATTTAGTAGGAGGAGCTGTTCGAGACATTTTCCTTGGTAAAAAAGCTTCAGACTGGGATGTAACAACAAACGCAAGTCCTCAGGATGTAATTTCCATGTTCAAATTTGTAGTTCCTACAGGAATTGAACACGGAACTGTTACAGTCCATTTTATGAAAACAGAAATTGAAGTTACTACCTTCAGGACGGAAAGCGGCTATTCAGATGGACGACACCCGGACTCTATAAATTACGCAGCAACTATCGAAGAAGACCTTGCCCGCAGAGATTTTACCATGAATGCAATTGCGGTAAATCTTGCAGACGGTTCTATTGTTGACCCCTATGGCGGACGCCAGGATATTAAAAAGAAAATAATAAGGACTGTAGGAAATCCTCATGAAAGATTTATGGAAGACGGACTTCGCCCCATAAGAGCCATAAGATTTGCAGGAAGATTAGGATTTAGTATAGAAAAGTCGACACTTAATGAACTTTCTCAAGCTGATGTGCTTACAAAAACAGCTTCAATTTCAATTGAACGCTTTAGAGATGAGTTTGAAAAGATTTTAATGTCAGAAAAACCATCTGCCGCCCTAAAGCTTTTGGAAGAAAGCGGAATACTGTCAATTTTTATTCCTGAATTTAATATATGCAGGGGCTGTATTCAATCTGATTACAGAGCCTTCCACAAATTTGATGTTTTAGACCATCTTTTCTATGCCTGTGATGGTGCTGCAAAGTACGCAAAGGCAGGTAAATTAAATGTCCGACTTGCAGCCCTCTTTCATGACATTGGAAAGCCTGAAGTAAAAAAAATCTGCAGGCAGAAGGTTCTTAATGAAGAAGGAAAAGAAAGCGAAATTGATACTATAACCTTTTACAATCATGAAGCTGCAGGTGAAAAAATAACAAAAGCCTTAATGACCAGACTTAAGTTTTCAAACGAAATGATAAACAATGTCTGCCACCTGGTAAAGGAACATATGTTTCACTATGAAGAAAACTGGACAGATGCGGCAGTACGTCGTTTTATTATCAGGGTAAAGCCGGAAAATATGGAAGATCTTTTTGATCTGAGACTTTCTGATATGTTTGGAATGTATAATCAGAATGTTGATATGCGCTACAGTCAATCTGTAAAGCTGCTTTGCCAATTAAAAGACAGAATAAGTGCCATTATGGAAAAACAAAACGCCCTTTCTCTTAAAGACCTGGCAGTTAATGGCAAGGATTTAATTGAAATGGGAATTCCAGCCGGTAAGGATTTAGGCCGGATTCTGGGCCAGCTTTTGGACTGTGTTATTGAAGATCCAGCAATGAATACAAAAGAGCAGCTTTTAAAGGTTGCAGAAAAAATCCGCTAATCATATTTACAATAAAATTAAGTGTGCTAGAATGAAAAGAATGAGTGCAATTGATGATTTTTTGGAATGGCTGGAAAGCTATTTAAATTTTGAAAGACTTCCCCAAAAAAATATTTTCTGGCTGGATACTATAGATTATCTCTGTAAAAGATTTAACAATCCTCAAGACGCAGCCCCTTGTGTCCATGTGGCCGGTTCCAAGGGAAAAGGTTCTGTTTCAAAAATGATTGCCTCAATTCTGCAGGAAGCTGGTTACAATGTTGGCCTTTACACTTCTCCTCATATAAGTGATTTTAGAGAACGTATCAGTCGGGCTGACGGCTTTTTTGATGATTCAGTTTACGAAAAATCTATAAAGGAAATAATGCCTAAGGTTGATTCTATTATTCCGGAAGACCTACCCGCAGAAAGACCTTTAACCTGGTTTGAACTTGTTACTTTGTATGCCTTTCTCTGCTTTAGAAATGCTAAAACTGACTGGAATGTGTTTGAAGTAGGACTTGGTGGTCGTCTGGATGCAACTAATATTATCAGACCAAAACTTTGTTGTATTACACCTATAGAGCTGGAACATACTGAATTTTTAGGAAACACTCTTGAAAAAATAGCTGCTGAAAAGGCTGGAATTATAAAAAATTGTACGCCAGTCCTTTTGGCAAGACAGCAGTCTGAAGGTGTAAATATTGTTTTAAGGGAAAAAGCCTTTACCAGACACGCTCCCCACTTTTTTGTAGAAGACCTTATCAGTCATTCCTTCTATTCTTTCAACGAAAAGAAACGCAGAATGCACGTACATCTGGAAAGTCCTATGTTTAACAGGCCTGTAGATGCAGATATGCAGTTGATGGGAAAAATGCAGGCTCAAAATGCCGCCATGGCTTGTATAGCAGCAAAAAAGATTTTACCAAATATTGATGAAACGATTATTGAAAGAGGCCTTGAAAAAGCAAAGCTTCCCGGCCGCTTTGAAATAAAAGAAAAACTTGAAAAATATCCGGGATTAACTCTGATTCTTGACGGAGCACACACGCTGAACAGCGTACGGCTTACAGTGGACACAATGAACAAGCTTTTCGGCTCCAGAAAGGTAAATCTGCTTTTTGCCTGCGCAGCCGACAAGGATGTAAAGGATATGGCAAAAATCTTTAAGTACAGATTTTCCCACATCTATGTTACAAGACCAGGTGAAAAGAAAATCTCAGATTTAAATGCAGAAATAACAGCTTTTAAGGCAGCAGAATTAGACTTTACTGCAGATGCAGATTATAAATCACTTATAAAAAAAGCACTGGAGCTTTCTGCACAGGAAGGTGCTATTCTGCTGGTTACAGGCTCTTTCTACCTTGTTTCAGAAGTTGATGAATTGTTGAAGGCTGCTAAATGATATGGCGGACAACTCTTTTTGTAAGAGAAGTAAGCACTTCATAGGAAATTGTCTTTCCAAGACTTGCAAGGGCTTCTGCCGTATTTAAGGCTCCGCTTTCTTCTGGTCCAAAAATAAGTACCTTATCCCAGAGCCTTACATCCTTGTTATCTTTACCAATATCAACCATGCACTGGTCCATACAGATTCGGCCAACAACAGGATAATTATGGCCATTTATAGTTACTTCCAAGCCTGGTGAAAAGCGGCGTAAAAGTCCGTCTGCATAGCCAACAGGAAGTACCGCTATATCAGTATCACAAGGAGCTGTCCAGGTACGTCCATAAGAAACAGACTTACCTGCAGGAAAGTGTCTTATAGCCACAACCTGTGTTTCAAAAGAAAGAACCGGTTTTAAATCAATATTAATTCCATGTGAAGAAAGATATTCTCTTGTAACCTGATCCGGATAGTAGCCGTAAGCAATAATTCCGGGGCGAACCATATCAAAATGCATTTCAGGATGAGTCATAAGAGCAGCACTGCTTCCGCATGAACAGATTCCAGGATTAATTCCGGCAGATCTTACAGAATCTACAGCCCTTACAAAATCTTCATATTGAGTTTTTGTAAAATCCTGAGCCTGGTCAGAAACACCGTCAGAAAGAGCAAAATGAGTAATCATACCACCAAGCTTAAGATGAGAAGAAGATTCTATCAGTCTGGCCTCTTCTGCAGCCTCACTTGAATAACAGCCTATTCTTCCCATACCTGTATCTACGGCAAGATGAACTTCATGCTTTTGGCTATCTGTGAAGTAAGAATCAGCTTCTTTAGCAAGGGTCTTTATATATTCTTCAGAAAAAACAAGAGGAGTTATTTTATATTCAAAAAGAGCCTTCATTTCTGAAGGAGTGCAAAGACTAAGTAAAAGAATATGAGCTTTAATTCCATTTTCACGAAGCTCTATTCCTTCATCCACAGTTGCAACTGCAAGATATTCAGCTCCGCATTCTTCTGCAATTTTTGAAGCCAGAACTGCATTATGCCCGTAAGCGTCAGCCTTTACTGCAAGGCAGATTTTAGTTCCTTTTTTTAAATTTTTCTTTATTTCATTGAGATTATGACGAAGATTATCTTGATATATATATGCCTTAGTACAACGCATTTTTTGCCTGATTCTTATAAAATTAAATATAATATTATTTTAAATAATCTTATTGTAAAAATTGCATTTACACAATAAAATATAAAAAATAATTAGGTAGATATTTATGAAAGTAATCAATAGATTTTTGATTTCAACAGGCCTTGTATTATCACTGGCAGCCTGTGCAACAACTGAAGTAGAAAAAGAAAGTGTAATTTCTAACGAACAAAAAGAAGAAATTGTAGAAGAAACTATAGCCGCTCCAACTGAAGAAGAATTATACAGTCAGTTGATTAAAGATGATGTCACAATCACCTTTATTTCAGGGCCTTCTGTTACAAATCTGAACAAAAGCTTTGCAAAGCCTTATATTTTTGCAGTAAAGCATGCAGACTCTTCTGCATATTCAGATTTTGATATTGAAATTACTTATCCAGCCTCAAAAAGTCAGACAGGCTTGGACTATGCAAGTCAAATTATAAAAAGTGACAGCCAGGGACTTGTTACTTACAATCCGGAAAAGGCCGCTTTTTCTGCCAATGCCTTTGTTTCTGCAAAACCAGCACTTTTATATGATGATGAAAATGTAAAGGCTGCAGCTGCAGAAAAGGAAGTAAAAGCCCCTTACCAGGTAAAATCAGATATAGCTTCAAAGGGTGCAGTTTTATTTATCTGGGACTATAACGAAAAAGGCCGCCCTGTAAATAATTCAACTCACGTTCAGAGTGAATTCAGAACAAGAGGAATTACACTGGTTGGAAATGGCCCTGTAAATGAAACTTCTTATATCGGAAAAAACAGTGCACTTTACCGTGACACTTATGAAATAATCGGTGGAGATGCTTACGGATATTTAATAAGCGGAACAATAAAATTTGCAAATCCTGTTACTGCTGATGGAGATGAATATGTGTGTTCCCTCATTGCAGAAATCACAGGAATCAAAATGAAGGACGGTTCTCAGATTTTTACAGGAAGCTACAGTCATGAAGCCAGAGGAAAAAACTGGAATGAATCAACTTCAAAATGTAAAGAAGAATTAGCAAAGATTATTGTCGATAACCTTGTTTTTGGGTTATAATGCTTCACTAAAGAGGATACTTTATGATTTTTACAGACACCAGAGATAATAGCGTAAAAGCTGATTTCAGAACTGCCGTTATGGGAGGAATGAATCAGGCAACTGGAGGCTTATACATTCCAGTTGAATTTCCAAAGCTTGATAAGGGCCTTTTGAATAAGGACCCTGCTCCATCTTTTAGAGATATAGCTTTTAATATGGCAAAGCCTTATGTGGGAGATGAAATCCCGGATGTAGATCTTGCCGCTATTATTCAGGACGCATATCCTTTCCAGCCAAAGGTTGTACCTGTAGATGCAATTTCTTATGTAATGGAATTGTTCCATGGACCAACATGTGCCTTCAAGGACTTTGGTGCCCGCTTTATGGCCCGCACAATGTCTTACTTTAACAGAAATGAAGACACTCCTCTTCACATTTTGGTTGCAACTTCTGGTGATACTGGTTCCGCTGTAGGAAGTGCCTTCCACGGGGTTCCGGGGCTTGATGTAACAATCCTTTATCCTGATGGAAAAATCAGTCCTCTTCAGGAAAAACAGCTTTCTACTTTCACAGGAAATGTAAGAGCCCTTAAAGTAAAAGGAACCTTTGATGACTGTCAAAAGCTGGTAAAAACAGCCTTTACAGATAACGAGCTTCGCGGAAAGCTTAGACTTTCTTCAGCTAACTCAATCAATATTGCTCGTCTTTTGCCACAGAGCTTCTACTATATGTACAGCGCACTTACAGTTCGCAACAGAAGCCCAATGGACAACAAGATTCAGGACCCGGCAATTATTATGGTTGTTCCAAGCGGCAACTTCGGAAACCTTACTTCAGGTCTTATTGCCCGCGAAATGGGTGCTCCAATTGCAGGCTTTGTTGCTGCAACTAACACAAACAAGACAATTCCAGACTGGATTGCAACTGGCGATTACAATGCCCGTCCTTCTGTTGAAACTTATGCAAATGCTATGGACGTTGGTGCTCCTAGTAACTACGAGCGCATTAAGGCTATGTACACTCTTGACCAGGTAAGAGAACTCTTTGCATCTTACTGGCTTGATAATGACGGAATAAAATCTGCTATCCGCAGCTGTAATGACAAAAACGGATATATTATTGATCCACATGGAGCAATCGGCTGGCAGGCCTGGGATGATATCAGAAGCGGTGCCATGGAAAAGCTTATTGCCGGACAGAAAAATGACTGGAATAAACCGGGACTTACACCAAATGTACCTGCCTGGGGCAAAGAAATCATCAACAAAAATGCTGTCGGCATAATTTTGGAAACAGCTTCTCCTGCAAAGTTTGGACAGATTGTTAAAGACGCTATCGGCAAGGAACCTCCTATGCCGGATAGACTTGAAGCTGTAATGAGACTTCCTGATAATGCTATTCCAATGAATAACGACTACAATATGTTCAAGGATTGGTTACTGGCTAATCTCTAGAATTAAACAGTTAAATGATAATCCCGGGCAGCTTTACCGCTTACCCGGGATTTTTTTATTTATACAGCAAATTAATACTATCTTTCAATCAGTTTTCTTTCTTCAAGAGCCTTTAATATCACTTCAACTATTTCTTCAGGACTTTTTTCATTTACATCAATAATCAAGTCGCAGAAAGAATAATCATTATTATCAATTCCGTAAAATTCCTGATAGCGGCGGGTATCTTCCCGGTCACGCATAGCAGTAAAATCTTTTATTTGCTGTAAGTCGCCGCCTTCACGATTAAAAACTCGCATAGCCCGGGTTTGGTCACTGGCAAAAAGATAAACCTTAAGGTCAGCTTCCTTTAGCATCCAGACTGCAAGCCGGCTTCCCAATACACAAGGTTCTGCAAGGGCAAGCTCTACCTGATGCTTATCTACGTATTTGTCGTAAGAATCATCATTTTTTGCAGCTTCAATTACCTCTGGTAAAGTCATTCCCTTTTCTGCAGCCAACTGGCGGAAGGTATAATTTATAAGAGTAACTCCCAGAGTCTTTGAAAGAAGTCCGCTTACGGTTGTATTTCCACAACCAGACTTTCCACTAATTGCAACACGAATATCCTTATTAATTTTCATAATTTTCTACCTCACTCAACATTCTTTGACTGTTCTCTTATATTTTCCAGGCTGTCTTTTGCAGTGATAACCATAGCACCAACTTCAGCAAACTGATTTTTACTTCCAATTGTATTGATTTCGCGGTTCATTTCCTGACAAATAAAATCAAGTCTTTTTCCTGGTGCAGGATTCTTTTCCAGCTCTTCTTTCATTGCAGCGATATGACTGTTTAATCTTACAATTTCTTCATTAATTGTATATTTTACCAGCATGGCGGCAGTTTCTGTCATAATGCGGTTTTCATCAGCTTTATCCTCTAAAAGCTCACGGAACTTACTTGTTATCTGTTCCTTAAAGATT
>JAIKYB010000022.1 GCA_024683675.1 Treponema sp.
GCTGAGCCTACAACATCTATCCTTACTATTACTTCTAACGTTGTATACGGTAAGGCTACTGGTGCTCTTCCTAACGGACGCCCGGCTCATGCTCCATTCTCACCAGGAGCTTCTCCATCTTACGGTGCAGAAACAAAGGGATTGGTTAAGTCTTTGAACTCTGTTGCTAAGGTTCCATACAAGTACTCACTTGATGGTATTTCTAACACACAGACAATCAACCCATCTGCTCTTGGACACGATGAAGCTGAACAGGTAGGAAACCTTGTAAATATCCTCGACGGATACTTCTCTAAGGGAGCTCACCACTTGAACGTAAACGTATTCGGTGTTGAAAAACTTAAGGATTGTCAGGCACATCCTGAAAAACCAGAATATGCTAACTTTACAGTTCGTGTATCTGGATACGCAGTACGCTTCATCAATCTTACAAAGGAACAGCAGGACGACGTAATTGCACGAACCTGTCATGCAAGTTTGTAATCGAAGATTGCAAATCTGGTAAGGTCAGATTCCCGCACTTGACATAAATAGTCATTGTCGGGCTTGACGAGAATTGTCATTTCTGGGCTTGACCAGACAATCTATAAGACCGCTTCGGTTTTCCGGGGCGGTCTTTTTTTTATGTTACAAGCTCTTAGTCTGATAAATTTTTATTAGTTTTTTTATAGAGTGGTTATTTCTATAGCAAAATGCTAAAATACCTTGATTTATGGATAAAATAGAGATTTTATATCAGGATCAGTGGCTTCTAGTAATTAATAAGCCGGCCGGTCTTTTGAGTGTTCCTTATACAGGATGTAAATGGCGTACAGCACAGTCAGTACTTGAAAATATTCTTAGAAAAAAGGGAAGTGCTAATGCAAAACATAAACCTTTTGCAGTTCATAGACTAGATCGGGATACCAGTGGAATTATGATGTTTGCTCTAACTGAGCAGGCTCAGGAAAAGATAATGGATAACTGGCATAAAATGGTTACAGAACGTTTGTATCATGCCTTAGCAGAAATTTCTCCAATAGCGCGAAAAAATCCTCTTCCAGATTCTGGGCTTATTGATGATGATTTATCTCAGAATGCACATAATATTGGTTTTGTTCCTAAAGATGGGGATGTAGATAAATCAGGGCATGCTTTTAAAACTATTCCTGCACGAACTCATTACAAAATGCTGGAAAAAGGTAAAAATTATATTCTTTTTGAACTTTCTCTGGATACAGGAAAGAAAAATCAGATTCGAGCTCATCTTGCAGCTCACGGTTATCCGCTTGCAGGAGATGAAGAACATAGGGCTCAAAGTAATCCTTTTGACCGTCTTTGTCTTCATGCCTGTACTTTGGAATTTAAACATCCTTTTACGGGAGAAAAACTCAAATTTGAAGTTCCTGAACCAGCTGCATGGCGGGAATATGTAAATAAAGGTGATTATTCAAACCTTTTTGCAGAAAAAAATAAGAATCGAAATAACAATCATAAAAAATCAGAAGATTTTACTTCAAAGCGTCCTCTAACAGGAAAGCAAAAATCTCATATGAATTTTATTGAACGGGGGAAAAAATTTCAAAAATAGTGTATACTTCTAGCTATACAGTACTGGCGTTAATTTTAAGTATTTTATAAGAGAGGATAATTATGCAGGGATATATTCACCAGTTGGAAAGTTTTGGATGTGCAGATGGACCTGGCAGTCGTTTTATAATCTTTTTTTCAGGCTGCCCTTTGAGATGTCTATATTGTCACAATCCCGATACCTGGAATATGACAGATGGAAAACTATATTCAGTAGAAGAACTTGTTCAGGAAGCTTTAAGTTGTAAAGAATATTGGGGAAAGAAGGGTGGAGTTACTGTTAGTGGTGGAGATCCTCTTTTTCAGATTGATTTTCTTATTGAACTTTTTACTCGTTTTAAAGAACTTGGTGTAAATACTTGTATTGATACTGCAGGCGGTCCTTTTAGAAATGGACGTGCTCCTGATGCTTCTGAGGCTGATAAAAAATGGTTTGCTAAATTTGAAAAGCTTATGGAAGTAACGGATATCCTTTTGATGGATATTAAACATATTAATGAAGAAGAACATATCAAACTTACTGGTAAAAGTGGCAAAAATATCCGTGAAATGTTTGCTTATCTTGATGAAATAAATAAACCAATTTGGATTCGTCATGTCCTTGTTCCAGGTTGGACTGATAATGACGAATATTTAATTCAAACTCGTGATTTTATACGAACTTTGCACAATGTTGAGCGTGTAGAAGTTCTTCCTTATCACGGGCTTGGTGCAATTAAATATAAGGATTTGGGAATTGATTATCCTTTAAAAGATTTGGAAAGTCCAAGTCTGGAACGTGTAGCAAATGCAAAAAAAATTCTAGAAATAGATAAGTATAATAGATGGAAAGATTAAAATTCTTTAATATATAAAAAAATTGGGGGAGATTTTAGTATGAAATGTTTTAAGAAATGGTTAAGCTCTTTTCTTATTATTGTGATGGTTGCACTTTCTGCAGTAAGTGTCTGTTCTTGTTTTGAGGATGATGAAGACTCTTATTATGATGTCGATGATGAAGAATTAAAACAGCTTTATTATGATTATTATGGCTATTATCCTGATGATGAAGAATACGAAGATTATGGCTATGATGACGATCAAGATTATGAATACTATTCTGATGATGATTATTATGGTTATGATGATGAAGATTACGCAGATTATGGCGATGATGATTATTATGACGATGATGAATATTACGAAGATGACGAGGACTGGGCTTCTTATTTATTAGAATTATTTGGTTTGGATGAAGACGATTATTACGATGAGTCTTATGATGATGAAGGGTACTACGATGACGAATATTATGGTGATGAGTACTCTGATGATGAATATTATGATGACAGCTATAGCAATGAAGAATATGCAGACAACAGTAGTTCAAATAATTCTAGTTCTGCCTATGACTATTATTTTAATGATCAGCAAAATACAGGAAGTGGAACTTCTTCTTTCTATGCTGTAGAAGATACTGTTATTGAAAACCCTGAAGCTCCAGCAGGAGCCGCAGATTGGACCCTATTTATCTATCTTTGTGGTTCTGATCTTGAATCAAATAGTAGTTGTGGTGTTACAGATTTAAAAGAAATTGCAAAATCTTCTATTGGTTCAAATGTAAATGTTCTTATAGAAACTGGTGGTTCAAGAAAATGGCATGGCTTTGATGTTTCAAGTACTAATCTAAACCGTTTTGTTTTGAAGAATGGTAAAATTACAAAGGTTGCAACTTTGCCTCTTGCATCTATGGGAAATCCAAAGACTTTATCAGATTTTATTTCTTGGGGTGCTAAAAATTATCCAGCAAAAAAATACGCTTTGGATTTTTGGAACCATGGTTCTGGAAGTGTTTATGGTGTTTGTTTTGATGAAAATTATCCAGATGATTTGCTCGGTTCAGACTCTTTGCTTGCCTCTGAACTTAAACAGGCATTTACAGATGCAGGTGTTTCATTTGAAATCTTTATTTTTGATACTTGTTTAAGTGCTACAATAGAAATGGCAGATACTCTTTCTAATTACGGAAAATATATGGTTGCATCTGAAGAAGTCGTCTTAAGTGCTTGTCTTTCTTATGATAAATGGATTTCTTCTTTATCTTCAAAACCAGAACAAACTGGTGCTCAATTAGGTAGACAGATTGCAGAACTTTACAGTACAAACATGAGAAATGCCGGCTATAGTTCTTCTTGTACAATGTCTGTTCTTGATTTGTCTCGTATAAACCGTGTAAAGCTTGCTTTCCAGGCTATGGCATCTCAAATGACTCAAAAAACTCAGAATGTAACTTCTTTTCGTAATTTAATTCGTAGTGGAGCAAAGGGTGTAAAATACGGTTCTTCCAGTGATAATGAAGGTTATACAAATCTTATTGATTTGGGAGAATTTGCACAAAATGCTGCTGCAGAAGTTCCTGAACAGGCTCAAGCTTTAATTAAAGAAATTAAAAATGCTGTTCTTTTTGAAGTTCATGGAAAGGATGAAGGAAATTCATGCGGAATTGCGGTTTATTATCCTGTAAAATATATTGGAGATACTTCAGTATATGCAGATAATGTTGATAACCGTCCATACCTCCAATATCTCGATGCAATTCTTGAAAATTGGAGTGCTCCTCAGTGGGTATACAAAGACAAAAAAGTTAAGGCTTTCAAACCTGTAAAAAGTGCAAGTTATGATGTTGAATTCTCAACTTTTATAGAAAACTTTGATGAAGAGCCTCGTTATGCCTTAAATATTTCAAATGGCTTGGATTCTGTTGATTTTGTTACAATGAACCTTTACTGGTATGATGAAGAAGCAAAAGAATTCCTCTATCTTGGAAATGATAATAATATCAATGGCGACTGGGATTCTGGAGTCTTCTATGATAACTTTGATGGAACTTGGATAACAATTGATGATTGTTATGTAAATGCAGAACTTATAGAAGCTTCAGAAGATGCAAATTATTATTCTGTTCCGGTTGAACTTAATGGAAAGGATACAAACCTTCGTTTAAAGTATAGTTTTACTACTGGAAAGTATAAATTAATTGGTGCTTATGATGGTATCGAAAATGGTACAGCTTCAAAGGGTATGCGTCACCTTAAAGAAGGTGATAAACTTGCCTTTGTATTCTATGCAGTAAGTGAAGACAGTGATGAAGATGACGAAGCAACTGCTTATATCGGTGGAGAAACTACTTATTCAAAGAATATTGTAATAGAAGACAGCGATTTGTTTGATGGCCTTTATTACTATCAATATGAAATTCAAGATATTTTTGGAAATGTAAAATATTCTGATTTTGCAGAAATGGAATGTTCTGAAGGTTATATTTATATTAATGTTGATGAAGAGTAATTAAAATGAGTAAATATCTAGAGCGTGCACAAGAAATTCGTGCTATTGAAGAGCCTCATCATAACTGTACACAGTCAGTTTTAATGTCTTTTACCCAGTCATTAAATCTTGATGATGTAACTGCATACAAAATTGCAGTTGCATTTGGTGGCGGTATGAAGTCTGGAATTACCTGTGGTGTTATTACCGGCGGTTTAATGGTTTTAGGTCTTTTTGATGTAGATGACCCCGCAACAACTCAGAAGCTTGTAAAGGATTTCCGCAAACGACATTCAGATATGCTGAACTGTTCAGACTTACTTCGTGAGAATGCAAAAAATGGCGGAACCCGTAAGCCTCATTGTGACGCTCTAGTATTTGAAATGGTTCAATACGTAGAAAATATCCTCAAGGAAAGAGGCAAAATCTAATATTAACTAGCTCATATTTCAATATGAGCTTCCTCATATTTATATTGAAAGATTCTCATAAAGCCTTATTATTTGCGTCGTGAGGTTTTTATGAAGAAATTATTTTTGATTTTTATGCTGGCATTGAGCACAAGCTGCTCAATGCTCTTTTCATCTGCCTTTACCGAAAATGACAGCAGATTCCTTCAGTTCGAAAATTATCTGACTGAGATAAACAAAGCTTATCATATTCCGGGAATGGCCTTCCTGATTACCGATTCTGAAAAGACTCTCTTTTCCAGAACTTACGGACAGTGCAGCAGTCTGGAGCAGCTTTTTTTTATCGGTTCAATGAGTAAGTCTTACACGGCCCTCTGCACTATGCAGCTGGCCGAAAAGGGACTTATAAATATTGATGCTGATATTTCATTATATTTACCCGACATTAATTTTGAAAAGCCGGTAACGGTCCGTTCTCTCTTAAATCATACAAGCGGCTTTGATACACATATGAAGCTGTCGGATGGTAAAAGGCTGAGTCTCACAGACAGCTATGGAAAATACGAATATGCAAATGTGAATTATGATTTACTGGGAAAAATTATCGAAGCTGTTTCGGGCCTTTCTTATGAAGCTTATATTTCTCAGGAGCTTTTTACCCCGCTTGGAATGTCTTCTTCAAAAGCAAACGCTGCAAGCCTGAAAAATAATCCTCAGCTTTTACAAGGCAACCGCAATTATTTTGGCTTTTTCAAAAATGGTCCGGCAGATTTTCCTCAGGAAGAATCCTGGTTTCATGAGCCAGCCGGTTATCTTGCAATCACTCCAAATGAGCATGCAAAATATCTGCGTATGTATCTCAATGGCGGTCTTACGGAGCAGGGAAGGCGAATCATAAAAAAAGAAAGTATTGATTCAATGTGGTACGAGAATGTTAGCCTAGGAACTCCCCAGTACGATGCCTATTACGGAAAGGGCTGGAACTTAATGAATTACAAGGGACAGAAAATAATCTTTCACGGAGG
>JAIKYB010000225.1 GCA_024683675.1 Treponema sp.
AAACTATTCAATAAATAAAGTAAAAATTCAATTAATTTACTAAACATTCCGATAAAAAAAGAGTTACAAAAAAAGGAGAAGAAAAGAAATTTTTTTCTTGACTTCTGCTATCCTACGTGTTAGGATTAAAAAAAAAGAGGATTTCACGTAAGGGGCGTTGCTCTGTGAAGTCTATAAAAAAAAAGGAGGATTTTTTCAAATGAAAAAAATCGTAATGGGAATTGCTGCAATCGCAATGGCAGCTTCTATGTTCGCAGTTGATCTTGCAGCAAGAGTTTATATGACAGGAGACGTAATCAGTGGAAGTTCTGCTGATGGTTCAAGTGTTGAAGTATTCAAACTTAAGAGCGCAAATCAGAAAGATGCTGATGCCTTGGTTCTTTCTGGAAACCTTGATAACGCTGGTGCACAGTTCCAGTTCTGGTATAACTATAACGGAACAGACGGAATGACATCTCTTTCTATTCGTTCTGCTAACCTGTGGTTCAAGCCAATCGATATGTTGAAAATTACTGTTGGTGATGTTTCTGTTGGAACATTGAAAGAAATGCTTCACTGGTGGAAGGACCCAATTGGTGCTAATTACACAGAATCTACATCATGGTCTGGAAAATATTCTTCTTACGCTACTGTAGAAGCTGCTGGTATCAACTTCGACCTCACTCCAATTGATGGTCTTTTGATTACAGCTGGTATCGCACCTGGTTGTGATAACGCTTGGCTTACACTTGGTGATTCAACAAACGTTCTTGCTTATGGTGTTGGTGCTACATATAACCTCCAGGGTGCTACAGACCTTCCAATCTCTATCGCAGCTAGCTGGCGCGATGCTGGAAAGGGAAATACAAAGGTTCTTGCAATTGGTGGATCTTACGGAAGTGCTTGGTCTGACGGACTTTATGCTATGTTGAACGCTCGTTTCAACATCAGTGCTAACGATCACGCTTGGTGGTCTTCAACAGGTGACGTTACATTCCGTGGTGTTGCTTTGGATAACTACTTCAAGTTCACAGCAGGTGCTTTCGTAGCTCAGTTGCGTGCTCCAGTTATCATCCGCTTCTCTGGAAATGATGATGACCCTTCTTACATGGAATTCAGTGCTAAAGTACAGTACGCTCTTGATGGATTCACACCATACTTCTTGTTCGGTTCTGACCTTGACAACGCTGGTGAAATCCCATTCAACGATGCATTCGGTGATGCTTTCAATATCGAACTTAAGCCTGGTGTAACATTCAACGTTGGTGCTTGTTCAATCGACCTCGCAGCTCTTATCTCAATTGGTGCTGATTCAGGTTCTGGACGCACAATCGGTTGGTCTGTTCCATTCGAAATGTCAGTTGCATTCTAATTTAATTAGTTAGAATACTAAAAACGCTCCTCTTAAAGGGGAGCGTTTTTTTTTGAATTGCTTTTTCCTTCTTCCTGCATCATAATATAATAATAAAGTTTACGTATTTTTGAGCAAATAATTTCATTTAATTGGAGAGTTTTATGTGGAATTATAATTTCATAATCCCCAATCTAGTAATCTTATCTCTTTTGCTTTTATTTTATTTTTCACAACGTAGATTACCGATAAACCTTAATAAATCATTCTTAAACCTTTTGCTGATAGAAATTTCAACTTTAATAATTGATGACGCTTCTTCTATTAGCCTGGATTATAGCAAATCCTTTTCAAATACATTTTTGCTTTTAATAAATATTTTATTTTTTCTCCTTTTTATCACAAGAGGCTTTATTTTCTATAAATACACTCTCGATATCTTAAAAATAAAATTTTGGAACCATAAAGTATCTCATATAATTTCTTTAGTAATTTACATTCTTACAGTTTTATTTGTTTTATCGAATATTTTTTACCCAAGTATTTTTTCTATCACTGACAAAAGATATTCAAGAGCCTCATTTTATAACACAATTTACATAAGCAGCTTTTACTTCTCCTGTATTTCAATGGTACTAATTTGTATAAATAAAAATATAATAAGTAAAAGGGAATACCACTTTGCAATTCTATTTAATTTAATGCTCTTTGTTGGATATATAATTAGAATCATTTTTAAGAATCTCTTAATTATGGATTTATTCTGTATTATTTCGATTATCATAATCTATGAGATATTTGAAAATCCTGATATTTACCAGGATGAAAAAACTCAGTTATTTAATAAGTATGCTCTATCCTCTATTTTTTCAGAATGTAGTATTTATGATAAACCATTTATAATCGGCTTTGTAATTCATAACTATATTGATTTACGAGAAATCTACAGCAGCCAGCAAATGGATAAGGTTCTTAAAATTATTTCTGATTATTTGGTAGAAACTTATCCCGAATTAAATGCGTTTTATTTAAGAGATGGTCGTTTTCTTCTCTTTAGTAAAAAAGTAAATAACAGCATAAAAATCAGAAAACAACTGAATCAACGTTTTCATGAACCTTGGGATATTGATGACAAAACAAACATTTATCTTGATGTAGGCTTTATAAAGGTTGCTCCTCAAATTACTATTAAAGATTCAAATAAATTATTAGACGTAATTTTATCTGCCATGAATTCTATGGCACATATTGGCTCAAAAAATATAGTAATAAAAGAATCAACTCTAGAAATTAACAAACAAAATGCAGACGTTAAAAAGGCCTTGGAATATACAATCGAAAACAATAAAGTAGAATTATTCTTACAGCCCTTAATAGATGTAAAGACAAATGCTGTTGTGGGGGCCGAAGCCTTGGCCAGAATTAGAGATTCAGAGGGAAGAATTATTTCACCAGCAAGCTTTATACCTATAGCAGAAAAGAACGGAAGAATCGTTCAACTGGGAGAACAAATGCTTGAAAAAACCTGTCAGTTTATAAACAAATATGACCTAAAAAGCATGGGCTTATCCTGGATTAATGTAAATCTTTCGCCAGTGCAGTTTTTACACCAAAATCTTTCAGACAGATTTGATCAAATCCTAAGAAATTATGATATCCCAGCTCACATGATTCATCTGGAAATTACAGAAGAATCTATGATTGATTACGCCCTGCTCCAAAAGCAAATACAAATTATGAAGCATTCAGGCTTTCAGTTTGTTCTGGATGATTACGGCACCGGCTATTCCAATGTAACACGTCTGAAAAAGTGCCCCTTCATCAATGTAAAACTTGATATGGAGATTGTATGGGATTACTTTAAGGAAAGAGATAAAATTTTACCTACCCTGGTAGAAACCTTTAAGCAAATGAATTTTACAGTTACTGCAGAAGGAATAGAAAACCTTGAAATGGCACAAGCAATGAAGGAGATTGGTTGTGATTATCTGCAGGGCTTCTGCTTTTCAAAGCCCCTTCCGGCTGAAGAGTTTGCACAAAAGTATTCAAAAACACTATAATCTAAATAAGAGGATGTCATGAAAAAATCAGTTAGAAGAATGGCTCTTATATTCAGTGCCTTTATTTTTCTGCAACCAGTAATGTATGCAGATGCTCAGCTTAATAAAGAAATAATTGCCTTAGAGCTTGAAATAACTAAAATGAAAACCCATATTGGAGAGTATTTCGATATGGATGAAAAGCTTTTGGAAAAGAAGCTGGCAAAAGCAGAAAAGCAGCTTGCAAAGAAAAAGGCAAAGGCTAAAAAAGAAGCTGATAAAGATGCAAAAAAGGCTAAGAAAGAACTAAAGAGTGCCGGAAAGAAGCTTCAGGAAGCCGGAGAAGATGTAGGAGATGCCATAAAGTCAATTTTTGACTAAGCTTATTAATCTAATATTCAGTCAATTCTCCATTACGTATTTTATTTCTGATTTCTGTTGAGCTGATAGGATTTTCCATTGGGAGATATTCAAAAGGAATATCAGGGAGATTTTCAGCATAACCAGGCCGATTAAACACAAGAAGCTTAGCAGCCTGCAAAATCTTTTCCCAGGAAGTCCAGGTGGTAAACTTTTGCAGGGAATCTGAACCTATAGCTACATAATATTCATTTTCAAGCCCATAGATTCTACGAACCGCTTCCAGAGTATCAATAAAACGCCAGACTTCATCAATATTTTTTTCTATATCAAGAAGCTTAATATTTTTTAACTTTTGGGTCTTTTCTTTTGCAGCCTTATATCTTTCGTCAAAGCTAAACATCTGCTGATTGTACTTGTAATAACGTATTGCAGTGGGAATTATTATAACACGATCATAAAGAGCGGAAAGTCTTTCTGCTATTTCCTGATGTGCAGAGGTCCAGGGGTCAAAGCTTCCGCCAAAAAGTACAATCTTCATATTTACTTAGGCCTTATTTCCAATCTTCTGGATTTTTGAAGGATGGAATAAAACATGGAAGATTCAAAAGACGTCTCTTAAAAGCCATGCTATCAAGCTTTTTATGGATTAAAAGCGCATGCTCTGCTGAAACTTCATTTTCCTTTCCTGTCACAGTAAGCTGAAGCTCTTTGTAGGTAAAACCAAGCTTTTCTTCATCAGTCATACCACACATTCCATCACTAGGAGCCTTGCGTACCATATCTTCCGGCAAACCAAGTTCAAGTCCTAACTGAATAACTTCTTCAACAAAAAGATAGGCAAGAGGAGCAAAATCTCCGGCGCCATCGCCCCAGAGGGTAAAGAAGCCTGCAAGCCGTTCGCTTAAATTACCATTACAAGAAATTCTTGCGTCTCCAAGCATTGCAGCCACGCCATAGAGCGTTACCATGCGCAAACGTGCTGGTACATTAGTATTGAACTGAGAAGGCGTCTCAGAGGCCTCCAGAGCGCTTACAGAGGCCTTTCTGAGGCCTTTATAGGCATCTTCTATATTAATGGTGTAATTCTTTATTCCAAGGAAGTCACAGACACGTTTTGAATCAGATATATCCTTTTGAATTCCATTAGGCATCATTACGCCGATTACACGGTCTTTGCCAAGGGCTGCTACACAAAGAGCTGCAACAACAGCAGAATCCTTTCCTCCAGAAATACCGATTACGGCTTTAGTTGAAGGGCCGCCATTCTTTTCAAAGTAATCTTTTACAAAGCTGATTGCTTCGTCTTTTATCATATTACTCATTTATGTGAAAGCCTCCAGTCTATAGTCTTTTTAAGATACTCAATATAATCATCATCCTTGCACATTGTTTTTCCGTCTGCATTAGAAAGCTTTGCAACAGGACTGTCATTACATTCACTAACCTTCATTACTATATTTAAGGCAGGAACATCTGTATCATTTGCAATATAGGTTCCAATTCCAAAGGCAACTTTAATACGATTCTTAAAATGATCATAAAGTTTTGAAGCTCTTTCAAAATCAAGGCTGTCGCTAAATAAAAGAGTCTTATTTTTTGGATTTACACGCTCATCATGATATTTATCATAGTAGGTCTGGAAATGCTTTATCCAGGCTTCACCCCACTCGTAAGGGTCGCCAGAATCATGACGAACACCGGCAAAGCTTACACTATAAGTATATTCCATATCCAGGTGAGCAGTTTCATCTCCAATAGTGTCTGTAAGGTAAGTGCCGTTCAAAACTCCATATTCCTTTGCCCAGGAATCCATAGCAAGCTTATTTGAATAAGCAGGATTAAACATTGGGTTGCCCTGCCCTACACACATTACAAACTCGTGAGCCATAGTTCCTACAGGAACAACGTTAAACTTCTTTGCAAGGAAAACATTGGAAGTTCCAATGCACTTTGAATCCTTATAAGTTGAATTGTTGTCACAAAGATTTTTAACTGCAAGCTCCTGAGCCTCTGCACTTAAACGGCGTCTTAAACCAAATTCAGAAAAAACGCCTAAATTGTAAGTGCCGTCCTGCAGCCATTTTACCTTTTCAGCAAGCTTTCTCTTATACTGAACAATCAAATCATCATAATTATAACTTGCACGGTAGTAAACTTCATTGATAATAGCAAGAACCGGGATTTCATACATTGAAGTATTAAGCCAGGTACCAACTGCTTCCAAGGAAAAACCACACTCAGCGTCATCTGAAATAATAAAATCCTGATATCTAGGCTTCCAGATTCTAAGGTGATCAATATAATCTTCATGAAGCCATTCTATTTTTGAAAGATATTCAAGTTCATCTTCCTTAAAACGCAAATCGCAATAAGCAGAAATCTGAGCCTTTATTTCCTCCACCATTTCTTTTGTGAATTTTACATCTGTATTTCTACACTTAAAAGTCCATCTTGTTTTGTAAGACGGATACTGGTGATAAATTGCCTGTCCCATTGAAAATTTGTACAAGTCAGTTTCTAAGAGGCTTGTGATGATTTGATGAAATTTCATTCCTGCTCCTGTATCTGTTCTCAGATAATGCTAAATAGCCATAAAAAAAGCTGATGCAAAGGCACCAGCTTAAATAAGGTGTGGATTGGAGTCGAACCAACCAATGACGGTTTTGCAGACCGATCCCTTACCGCTTGGGTACCACACCGAATGTGTCTAATATATCAAAATAGCTAGTTTATGTCAATATATGAGCCACTGTCTGTTAGCAATTTCACAGGCCAGAAGGGCACAAGCATTGAGGACAAAATCGCCCATTGTGCCAAACTCTATAAAAATACACAAAACTATAATGGCCACAGAAGCAATGTAAATACAAACCTGACGGGGCACGAAGCCTTTTTCACTTGATGCTTTGGGTTTTCCGTTTTTAATCAGTCTGATTACAAACCAAAGCATATCAAGCAGATATAAAACAATGGCAGAAATACTTATAATTGTATGTAAAGTCATTATTTTTTCCCTTTTTCTTCAACAAATTTTAACAAGGTTGCTCTTGCACTTTCAAAGGCTAAAGGTAATTTTTCTACATCAGACTTGCTTGCTACATGACAGGAAACAAAGCCCAAAACCTCGCTTTCCTGAGCCTTTAAAGAGCCAATAAATGCCTCTATCGAAGAAAAGTCCTTAGGAAGAGGAGCTGTAAAAAAGATATCGCAGGTTTTATATTCAATATTTTTATAAGGATAAGTATTTGGATTTGTGCATAAAAAAGAAACTGAAGCAGGCTCTACAGAGACCCCTATTTCTTCTTTACATTCGCGTACAGCTGCATTTTCTGCACTTTCATCAAAATCTACAAAACCGCCTGGCAAGGCAATAAAGCCCTTTCTGGGTTCTTTGGCACGAACTTCAAAAAGAACATTAGAATTATCATCATAAATAATTACGCCAACAGCAGCCGCAACATTACAATACAAATCAAAGCCACAGTCAGGACAAATCCATTTTCTATTCTGATGATTTTCAATTCTTTTGCTGCCACACATTGGACAGAGATTAAAATCATTTTTCATTTAAAGTACCTCATAGTTATAGCATCAGCTAAGGATTCTGAACGTTTAATAGTTTGAATAACAAGAGGAACAATCAAAGGAATTATAGCCTTAATTCTTGCCATTTTTCCCTTTTGCTGTCCAAGCCCACCACGAATCAGTTGAGTTTTTATTATGCTGGAGGCTTCATCCACAAGCAGAGGGATAAAGCGGAAAATTATCTCTACAATCAAGATAAAATATCTTACAGGAATCTTTATTAAATTAAGAGGCTGCAAAAGCTTTTTTAAGCCGTCTATCAAATCATATTCCGGAGTAGAAACGAAGAAGGCCGAAATACAGGATAAAGCAGAAATGGTCCTTAAAATTGATTCAAGGCATAAAAACAATTTTGAAGGAGTTATTGTTAGATACTTCCAGGAGGTAAATTGAACTTCGTCTGGTAAGGCAGGTCGAAAAATCAGTTGAAAAATACTAAAAAAGAGGAGAAACGGCAGGATTTTTAGTATAGCCGGTAAAAGTCTTTTGTAGCTAAAGCCTGCAAGTTTGCAATATACCAGAGCAAGCAGAAGGGCAATTGCTGTAATATACCAGGGACGGGCAGCCAGTGCAAATACAAAAAAGAACAGAAATAATAATATTCTTATAAGAGGAGGTAAGTGTTCTATTGGTGACAAATCAGATCTTTTATGGCCAGAAAGACTGGCAGAAAGACTTCTAAGCCCTTTAAGCAGCCCTGCAGAAGGATATGCTTCAAGTTCTACAACACCTTCTTCTTTCTTTTCTTCATCTTTATAGGAATCTGAAATTATTTTTCCATCTTTTATACAGATTTCTCTATCTGCAAAAGCAGCTTCATCTGGATGATGTGTACTAAAAAGTATTGTTTTTCCTTCAGCAGCCAGGGAACGCATCATATTCATTACTTCATAACGACGCTTGCCATCTATGCCGGCTGTAGGCTCATCAAAAAGAATTACATCTGTATCTAAGGCAAGTATACCTGCAATTGAAAGCCTTCTCTGCTCTCCTCCGGAAAGTCCAAAAGTCATTCTTTCGCCAAATTCTTCATACGGGATACAGGCTAATTCCATAGACTTCTTTACTCTGCTCACAAGTTCTTTTCCAGTCACACCCTTATTTCTTGGTCCGTAAGCCACGTCATCAGCAGCAAAGTTTTCAAAAAGAGCAGCTTTAGCATTCTGCTGAGCAAAGGCCGCTTTCTGCTCTTTACAGTATATTTTTCCTTCTCCCTGCAAAAGACCGGCGCAT
This sequence comes from Treponema sp., assembly GCA_024683675.1. Lineage (GTDB taxonomy): Bacteria > Spirochaetota > Spirochaetia > Treponematales > Treponemataceae > Treponema_D. Next base: position 8,551 of record JAIKYB010000225.1, read on the forward strand.
AACTCTAGTATTGTAGATTTCCCGGAACCTGAAGGGCCTGTAAGAGCTGTAATGGAGCCTTGGTAAAGCTTAAATGATATATCGCTAACACCCTTACTTGCAGGACTTTGGTCATACTTAAAAGAGACCTTATCAAAAGAAAGAGAAACTGGACTGTTAGAAAAATCTGTTTTTGATTTATCCTTTTCTTCTAATACGGGGCCTTGAATCCAGGCCACCTTTTCTTTATCAGCCATAAAAGAAGATTTTGTACCGTAAAAAATAATCTTACCATTTTCCATTCCAATTACGGTGTCAGCTTCTTCTACAACATCTATATCATGGGTAATTTGAATAATTGTATTACCACACTTATGTCTGTAACGAATAAAATCAAGAATATCCTTTCGTGATTCAGGGTCAAGCATAGAAACTGCTTCATCTAATATATAAATTTCTGGAAGCAGGGAAATTACACCACTTAAAGCAATTTTTTGAGTCTGACCTAAAGATAAAGCTGAGGTTGAAGATTCTGCCCTATCCAGCATATCAACAATATTTAGAGATTCAATAGTTCGAAGTTCAATTTCTCCTGGAGGAAGTCCCAGGTTCTGAGGGCCAAAAGCGGTATCTCTTTGAACAAGGCCACTTACAAGCTGATCTTTTGGTGATTGAAAAATTATTCCTATACGATTATTTTCTGTAATTTCAATTTTGCCTGATTCAGGTTCATCCAGACCACAAATTAGACGGGCAAGAGTGCTTTTTCCACTGCCATTATAACCGACAATAGCCACATAAGCCCCTTTTTCAATTTCCAGAGAAACGTTATCAACTGCGTATGAGGAGCTTTGTGGATATTTATATTTTACATTTTGTACTGATATTAGATTCAATCTGCGAGCTTCACTGTTATTTTTAGTTCTGCACTTGCCTTTGTTTTAGCTGTCTCTCCAGTTGGCTCAGACTTTGTTCCTGCAACATTTCCAATTGCAACCGATTCTGTAGTAGCAGCAGTTGTAACAGAATTAATAATTTTAGATTTACTTCTTTCGCTGTTATCTACAGGACGGTCAATTAAACCTGTTTTTAACAAGGATACCTGCTGATTCTGAGCAACCACAACTGCACCAACAGGAGCTGACTCACTGATTTCACTGGCAGGTGTTGTTGCATTTGCAGGAACATAAGCTTCTGTGGATGAAGTACTTGCGAGTTTTTCTTCTGAAGCACCTTCTTCTTCTGAATCAGATTCTTCTTCCTCTTTTGGCGACGCTGCAGCAGAGTCATCCTTATTTTTATCGGTATTAACATAAACAGCAACTGCACCTTCCATACATTTTACTGTACCACTGGCAGTTACAATAAAATCTGTTCCACGAACCGAAGCTACGGCAACAGGACTTTTTACTGTATAGTTTACACGTTTAGCATCTGTATGACTTACACGAGATCGGATTGAACCTGAATTGATAAATACAGAAACAGAATCCTTATCTGAAGAAGAGCTTAAATCCTCCAGAGTAACTCTTGTAAGAGCGCCCAAGGCCATTACAGAATTATTAAACTTTATTTTGATTTCTGACTGAAAGCCAGTGCTTAAGGTTTCTTCAGGATAAATGGAATCTCCTATTTTTAGAGGAACCCATTGATTATTTCGATTTACCTCTGCCTTTCCTCGTACAAAAGAAACTGTTGCAGTAGCGTTGGCAGAAAACATACTAAAAGAAATAGAGAAAAGTACAAGTAAAATGCAAATAAGTTTGTTTCTATTCATAATACTCCTCCTTGCAAATGTCATTAGAATGACATAGATGCACTTAAATCAAAAATAATATTAGTTTCATTTGTCACTTTTGACAAATCATAAAATCCTGCTGCTCTAAAATTAAGCTGCAAATCACTAAAGATATTAAAAATCAAAGCAAGAGAAAAATCAACACCCTTAAAGCTTATAGACTGTTCAGGCATTGGCATTACTGCAGCTACATTAATTAATCCACAAATATTTTTATGAATAAGTGATAGTGAAATGGCCGGTAATAATACGCCTGATAATTCAGGGTACATAATAGAATTATATGCTGTATATGAAGTAAAACCAACAAATGGGCTCAAGAAAAGCTGAGAACCTGAGGCATAAGTCGCGTTTGCACTAAGCTGTAAAAAAGGAGTAGGAATAAAAGATAAAGAAAGCTCTGAAAGATTCATGAGATTCTTGAACTTCTCGCTTCCGACAGTAGTAGACACTGAATAAGAAAGAGGTCCTGCTATTGGCCCCTTAAAAAGAAGAGTTCCGTAAGCTCTATTATAATTTTCTGTAGATATATCAATAATGGAAGATAATTGTAAGGCAAAAGTTTGATTTGCTAAGAGGGACGGAAAAATAAGAGTGTAATTAACAGGTATATAATTACAAGAAGAGTCCTGAATTTCCCCTCCCTGTCCCATCATTAAAACTTCAGAGGTATTCAACAAACCTGAGTAGCCTGCATATAAGCCCATGTTAACTATAGGGAATGAAAGTTCAAGAGAAATTCCGTCTAAAGGCTGAGAGAAGACCTTTGATGTAAGATCTGAAACAGAAAATCTTCCCATGGAAAAAATTGCTGCAGATGAACCGAACTTTCCAAGTGTAACAAATTTTAACAAATCAAGATTATATACCGGAAGAAAATCGTTTGAATCCTTACTGATATCCCAATAATATTTTACAGATCCCTGAGCAGAAAGATATGTATTTCCACTTTGGTTAAAGTTTATATTCGCCCAGATAGACAAATTATTGGACTGATGAAAAGAAATACTTGATAAATCAGAAGATAACTTTGTATCATCAGAAAGTAATCCACCCCACTCAAATGCATGAGCAAAGAAGGAAATAAATAAAACTGAAAGTAAAAGTATCTTTTTTTTCATAATAATAATTACTCCACTGAAAGCTGAAAATCAGAATATTCCATCATACAGGAAGTATATATATCTAAAGCTTCAGGTCCTGAAACAAGTTTATTCGGATATGTATTTTCAGGTAAAACACCATCATATTTCAACTGTTTATAAGCATATCGTGGAGCACCATGAAAGAGCTTGTAAAAAAGACCACCCTTTACATCAAAAATCTGAGAATAAAGGTATGCCAGATTTACAAACGCAACAGGTGTATCTTCATAAACCATATAAGGAATTAATTTTCTATTGTAAAGGGCTGTTATTGCTTCTGAATAACTTGCATCTTCTTTGATATAACCTTGATTGACTGCAACAAGATAACACACCTGCCCCATACTTGCTTTATCGCTGTTTAAAATATCAGTAACAACCTTAGCAGACTGAGCTGATAAAGTTGTTACTGAGAAAAGCAAAGCAAAGATAAGAAAAATCTTTCTTAATCTCACAATTATTACTCCACAGTAATTTCGACTGCAACAGAACCTGTTGTTACAGGTTCTTGAGCTGGAGCAGTAGAAACTGGAGCAGTAGAAACTGGAGATGAAACTTCTACAACTGCAGCTGAACTAGTAGTCGAACTTGAAACGGCTTCTTTTGTTGAAGCACTTGATACTAAAGACAAGGTATCAGAAACTGTTTTTGAAGTATTAGAAACTGCAGAAGTGATTGTCGCATTTTCAGTAACTGTAATTGTCTGATTTGCACTTACAAGGTATCCACCAGTAGGAAGAGAAGCTGAATCTTCAAAAGAATCATTATCCTCTGCTGCAGCCTCGTCTTCCTCTTCTATTTCTGAAGAATCATCAACAGAAGCATTCTTTGCAGCTGGAAGAGATGAAACTAAAGCAACAGCAACACCTCCTTCAAAACAGTTAACTGTTCCGGCAGAATCCATTGTCCAGTCAGTACCACGAACAGAAGCAACGGCTACGGCAGTACGAACTGTATAATTAACTCTTTTTGAATCATTATGTTCAACCTTAGAACGGGTAGAACCAGTAGCAAGATAAACATTTACTTTATCTGTATTTGAACTGGATTTTAAGGTTTCAAGCTTTACACGGGTTACAGGTCCCAGATACAAAACAGATTCCATAAGCTTAATTTTTGCTTCAGACTGGAAGCCTGTATTTACAAGTTCAGACTGAAGGACCTTATCTCCAACATTCAGGGGAACCCATTCTGAATTACGCTGAACTTCAACTTTTCCTTTTACATAAGTTACAACACCTTCAGCAGCGAAGATTGGTGCGGTAACCATCATCAAGAAAATATATACAATAAAAATCTTTCCAAATCTTTTCATTTCTTCCTCCGAAGCTTTTTAGAAAGCTAAAGAAACATTCAAAACAAATTGATAATTGCTGTTTGCTTTTTCAAGTAAATCAGCATAAGCAATTACAGAACAACCAACCTGCAAATCTGTAAAGACATTGCATACAAAATTAAGATTTGTATCAAAGCCTCTAAGTTTTATAGAAGTTTCAGGCATTGCAAGAACAACCTTTTCTCCAAGAGAAATAACCATGTTATTAAGAACAAAAATAGCAGAACACTGAGGAATAATAACACCTGAGGTTGCAGAAAGAAACTTTCCGTTATAAGCAGTTCTTGAAGAAATAGTCTTAAAGGCTGTAATAGAACCGTTTGTTCCAGAGGCATACTCTGCGCCGGCAGAAGCAATAAAGCTCTGACCGATATACATGGAAATATTTCCTTTTCCGAAAATCATAAATTTCTTAAAATCTTCAGAACCAAGGGTTGCTATTACAGAATAAGATGCAGCAGAACCAATAGCGCCTGTAGCAGTCAAATCTGCATAGAACTTATTCTGAATATAATCATTAATTGCAATGAAATATTCTGCCTGAAGGGAAATATTGTTTCCGGCAAGATTAAGCAGGCTTGCATCAAAAACAAGAGGAATATAAGCAGGGCAAAGAGAATAGAAGTTATGTGTTGCATCCGGATTTATATCCACCATAGAAACATTCAAGCTGTTTAATAAACCTGTATAACCTGCATAAGCAGAAAGCTTAAAATTGTTATTCTGGAAAGCAAGTGTAAGACCATCTGAAGTCTGATTAAACACAACAGAAGAAAGGTCTGCATAAGAGAAGCGGCCTGCATTTACAGAAAGCATACCATTGGCAAGGTTCCAGTTTCCAACAAATTTAAGAAGAGTTAAATCAACAATGTTGGTAAAAGAATTGTTATTCGAATTAATAGTAAGTTCGTATTTATAAAGACCTTCAGCTGAAAGACGAAGATTTTTATTAAAGCGATTTGAAAGCCAGAGTGAAACTCCATTAGACTGATAAATATCTATTGAAGAAAAATCCGGAGTTGAAGGCTTAGTTGTATTAGTAAAAAGTCCACCCCAGTCTAAGGCTGAAAGTGAAGACATCATACAAATTAAAGATGCTGCAACTAATAATAACTTTTTCATATTACTCGGACTCCATTGAAACAGATTTAATATTGAATCCACCATAAGTAGAGAGGCCAGCAGAATAAAGCTGTAATACTTCTGCACCAGAAACATAACTTGTTGGCTCAGAGGATTTTGCAATTACTCCATCATAAAGGAACTGCTTAAAAGCATATCTTGGAGAACCATTTGTAAGGTTGAACATCAATCCACCCTGAATCTCCCAGTTCTTAGACAGAAGGTAGGCTGTTTTTCCGAGTGTAATTTCTTCCGAAGGGTCTGTATCTTCTGCAAGATATCCTTGATTGATAAGAGCAGAAACCGCAGCATCATAGTTTTCAGTATCCTGAATAAGCTCTTGCTGAACAGCACACAAATAAGCAACCTGTCCGACAGAAGCCTTTTCCGAATCCAAAAGTTCAGTAATAACATCAGCAGACTGAGCAAAAGCAAGCCCAGCTATCATCATTGTAAATAAAACTGATAAGATTTTTTTCATATCAATATTTTACAGTACATTTTGACACTTGTCTACTTTTAAGGATATACTTTTAATTGAAATGATTACACTAAAAGAACTTGCAGAAAAAAGCAATGTATCAATTGCAACTATATCAAACACTCTAAACGGCAAGGCAAATGTCTCTGAAGAGACAAGAAACCGCATTCTCAAAATAGTAAAGGAAACCGGTTACAAACCTAATTACATGGCCCGGGGACTTCGTGCTTCATCAACAAAAACAATAGGTTTAATTGTAGATGATATTACAGCCTTCAGCACTCCTCAAATCATAAACGGGATTATGTCTCTGCTGGAAGAAAAAGGCTATAGAACAATTTTTGAAAACCTTCGTTTTTATTCAAGATGGGGAATAAAAACAAAAGACAATGAAGAATACAAGGCCGCTATTAATTCAGCAATTGAAGAATTTACTACAATTAAAACTGATGGAATTATTTACATAGCAGACCACGCCAGAAATATTTGTGAAATTCCAGAAGAGCTTTCACTTCCTCTGGTAATTTGTTACGCCTTTACAGACCGCCCAAATACTCCTTTTATTATGATTGATGATGAAAATGCGGCCTTTAGCATTACTGAATATTTAATAGATAATAATTGCTCTAAAATTGGTGTTATAACCGGAAGTGAAGATAATATTCACACAGAAAAAAGAACCTTAGGCTATAAAAAAGCTCTTGAAAAGCACGGAATAAATTTTGAAGAAAGCCTGGTAAAAACCGGAGACTGGGAAAGAGAATCTGGTTACCAAAAGGCAAAGGAATTAGTGAAGGAAAACAAGGGCTTATCTGCAATCTTCTGTTATAATGACATTATGGCAGCCGGAGCCTATCAGTATTTAAATGAAAAAGGAATAATAATCGGAAAAGATATTTCACTAGTTGGCTTTGATAACAGGGATGTTTCAGATTTCTTAAATCCTCCTTTGACAACTATGGAAATTCCTTTATTTCCTATTGGCGAAGCAGCAGCTCAGGCTATTTTGGATTTAATAAAATCAAAGAAGAGTGAAGATAAAATCTACATACCATGTAAATTAATTGACAGACAGTCTGTCATAAAAGATAAATAAACGAGGTAGCAAAATGAACGAACAACTCATCGTTGACTACAAGAATTTCTTGAACAACGGAAAGACTGAACGTGAATGCGTTCAGCAGATTCTTGCAATGGCAAGAAAAGCAGGATACAAGGATATTTCAAAATTCAAAAGACTTAAAACCGGAGATAAGGTATTTATCACAAAGATGAATAAGTCTGTTGCTTTATTTGAAATTGGCTCTGATATGCTGGAAAACGGAATGAACATTCTTGGAGCTCATATTGATTCTCCACGCCTGGATGCAAAACAGAATCCTGTTTATGAAAAGGATAATGTTACATATCTTAATACTCACTATTACGGAGGAATTAAGAAGTACCAGTGGACTACCCTTCCCCTTGCAATTCACGGAGTAGTTTGTAAAAAGGACGGTTCTTCTGTAAATGTTGTAATTGGAGAAAATTACGACGAGCCGGTTTTCTGCATTTCTGATATTTTGCCACACCTGGCTCAGGACCAGATGAAGGATAAAGCAAGCGACTTTATTAAGGGCGAAGATCTGGATGTAATTTTAGGTTCGGTTCCACCTGCAAAAAAAGGAATTCAGCAGACTGCTGAAGAAAAGAAAGACGCTAAGGAAAAGAGCAAAAAAACTGTACTTGCCCTTTTTAAGGAAATGTACGGAATTGAAGAAGATGATTTTGAATCTGCAGAGCTTGAAATTGTACCTGCAGGAAAAGCAAGAGATATGGGCTTAGACCGCTCTATGATTTTGGGCTATGGACAGGATGACCGTTCCTGCGCCTTTACTTCTGTTGCCGCAATGCTTGAGGTACATGCCGGAAAAAGAACCACCTGCTGTCTTTGTGTTGATAAAGAAGAAATTGGCAGTGTTGGTGCAACAGGAATGGCTTCTAACCTTTTTGAAAACATGGTCGCAGAAGTACTTTCACGAACTGAATCGGAATATAGTGATTTAACCCTGCGCCGTTGTCTTGCAAACAGCAACATGCTTTCTTCTGACGTAAATGCCGCTTACGACCCGCTTAATGCCGGACTTTACGATAAGGATAACGCTTCTGCTCTTGGTGGTGGAGTAACCTTCCAGAAATACACCGGCAGCCGCGGTAAGTCAGGCGCAAGCGACGCAAATCCGGAATTTGTTGCAAAGGTACGCGCTGCTATGTACGACGCAAATGTAAACTACCAGATGGCAGAGCTTGGAAAGGTTGACCAGGGAGGCGGAGGAACTATTGCTTACCATGCAGCCCGCTATGGCATGAATGTCCTTGATGCAGGAGTTGCAGTCTTAAGTATGCATGCCCCTTGGGAAATTACAAGCAAGGAAGATATAAGTCAGATTTTTGACTGTAACAGAGCTTTTTTGGGATTGAATTAGTTTAATCAGGAAAAGTAATTAGAGGTGGTCTTAATAGTCCAAATTGTTTATACAATAGGACTTAAGGAACCACCTCTTTTTTTTATTTCTTTGACATTAAAACATCATAGATGCGGTCAAAATCTTTTTTGTTATCGAAGCCAATAACGATTGAACCCTTATTGATATCTCCCTTAAGAGAAACATCTCGGGTACCAAAAATATTACGAAGCTCCTGTTCAAAATTAAGAACATCAGCATCTTTTTTATTATTCTTTTTAACTTCCTTTTCTTTTTTAGCAGCACGGCCACCATTGTTATACTGATCTGCAAGAGCTTCTGCTTCACGAACTGAAAGTCCGCTGCCAACAATTTTTCCAAACATAATGCGCATATCTGCATCATTTTTTACCATGAGCAGGGCACGGGCATGACCGGAAGTTATCTGTCCACTAGCCAGGGAATGCTGAATATCTTCCGGAAGCTTAAGCAAACGGATTGCATTAGCGACAGTTGCACGAGCCTTACCGACACGCTTTGCAACCTCTTCCTGATTCAAGTCTCCCATTTGGATAAGGTTATAATAAGCCATAGCCTCTTCTATAGGATTTAAATCTGCACGCTGAATGTTTTCAATCAGGGCCATCTCAAGCTTTTTCTGCTCGTCAAACTTGCGAAGCTGAACAGGAACCTTTTCCAGACCTGCCATTTTTGCAGCACGGGTACGGCGTTCACCAGCTATAATGTAAAAATCACCATCATCAGCTTCTTCAATAATAATTGGCTGAAGGATTCCATTTACCTTTATAGACTCGCAGAGTTCTTCAAGCTGCTTAGGATTAAACTCAATTCGTGGCTGCTTAGGATTTGGCTTAAGCAGATTTGGATCTATCCAGAGACTTCCATCTTCTTCTGTTGAAATGGCAGCAGGAAGCTTAGACTCTTTTCCATTTACACTTTTTACTTTTTGCTGATTGCTCTCTCCGATAACAGGTTCTTCTGTCACCGCATTTTCAGAAATAAGGGCATTAAGCCCTTTACCCAATGCATTTTTCTTAGCCACGACGAATCACCTCTTCTGCAAGTTTTTCATAACTGCGTGCACCAACACAAGATGGGTCATATTTACAAATTGGAAGTCCATGAGAAGGAGCTTCTGAAAGACGAACATTTCTAGGAATAATTGTATTGAAAACAACATCCTTGAAGTAAGATTTAACCTGTTTTACAACATCCTGAGCCAGACGGGTGCGTGAATCATACATTGTAAAAAAGATTCCACCGATTGTAAGATTCGGATTAATTCCCTTCTGAACCTTCTGAACTGTCTGTAGCAAAAGAGTAATTCCTTCAAGGGCAAAGTATTCACACTGCATTGGAACCAAAACAGAATCTGCAGCGGCAAGTCCATTCAAGGTAAGAATACCCAAAGATGGAGGACAGTCAATCAGAATATAATCATATTTTGCTTTTAATGGCTCAAGCGCTTCTTTTAGATAGAATTCCTTGTCATCCTGATCTGCAAGCTCAATTGAAACACCAGAAAGGTCTATAGAAGCACTGATTGCATCAAGATTTTCTACATCAGTTTTCTTAACTGCCTTTTCTGCATCTACCTGTCCAGCTAAAAGCTCATAAATTGTTGGCTTATCCTTAGAAACTCCAACACCACTAGACATATTACCCTGAGAGTCAAAATCAACAAGAAGAACTTTTTTTCCTGCAAGCGCAATATAGGCGCCAATATTTATTGCAGAGGTTGTCTTTCCGACACCCCCCTTCTGATTAACAAATACGATACACTTTGCCATAAACTTTATTCTAGCATTTTTTTGCAAAATAGTATACCGTCTTATTTATGTTACTTTCCGCAACACTTTCAAAAGCTACAGCTGCAGTTGAGGAGACCTTTGGTCGTCCCATAATAAAAATTAAGCTTACCGCAAAGGCTTCGGCAAATGGCTATTCCTATTACATGGAACAGTTTACAGAAAAACAGGTTTTCCACCAGCATATGACCGAAGAAGAAGCCCTTGCCTTCCTGGATATTCATGCCGGCAAGACTTTTAAGAATTGCGTAAAAAGGACTGAAAATCAGGAAATCACTATTCTTGCAAATAAAAAGGGAAAGATAACAACTCTTGTAAAGGAAAATGCCATTAAGCTAAAGGCGCCTCAAATCACAGAAAAGAAAAAGAAATATTTGATTGAAGAAGGAAATCCGGTTCCCTTTCTTGTTCTGCTTGGCCTTATGACCGACGAAGGAAGAGTTATTTCTTCCCGCTATGACAAATTCAAACAGATTAATAGATTCCTGGAGTTTCTTGATGATGTTATAGATGAAGTTCAGGCTCAGATTTTAAAGGAAGGCGGTCATCCTATTAGGATTGCGGATTTTGGCTGCGGAAAATCTTATTTAACCTTTGCCGTACATTATTTTTTAACAGAAATAAAAAAGCTTCCTTGCGAGATTGAAGGACTAGACTTAAAAAAAGATGTAATTGATTATTGCAACCAGATTACAAAAAAGCTTGGCCTAAAAAATCTTATTTTCAGGACCGGAGATATTTCTGAATATTCCGGAAAAGAGCAGCCTGACATTGTAATTACCCTGCATGCCTGCGACACAGCTACAGATTATGCCTTAAAATATGCAGTTTCCCACAAGGCTAAGGCAATTTTAAGTGTACCCTGCTGTCAGCACCAGGTAAATCAGCAATTGATGGCAAAGGAAAATCGCTCTGCGGCAAAGGAGGCCTTGGAATTCCAGCCTTTACTTAAATGGGGAATTATCCGCGAAAAATTTTCTTCTTTGATAACCGATGCCCTTCGGGGAGAATGGCTTGAGCAAGAGGGCTACAAGGTTCAGATGCTGGAGTTTATTGATATGGAACACACTCCAAAAAACATTTTAATCAGGGCTGTAAGAAAAAATAAAGCAGAAGAAAATAGTGATAAAGCTGAAAAATCAGATATGCCAGAGCTGGCAAGGGTTCTGGGAATCAATCCGGAAATCTTAAAATAAGACAAGGGCTCCGGGGGAAATTTGTAATTTTCACTAATCTTCATTATATTTATAGTATGAACAGTAAATTTACAGGCATACTTGAAAATATAGAAAAGAGTCTCGAAGAAGCCCTTCCAAAAAATGCTAATTGTCAGTGGGCAGAAGATAGTTTTGGCAAGCTCCCCCAGGCTGTAAAAGACAGTCATTTTGAAAATCTGATAAGTCCAAATAAAAACCTGATTGACCTGGGCGGAAAACGCTGGCGCCCTCTTTTAATGATTTTATGCTATCAGTTAGCAAAAAGAAAGACTAATAAAGCTGTACTTTCAGAAGATGAAATTTATACTCTTACTCCACTTGTAGAATTTGTTCATACAGCAAGCCTTATTCATGATGATATAGAAGATGGAGCAGATTTACGCAGGGGAAAACCTGCAGCCCATATAACCTACGGTACAGACACTGCAATAAATGCGGCTTCCTGGCTTTATTTTGAAGCCCCTGTTTGCATAAATAAATGTTCCATTTCGGCAGAAGCTAAACTGAACTTTTACCAGACCTACACACAGGAGCTTAGAAGGCTGCATTTAGGTCAGGCCATGGATATTTACTGGCACAGAAATCCTTCTGTATTCCCCGAAGAAGCTGAATATCTTGCAATGGTAAAAAATAAAACAGGAAGACTGGCTTCTCTGGCTGCAAAAATCGGAGGCATTGCAGGCGGTCTTTCCAATGAAGAAGCAGAAAAGCTTGGCGGAATTGCGGCAAATATTGGAATAGGCTTTCAGATTATTGATGATGTTATAAACCTTACCAGCGGAAATGTTGGCAAGAAACGCGGTGATGATATTGTAGAAGGCAAAAAGAGCCTTCCTGTAATTATGCACATAAATGAAGCTCCAGAAGACAAGGCTGCAATAGCAGATTGTATGAAAAGAGCTGCTGCTCAGGGAATTGAATCTCCGGCTGTAGAAGAGTGTATCAAAATTCTGGAAAAGAAGGGCTGTATAGACAAGGCTGCAGAAAAAGGAATTAAACTCATAAAAGAAAACAGTGAGCTTATGGAAGCTGAAGAAATAAAGGACCTCTTTATTTCTATGGTACCTGCTGCGTTTTTAAAGGACTAGAAATGATAGAAAACCCGGATAAATTAAACAATCAGGCTATAATCCTTGCATCTGACGGTGCCTACAATGAAGCAATTGCCTGCTTCAAGAGGGCTCTTGTTATACAAAAGGATAACTATCTTCTCTGGTACAATCTTGGGGTAACCTACCGCGATGCCGGCGAATTAAAGGATGCAAAAAGAGCCCTGGAAATGGCTTACACTATTGCGCCGGACAATGGTGATGTAGTGGAAACCTATGCAACTATTACTCTTATGCTAAAGCAGCTGCAGGAAGTAAAATATATTTGCGAAGAAGGACTTGATTTTAACCCCCTGAATTCACATTTATGGAATCTAATGGGAGTTGCAGATTTTCAGTTGGAAGACTATGAAGAGGCAGCAGAATATTTTGAACAGGCAGTTTCAATAAACCCTTACTATCTGGATGCTTTATATAATCTTAGAGATACTTATTCCCTTCTAGAAAATAAAATGGGAGAAAGTGTTTGTGATACCAGAATCAAGGAGTTGGAAAAATGAAATTAGACAGCAACCTGATTTTTGAAAAAAACTTTCGTTCAACCTGGCTTCAAAGAATTGGTAAAATACTCTGTCTTTTTATTCCTATTGGAGCAGCCTTTGCAGGCTATTTTTTATCTAACCCCTTATGGAAGCTTATAAAAAAAGAGGAGGTAGAAGCTTTAAGCCCTACCCCGGAATTATTTAAATTTGCCTTGTCTATTTTGCTTTTTGCAGCAACAACTTTAGTAATCTTCTTTAAAACAAGAAACACGAATCCTATTATGAAGATTCATGTTCTTACAAAAAATCCTACGCCATAAGGTGTTCTCTGGCAAGTTTACTTATTTCATCGGCCATCTGCATAAGAGGGACCTGTTTTTGGACTCCTCCCATTTCAAAGGCAACCTTTGGCATTCCGTAAACAATACTAGAGCCCTGATCCTGCCCTAAAGTCCAGGCACCCTTTTTACGCATTTCTGTAATTTCTGCTGCACCATCACGGCCCATACCAGTCATAATTACACCCAGCGCCTTGTTCTGATATATTTTGGCAATTGACTCGAAAAGAACATCACAGGAAGGACGATGTCCGTTGCGCTGTGCTTCCTGATTCAACTTAATAAAGTTTCCAAGAGGTCTGTGCTCTACAAACATATGATAGCTTCCAGGCGCAATGTAAATATGGCCACCAACAATAGGCTCTCCATCAACAGCTTCCGTTACTTCCAATGGACAGATGGCATTTAAGCTGGCTGCAAATTCCTTTGTAAAGCCTGCAGGCATATGCTGAACAACCAGAATCGGCTGTTTTAAACGTGGATCTATCATCTTGAAAACATCACGCAAAGCATTTGGTCCACCAGTAGAAATACCTATTGCAATAATTTCAATCTTACCGCCGTTTCGTTCCGGTGTAATAACAACCGGCTCTTTAGCCTGTTGTGTAAACCAAGCCTGTGGAACAATATCAGTTTTCTTGATAGAAGCAGCCTTTGCAGCCTCTTCACCCTTTTTCTGGATTACAAAGCGTTCTGCTTCTTTTAATTTAATCTGCTGAGTATAAAATTCTGGAGCAGGAATCTTCTTTCCATGGGCACTTGCATAAGAACCACCATAAGAAGCAATGTGTTCAATAATATCAGTTGAAACATCGCCAATCTTTAGGGTAACAGAAGATCCGCCTGGTTTTGTAATAAAGTCTGAGGCACCAAGTTCAAGACACTGAATGGTAACAGCGGCACCTTCTGTTGCAACACTGGAAAGAATTACTACAGGCACATGGATGCGAAGTTCCTTTCTTTTTTTCAGGAATTCAACGCCTGTCATTTTAGGCATTTCAATATCAAGGAGGATTAAGTCTGGCTTAACTTTTCCAGAGGTAAGCTGATCAAGCAAGTCCTGACCATTTTCAGCCTTTCCACAAACTGTAAGACCAGAAACTTCATCTACAATTCTGCTGATAAGATTACGCATCAATGCAGAATCATCACAAATCATTACTGAAATATCATCCATAATGCAAGTCCTAATAAGAAAAAATAAATTGTAAAAACAAGGGCTGAATTAGGCCTTTGTACCCTTTCCGTACAAACAAGCCCACTGAGTTTTTAAGAACTCAAACTGAGTGTTCATACCGAACAAAGATTCAGAGTGTCCGATGAACAGATAAGATTTTGGAGCCATTGAATTATAGAAACGATTTATTACCGTAAGCTGCGCTGGCTCATCAAAATAAATAAGAACATTTCTACAGAAAATGACATCCAGATTGCGAGCACCGGAATCATTCTTAAGATTATGATAGTCAAAATGTATTTTGCTTTTTACATCATCCTTAATCTGATAACCACCATCAACCTTAGTAAAATACTTGGTAAGATAATTTGCAGGAACACCATCCATTTTTGTGTCGGCGTAAAAGCCCTGCTGGGCAGTCATCAAAGACTTCATTGAAATATCAGAAGCTGTAATCTTAAAATCCCAACCAGGAGGACAAATATCCTTCATAATCATTGCGATTGTGTAAGGTTCTTCTCCTGTAGAACATCCTGCACTCCAAATCTTTATAGTTCGATCGAAGCCGGCGGCCTTCTTATTTTCAATGACATTAGGAATAACATAATTTATAAAAGCATCAAAATGGGGCTGATTTCTAAAGAATCGTGTAAGATTTGTTGTACAAGAGTCCAACATCTCCTTCATTTCTTCTGTATTCTTAGTAACGAGCGCATAATAATCCGAAGGTGTTGCAATGCTTTTTTTACGCAACATCTCTTTTATGCGGCTATCAAGTATAGACCTATTTGTTGCAGAAAATGTAATTCCACTTTCTTCATAAATAAGTTTACGGAACATTTCATAATCTGCATCGCTTAGTACTTCTAACATAACCGTAATTATACACGATTCTTTTAGAATTGTAAAAGAATTTGTTTTATATTTTGTTATTTTAGACCCCCTCTCTTTTTCGAGCGATATACCTTGACAGATGAGGTATTATATATTAGGATATACCACAGGAGGTAGGAATGCTGAACTTTTCGGAAATTCTGAGAGGCTTGACAGATACCATCATTCTAGCTCAGCTTGCCCAATCTGACAGCTATGGCTACCAGATTAACAAGTCAATAAACGAAATCAGCGATAATGCCTTTGAGCTAAAGGAAGCGACCCTTTACACTTCCTTCCGCAGGCTTGAGGAAAAAGAACTGATTACTTCTTATTGGGGAGATGAAAATTCCGGCGCAAGAAGACGATACTATTCAATCACAGATAAAGGCAAAGACTTTTATCAGGAAAACAGGCAGGACTGGGAAAGAATCCAGGGACTGGTAGAAAAATTACTGACATTACAATAAGGAAAATAAAAGGAGATGAATTATGAACAGAAAAATTAAGAATTATGTTGATGTACTTTTCAACGATGTTCCAAAAACCCGTAAGGCTGCAGAATTGAAAGAGGAAATTCTTGCTGATTTAAACGAGCATTTTGAAGCCCACCTTGCAGAAGGAAAATCAGAAAATCAGGCATATACAGAAGCTCTAGGAGATATGGGAGACATAGATGAGCTACTTGAATCTTTAGCACCAGAGCGCGAACTGAAACCAAGAATTGATGACTACAGAAAAAAGAAGGCTCAGAACACTTCTATTGCCGTAATGCTTTATATAGTCGGAGTAATTTTGCTTTGCGCCCTACCCGCAACCTGCAATGTATTTGAAGTTTGGAATGAAAACAAGGCCGGTGTCTTAGGCTTTATTCTTATGCTGATTTGTGCAGCAATTGCAACAGGACTTCTTATCTACACAAAAATGAGTGTACCACAGGATGTAGAACCCTTTATCACAAAGGAAAATCCAGAGGATTTTGACCTGACTACTAAAAAAGGCCGCTACTGGGCCTCTATTTCAAAGCTTTTCTGGCTGATTGCTACTATTATTTATCTGGGTATAAGCTTCCTTACAATGGCCTGGCACGTTACCTGGCTTATCTGGTTAATAGCAAGCGCTGTATGGCAGGCAATTATGATGTTCTCCGGAATGAAGGACGAGGAGGATTAAATGAAAAGAAACTATATCTTAGGAACAGTATGGATTATTATTGCCCTTCTCTTATGTTTACTGCTTTATTCGGGCTTAAATAATAAATCTAAGACAAGAAGACTTGAAAAAAACATTGAAAGATGGATAGAAAGAAGTATTGATGAAGGGGATTGGGAGGATTATATGAATGAAGAAGATTGGGAAGACTACGAAAATGAGACTTCAGATATGTCAGAAGCAGCTGATATTCAAAATGACTTTTCAGCTCAAGGTTTAAGAAATATAAACCTTGAGCTCCGCTCTATATCAATTGAAGTTACAAAATCTGAGGATTCAAGAATTCATGTAGACTTCCTGAAGGGAGCCGAAAAACGCTGTAAGCTTTCTTGTTCGGGTGGAAAACTTGAGATTATAGAAAAAAAGCAGAGAAAGGTTCACCTGTTTACTTCTTCAGTCTTTGGTACAATTGAAATAAGGCTACCAGCAGAATATACAGGTCATATAAATCTGGAAAGCGTAAGTGGTTCAAGCAGATTCAATAATTTGAAGCTGGAAAGTCTGGATATTGAAAGTGTAAGTGGCAGCATCACAATCAATAATTGTGTAATTAACAGTCTTGATGTAGAAGCTGTAAGCGGCAGCATAAAGGCAGACGGTTCCTTTGAAAAGATTTCTGCAGAAGCAGTTTCGGGCAGCATTCAGGTAAAAACAGATACAGCACTCAAAAGTAAAAGTTCTTTTGAATGCGTAAGCGGTTCTATAAACCTGACTATGCCACATGATTCTGATTATATCCTTGATTATGAAAGCATGAGCGGAAGCTTTACAGATTCAATTACAGGAATCAGCGGAAAGAAAAGCGGAACTTCTATAAATGGAAGCGGAAATGTAAAGATTTCTGTCTCAACTGTAAGTGGTTCTATACGAGTTCAATAAAAAATGCTAAATTCACAACTGAGGTGTTTTAGATGAAAAGAGCAAGTCTGATTCTGATAGGTTTACTTTTTTATAGTGCAGTGGCTTTTTCGAAGGGCTCATTAGTTTCAAGAGATTTTTATAAGGCTGATGAGATTTCTTCTATTCAAACAGACCTGAAGCATGAAAATATTGAAATCATTTCGGAATCAAATGAAGATATCACCATTGATGTAATCTGTACCAAGAAGAATCGAGTACCGGAAGTATCACTTAATGAAGGAAAACTGCTGATTAAAAGCAAGCTTGTAACAAGCTTTGTAAATGATTATTGCAAGGTAATTATTAATCTTCCTGTAAATATGGAGCTTGAAGACTTTACTGCTCTTTCAAGCTCTGGAGATTTAGATATAGCAAGACTTTCAACAGCAAGCTTTTCTGTAAACAGCACTTCCGGTAATATTTCCTGTGATAGTCTGATTTGCAGCGGAGACATAAACTGTAAGACAACAAGCGGAGATATAGAAATTGACAGACTAAAGGCCGAAAACCTGACTTTAAAAAGCACAAGCGGTAATATTGAAGTTTCGGAATGTCAGGCTTTAAATATCACAGGCGACGCAACTTCGGGAAAAATAAAGTTTAATAACACCAACTGTAACAGCTTTATTTTACAGAATACAAGTGGCGGAGTTGAGTTGGAGCTGGAAAATGCACCTCTTGAAGAATCACTGATAGAAGCAACCAGCGGAGATATAGAACTGCAAATACCGGAAGATCAGGCTTTTGAAATTAAGGCAGAATCCTTTAGCGGAAGCTTCGAAGATGATTTTAATGACTTTTCTATAAAACTGAATGGGCCATTTAGAAACAAATATAATGGCGGAGGAGTTGTTATAAGACTGGAAACAACTTCCGGTGATATAAATATTGATGATTAATTTATCCTAAAAAAAGAGGTGGTTTGAAAGGCAGCCAAATTGAGGCCCTTCTAAACCACCTTTTTTTTATTAACGCTGAATGCGGCCTGAACCGTTTCCACCAGCCAGCTTTTCAACCTCGTCAACGCTTACCATATTGTAGTCGCCTTCGATTGTGTGCTTAAGACAGCTTGCTGCAACTGCGAACTCTACGGCATCCTGAGTAGATTTTCCGTTCAAGAGAGCATAGATAAGTCCGCCGCCAAAGCTGTCACCACCACCAACACGGTCTACGATATACATTTCGTATTCCTTGCTGAAGCAGTAATCCTTTCCATCATAAAGAAG
>JAIKYB010000229.1 GCA_024683675.1 Treponema sp.
TGAACGCAGCCTACATTGCCCTTATGCTTTCAACCTTTGGAGATAATCACAAGTCTTATTCCTACTGGACTTTTGGTGATATTTTTGAAGAAAACGGAGTACCTTATAGTCCTTTCCACGGGGGCTTTGGTCTTGTGGCTAACGGCCTTATTCCAAAACCAAGCTTCTGGACCTTTGCATTTTACAAAAATTTGACTGTGGGATACCAAAAGTGTCTTCTGCGCACCCCGGAATGCCTCGTAACAAAAAGCATAGATTCTAATGGCCATGAAATTTACAAGGGAATTGCCTGGAATGTAGACACAGAAATGAGCGGAAAGACTCTTAGTATAAATCTTGAACTGCCACTTTCCGGCAATGAGGACGAAAATGTTTTGATTAGTCAGCTGGTAGATGAAGAAGTTTGTAATCCTCTTAAAGTCTGGCATGATTTAGGTGAGCATGCAAATCCAAGTGCTCAGGAAATTGAACTTTTGCGACAGAGTGCACAGCCTTTTACTCAAACAAAACGCTGCGGAAACAAAATCAGCCTGGAATTGAAAGAAAATGCTGTCTGCTATTTCGAAGTGAAAGCTGCCCCGATAAAAAGTGACCGGGGATATACTTACGGTAGGCTATATTAACAAGGAGACCAAATGGAATATACTTCAAACTCAGATAAAATCACAAGAGATTACTTTGACTCTCTGCTTTTAGAAGCTCGTTATATTGATTCAGAACTTCCTTCGACAAAGCTTGAACTTTACGGCAAAACTTTTGACACCCCTATTATGACCGCTGCCCTTTCTCATCTGGGAAATACTGCTGAAAACGGCATGATAATCTATGCCCAGGCAGCCGCTAAAGCAAATGCAGTACACTGGGTTGGCATGGGAGAAGATAAAGAACTGGAAGACATTTGTGCCACAGGGGCTGCTACAATAAAAATCATTAAGCCCCATGCAGACAATAAAGAAGTTTTTCGCAAAATTGACCACGCCGTAAAGGCCGGTTCTTTTGCAGTCGGAATGGATATAGACCACGCTTTTAATGGCTCAGGCGGCTATGACGAAGTTTTAGGACTTCCAATGAAATCAAAATCATTTGAAGAGCTTAAAGATTTTGTTCAGGCCTCTCCACTTCCTTTTATTGTAAAAGGAGTGCTCAGTGCAAAAGACGCAGAAAAATGTCTTAAAGCTGGAGTAAAAGGAATCCAGCTGTCCCATCACCACGGTATCATGCCATATTCAGTTCCCCCTCTTATGATGCTGCAAGAAATTCTTGCTGTAACAGGAAAGGAAATTCCAATTTTTATTGACTGTGGAATTGAAAGCGGAATAGATGCCTACAAGTGCCTTGCTCTTGGTGCCAAAGCCGTTTCTGTAGGACGCCATCTTATGCCTCTATTAAAAAATGGCCCCGAAGCCACAGCAAAACGCATAAAAGAAATGAATGGAGAACTTGCAGCTATAATGGCACGCACAGGAGTAAAGGATCTTAATAATTTTGATCCAAGCGTAATCCATCAAAGGAGCTGGTAAAAGACTATAAAAAAGAAGGAGTTTTTATGTATTTAGGAATATCATCTTCACTTGCCCACTCCAGTCCTGAAGAATGGGCAAAGAAACACAAGGAACTGGGTCTTAAAACTGTAGTTTTCCCCGTAGACTGTAATGCCGGTGCAGAAAAAATTATGGCCTATAAAAATGCAGCCGACCTTGCAGGCCTGACAATTGCAGAGGTTGGAATCTGGCGAAATACCCTTTCTGCAAATCTTGAAGAAAGACAGAAAATGATAGATTACTCAGTTGAGCAGCTAAAAATGGCAGATAAGATTGGTGCCCGCTGCTGTGTAAATGTTGTAGGAACACCTTATGGTCCCCGCTGGGATGGCGGCTACCGCGAAAACTTCAGCGAAGAATTATGGACAATGGCTGTAAAAATGATTCAGGAAATTATAGACCGGGCTGGACCTAGCCGAACAAAATTCAGTATTGAATCTATGCCCTGGATGATTCCTTCCAGTCCGGATGAATATCTTCGTCTTATAGAAGAAGTTAATCGACCTGCCTTTGGTGCCCATCTTGATGTTGTAAACATGATAACATCCCCAGACCGTTATTTCTTTAACGACCGCTTTTTGGAAGAATGCTTTTCTAAATTAAAGGGAAAAATCTGCAGCTGCCATTTGAAGGACATAAATCTAAAGGAAGAGTTCACCTTCCAGCTGGAAGAATGTGCCTGCGGAAAGGGAACTTTAGACCTGGAGCTCTTTGCAAAGCTTGCAAGTGCAGAAGACAGTCAGATGCCAATGATTATTGAACATCTGACCAGCGACGAAGAATATATAGAAAGCGTCGCCTATGTAAAGCGACGCTTAAACGTTTAAGTCTATAAATTACTTTCATACAAGCACCATGCTTATCTGAAGAGTGTGCACATGCCGCTTTTGCGATAATAATCAATCAGTTTTTCAATATCCTGGCGGCTGCACTTAAAGTCCTGGGCAAGGCAATCCATGCATAAGAATTCTGTGGCAGCACGATTTACCAGTTTACGGTAAATCGCAATGTCATCTGCAAGAAGCTCATGATCACATCTTATGCAAGATTTATAGTTCATAAGACCTACTGGCGAACTACTTTTGCACGGAAAAGAAGACTTCCATGACTTTCAACAGTAAAGCAGGCTCGTTCCACAAACTTTCCAAGACCTTCGTGTTTATAGCAGTCATAAAGCTCAAGTGCGCGTCCAGAAGCATAAGGTAAACCAATATCATAGAATTGAAGTGACATTTCAGCGTTCTTATCGCTAAAATTAAACATTCCGATTGCATAGTCCCCGCCGGTCAAAGGCTTAATCAAACTGAATACATTTTCCGGATTATTCCACTGGCGGACACAGAAAGGTCCTCGGCATTCAGGATCCTGATTAATTGCAATTACATCTTTATTTGTAAGGATTTCCTTTGCCTTTTCGGACATTTTACGAACATCACAACCAATCATCAAAGGAGAGTTCATAATTGACCAAAGAGCAAAGTGTGTCTGATATTCAATATCACTACAGCCACCAACAGCATTTATAAACTCATTATTGCTGCTACCATGCATACCAACAACCAGCATATCCATATCATTATGACAGAAAGGAGCTCCAAAAGCCTGTTTGTCTATCTGACTTTTAGCAATATTTGCAATAGAAGTCCAGCTATCCTGAATATCTCCTGTAGAACGATAGAGGTTTGCCCCTGCTCCACGAATCCAGGAGTGCACATTATCGCTGCCCCAGTTGCAGGCAGAAAAAACAATATCACGGCCGCAGTTACGCAAGGCCATACCCATTCTACGGTACAGGGTTGGGCCATCTGCAGAAGCCGGCTTATAACAGAAGTCATACTTAAGATAGTCTACTCCCCAGGCAGCAAAGGTCTGGGCGTCAATAAACTCGTGTTCAAAGCTTCCAGGGTAGCCGGCACAGGTGTGAGTTCCTGCACAGGAATACATACCAAATTTCAAGCCCTTAGAATGTACATAATCAGCTACAGGCTTAATTCCATTTGGAAACTTTATATGATCTGGGACAAGTCTTCCTTTTGAATCTCTCTGCTTTTCACTCCAGCAATCGTCAATTACGATATACTGGTAACCGGCGTCACGCAAACCACTTTCCACAAAGAAATCGGCAGTAGTTTTAATCAATTCTTCATTAATATTCCAGGAAAAAGTATTCCAGGAATTCCACCCCATTGGTGGTAAAGGAGCCAAAGGCTTTTTCATTTTTCAACCTCCACAACAAGTACCCTGCCATTTTTTACGCTTACTTCTGCGACTTTTCCAGGAAGAACTTCATTACTTATTCCCAACTGGAAATCCGAAGAAAGACTAGCATTTTCAAGAGGATATTTTGCGTTTTTTATATTCACACCGGAAACAGAACCGGCAATTGTGAGCACAGAAAAATAAGAACAGGAATCTTTTATATAATAAGTTTCATCGGCAACTACTCTCATGCAGGAGTAATCATCTGCAAGCACAGCTTTTTTCCCCTTCTCATGTAAATAAAGAAGACAGGAAATATTACCCAAAGCATGGTCAAAGCGAGCCCCCATCATTCCCAGGAAAAGGAAATCATCAAAGCCTCTTTCAATAGCAAGCTTTACTGCATAAAAGGTATCGGTATCATCTTTTTCGCCTGGAAGCCTGATAATTTCGGGCTTTTTACCCTGAGCTTGAGAAAAACGCTCTAAATCGGAAGGCAGACAAGAATCAAAATCACCGACTATAATATCCGGGGATATTCCAAGAGATTCAAGATGAGAAAGTCCACCATCACAAAGAATAAAAAAATCATCTTTTAAAAGAAGTCTTTTGCTTCTTTGATAATCGCGGATTTCTCCCGCAGAAATAATTACACAACGACTCATTTTTGTTTACTAGAAAGAATCTCCATCCAGCTGCGGGAATCACGTTTAGAAGGATCAAGTCCAAAGAAGCAGACAAAACGTTCCAGGGCATGACGAACCTGATCGGCAAGAACACCTTCCTCAGTTACTTCTACTTCAATATACTTAAGACCGTTTACAACCTCCAGTTCAACATGAAAGGTAACTCCCGAAAGTATGCTGGAAGAACAATTTACAGACAAGGCCTTCTTCTTCTTTTCAAAAAATTTGTGGTAACCAGAAAGATTAAGAATATCACGGATGACATCAGGATTTTCTACAAGAGTTTCATCCTCTCGATTCAATTCAACTCCATTTTCAAGAGTCTTTCTTTTTATACAAAAAAAAGCTTTTGAAGAGTTAGCCCCATCTATAGAATCTGCCCCATAAACTTCAGTTCTGATTCTAATAACCTGAGGCTCGCCGGCAGCTCGACTTTCTTCCCGAGTTTTATAGCGGGAATAATATTCATCCCTCTTTTCAATACTCTTAACGCCGCCATGCAAAACCTTTACATCATCTGCAAAAGTCATTCCCAAAATTACGTCATGTATAAAATTATACTGCTCGTAAGTTACAGGAATTTTTAATTCAATTTCACGCCCCATAAATTTCCTTCAAATCTTCGTAAAATTTTGGATATCGTTTTTCCAAAATTACAGGAGCCCCCTTTTCATCAAGGAAGCAGTGTGAGCTTTTGCCTGTAAAAACAATTTGATCTTCAACCTTAAAGGTGTAAGCAAAGGTAAGCTTTACAGCAGAAAGTTTTTCTATAGTTACTTCGATTGAAACTATATCCGGAAAGGTTGTAGGCTTTTTGTAAGCACATTCAATTCCCATAACAGGAGAAGCAATTCCTTCCTGCTCCAGTTTTATAAAGCTCCAACCAAGCTGGTCTAAAAAATCAATGCGGGCTTCCTCCATCCAGCGCACGTAATTAGAATGATGAGTAATTCCCATCTTATCAGTTTCGTAATAATTTACTTTATGAATATAAGGTTTCATATAATCTCCTAGACCTTTCGCCTTGCTTTCATCATTTTTTTACAATTCTGCATATTTAACTCAGAACGATTCAACAAGGATTCGGCATTTCCATCCATATTCTGGTCATACAAAGCAATTCCAACAGCAGCAGAAATATCTTCCCAAGGTTCAATTGCTTCATCCACCTGAATCAGTTTTTCGTTAAATTCAGTAACCAAGGCTTTAGCATTGTTATAATCTTCATTATAAAGAATTGCAACAAAATCATCACCACCTACACGAAAAACAGGTGAATGACTAAAAACACTACAGACAATAGAACAGAGTTTTTTTACAGCGGCATTTCCCTGCTCAATTCCATAATGAGAATTAATTAATCCAAGATCATTAAGATCTACATAGGCAAAACCGAATTCAATCTGCCCATTTTTTCTTTCAGTTTCAAGACGATTAAGCTCTTTTTCAAAGGAAGCTCCTGCACGAATTCCTGTCAGAGCATCGCGACGGAGAAAATCATTTTCCCTAACCCTTCCATAATCAGAAGCTTCTTCATTTTCACTTCCCTGAACAGAAAAAACATTTCTCATGTAGTTTTCAATTTCTATAATCATTTCAGAAATACGTTTTGCAAGAGAAGAGATTTCGTTATGCCCCTTTGCTTCCGCTTCAATTTTTTCTGCAATTTTATAATTCTTAGTGATTGAATATTTTCTTACATTGGCTTCAAGCTTTACAATCTTTGAAACATATAATTTATTGATTATAAAAAGAATAATTACCAGACCGACTATAAGAATAATAGAAAATACCAGAAGCTGATTAAAGACATTACTTACCATGTTATTATTAACAAAGGAAGCCGAAACTTCTGTACCTATAAGTCCCAGTTTTTTTCCCTGAAGAACTAAAGGAGTATAAAAGGCATAAGTGTGCCCCCATTCATTTTCCCAAATCTGAATATCACTCTGCTTTTTGCCTGTAAACCATGCTCGCCATTCAACATCATAAACTTTAGGATCATTAAAGTATTCATCACCTAAATAGAGGCACTTTTTTCCATCTACAAGCTTTTCACTTCTTTCACCATCAATTACATAAACCATATTATAGGCATCATCACGAGGCACCAGATAATAAGTATATGGAAGATCAAAGGCTTCTCTGGCTTTTTCAAAGGTTAAAAGCCAATATTCATGTGTATAAATAAACCAGGCCTTTTGAGTTTCTTCCGAAAGTAAGTCTAAAGACCAGTTAAAAGAATCAAAAGAAATATTCTGGGCTTCTAAATCTTTTATAAGAAGAGCTTCGTATTCTTTTTTTGCACTATTATATTCTGTAAATGCATAGGGAATCTCAATTTCTGAATAATGCTTAAGATAGTAATCCTGATAAGCTATAAATTCTTTATCCTGAAGCTGAATAAGATTTGCTAAATAGTCTCCAACATAGTTAATTCTATCAATACATAATTTTTTATAGTTGGAATGCTGTACAAATGCGGTTGCCAAACCTAAGAGTAAAAGAAGTACAATAAAAAAAGTCCCCAAGATTAGTGCAATCTTAAAGATTAATGAATGTGAACCTTTTGTCATAAGTTCAATTCTATAATGCCCAACTTTTTTTTTCAATAAAAATGAATATAAAGAGTAAAAAAATTATTGCGCTTTCACTTTTTTTAAGTTAAAATTACTTAAAATTTTTATAACCCGTGAGGATTTTATGATTTTATACGATAAGGAACATAATTCGTTCCGTCTGGACACACCTTCTTCTACTTATTGCATTTCAATTTGCAATGGAGGCTATATTGGACACGCCTACTACGGAAGCAAGCTCGGCAAAGATGATGTAAGTTATCTTACCCGTTCTAAGGAATACGGCTTTTCCGATTCCCCTATTTTCCGCGAAAAGCATTCTTTTTTGGATTTCTTTCCACAGGAACTTCCAACTGATGGCCTTGGAGATTTCAGACAGTCAGCACTCGCTATATCTGACAGTAAAGGTCACAACGGAGTTGAATTAAAATATAAAGCTCATAAAATCTATGAGGGAGCAGCCACAATTAAAGGCCTTCCTGCAGTTTTTGGCGACAAGAATGACTGTTCAAGACTGGAAATTACTGCTGCCGACGAAATACTTGGTCTTGAAGTAACTCTTATCTACACAGTATTTGAAAAGATTGATGCAATTGTCCGTTCAACCAGAGTAAAAAACTGCAGTAAAGAGCCTGTATATATTAAAAAATGTCTTTCTGCAGCCTTCGATATGGATGACGACAATTTTGATATGATTACCCTTCATGGCTCCTGGGCTCGTGAACGACATCAGGACCGCAGAGCTATTCACATGGGAAAACAGGGAGTTCTTTCTATGCGAGGCGAAAGCAGCCACCAGGAACACCCTTTCCTTGCAGTTCTTGACCACAATGCAGATTTTAACAACGGCCGTGTATGGGGCCTGAATTTTATCTATTCAGGAAACTTTATTGCTGACATTCAAAAAAGCCAGTTTGATTCACTCAGACTTGTTATGGGAATAAATCCGGAAAACTTCTGCTGGAAATTAAATCCTCAGGAAAGCTTTGATTCTCCACAGGCAGCTCTTGTTTATTCAGATTGCGGTCTGAACGGAATGAGCCGAACCTTCCATGACCTTTACCGCGACCATCTTATTCGTTCTCCATATAAAAAATCCTCTCGCCCAGTTCTTATCAACAACTGGGAAGCCACCTATTTTAATTTTGACACCGACAAGCTTTTGGACATTGCAAGAGAAGCCGCAAAAGATGGAATTGAAATGCTGGTAATGGATGACGGCTGGTTTGGAAAGAGAAATTCTGACAACTGCAGCCTTGGAGACTGGGTTGTAAATGAAGAAAAAATTAAAGGCGGCCTTAAACACCTTGTTGATGAAGTAAATAA
>JAIKYB010000017.1 GCA_024683675.1 Treponema sp.
GTTCTTCGTTTTGTAGTTGCCACATCAGAAGCCCCCTGATAATACCTGGCACGAAGCAGCAAATCATCGTAATCACCAGTCTGAATCTCTATATCAAAAATCCTGTCACTATCTTTTACATACACATCAAGACGGACTCCGTGGGAATCATAATAATTTTCAATTTGATTTTCTGTATTAAGATATTCAATTTTTGCTACTTTTATACCAAGCAAAATCTCAATAAACTTTTTACAAAGTTCCTCATCCAGCATTACTTTACAAAAAATAAAATTGTCTGCAAAAGTGAGCTCATTCCATGGTTTTGAAAACTGCCCCATATCAGCCTCCTGAATTTTAGTTAAATAAAAAAGACTGTGCAGGAAGAATTTCTTCTTACACAGTCTTATATATATAATAGAGCGACTTTTGTTATTTCATGCTGTTTTATAAAAAAAAGAGCAGTTTTCGTATAAATTTTACATACAAAAACTGCTCTTTTTATGTAATTTTACCTATTTTTACTTCGAAAGCAGATTATTCAAATGCTTTACGAATTCTGCAGGTTCTTTGATTTCCATGCCGGCTATCATCAATGCCTGGGTAAAGAGGACTTCGGAAACATCGGCAATCAGGGCTTCGTCGTCGCTGTCCTTAATGCGGGCTAGGATTGGGTGGTCGCCGTTTACTTCCAGGATTGGTTTCAAATCTGGACCAGATTGTCCCATTGCACGCATCATCTGAATCATCTGATAGCTTGGGTCATTTTCATCAACTACGATACAAGAAGGATTTTCTCCGCTCAAGGTCTTTGAAAGCTTAACTTCCTTAACCTTATCACCAAGAGCCTTCTTAATCTTTTCTACAACCGGCTTGAAGGCTTCTTCCTTCTTCTTAGCCTCTTCCTTATCGCCACCAAGGTCTTCATCAGAACCAGAGCGGTTTACAGCCTTCAAATCAAACTCATTCTTGTATTTGCCGAAGCCTGGGATTACGATGTCATCAATATCATCATCCATAATAAGAACTTCAAAGCCCTTGTCTGTATAAGCCTTTACAAGAGGATTTGCACGAAGATTCTTTTCATCAGAACCACTTATATAGTAGATAGATTTCTGATCCGGCTTCATTCTCTGAACATAGTCGGCAAAGCTTGTGTAATTTCCTTCGCCATTTCCGCTTGCATCTGTAGACTTAAAGCGTACAATTTCTGCAATTTCATCGCGATTAGCAAAATCAGAATAAAGACCTTCCTTCATTGGGCGGTTAAAGTTCTTTACAAACTTCTCCCACTTTTCAATTGCCTTCTTGTCATCATCAGAACGCTTATCTTCTTCAATCTTCTTTGCCTTGTCTGCAGCTTCACCCATCTTCTTAAATTCGCTGAGCAATTTCTTAACAGAAGCTGATTTAATATTATCCAGAATTCTGTTCTGCTGAAGGATTTCACGGCTTACGTTCAATGGCAAATCTTCTGAATCGATAATACCACGTACAAAGCGCAGATAACTTGGCAAAAGCTCGCGGTCATCATCTGTAATAAATACACGTTTTACATAAAGCTTAAGTCCGCTCTTGTAGTCTGCCTGATACATATCAAAAGGAGCTGTCTGAGGAACATAAAAGAGTGTTGTATATTCCTGAGTGCCTTCTGCGTGAGTGTGCACATAATGAAGCGGATCCTGTCCGTCGTGACCGAAGGTCTTGTAGAATTCATTATAATCCTCTTCCTTCAAATCACTCTTAGCCCGCTTCCAGAGAGCCGAAGCACTGTTTACCTGGTCAATCTTGCTTTCACTACCGGTTTCCTTTCCCTTATCATCATACTTTTTCTGCTCATAATGCAGATAGATTGGGAAGGCAATATGGTCAGAGTATTTCTTAATAAGCTCTTCAATCTTCCAACGGCTAGCGAATTCCTTGCTGTCGTTGTTCAAATGCATTTCGATAGCAGATCCGCTTAATTCTGCATTGTCAAAGCCGTATTTTTTTGCTGCAGCAGAATCTACAGAAACCTCTTCAATTTCATAAGAGTTGGTTCCGTCAGAAGACCAGTGCCAGATTTTTCCGTCGCCGGCTGCTTTACGTGTGTAAACATCAATCTTGTTAGCAGCCATAAATGCTGAATAGAAGCCTACACCAAACTGACCGATAAGGGCTGAATCCTTGGAAGCTTCAGCAGTAAGCTGCTCCATAAAGGCCTTTGTTCCTGAACGGGCAATTGTACCGAGGTTATTTGTTAAATCCTCGTCTGTCATACCAATTCCGGAATCCTGAACTGTAAGAATACTTTCCTTCTCGTCAAAAGTGATATCGATTCTTGGTTCAAATTTGATGTTTTTGAAGGAATCATCAGAAACTGTCAGGTACTTGAGCTTGTCCAGAGCATCTGAAGCGTTAGAAACGATTTCACGAAGGAAAATGTCTTTATTAGAATAAAGTGAATGAATAATAAGTTTGAGAAGCTGATTAACTTCTGTTTGGAATTCGTATTTTGCCATGTATAGCTCCATTTTTGCGAGCAGTGGCGCAGCAAGAAGATTTGCTATGCAGCTCGTAACTTTTTATTGAATTTACTCTTAAAGATAATAAAAAAAATGGGAATACGGCAAGTAATTTTTAAATCATTTTACCTTTATGAACTCATCCAGAGGATTGCCGAAAATGTCTTTATTTTCGCCATAGAAATAGTTCTTTGGGCGGATTAACTGCAGGTGATATTCTTTTTCCTCTTCTTCCTCTTCATTCCCCAGCTCTGCAAGAGAATATAAAAAGTCGCCGGCATAATAGTTAACCAGCTGGCCAGCTTTATACTCCCCCACAATCTCGCCATTTTCATAGCGAAGACAATTAGAAAACTTAAAGCTGAGTTTTTTGGAATTGATTTTGTATTTTCCAGTCCAGACCATAATATTTGAAGAATCTGCGTAAGAAGCCCTTAGCATTACAGAATGATCTGGAGATAAAATCAGGTGATGATAATAAAGCTGAGAATCTGCATCATAATTTTTCATAATCCATTCACTATTATAGAAGGGGCTTTTCTTCTCTGAAAAACATCCCGTAAAAAAAAGTGGCAGTAAAATCATAAAAATAACAGTCAGCTTTTTCATATATTCTTCCTTAATAAAGCTTTTCGCCCAAAAGACGAGCCGCAAGACTAACCGCAAGTATTGCTGTCTGATTGCGGACATCAAGGATTGGATTCACTTCCACAATTTCAGCTGATTTAACCTTGCCGGTTGAAGCCATTTCTTCCATTAAAAGTAAAGCTTCCCGGTTAGTAAGTCCTCCAGGAAGAGGAATTCCTGTTCCAGGTGCAAACATTGGGTCAAGGACATCCATATCAAAGCTGACATGAACAATATCAACCTTTTTAAAAAAGTCCAGAACCTTTTCTACTACAGCGGCAAAGCCCTGGCGGTCAATATCACTCATTGTAAAAACTGTTACTCCGGCTTCCTTCATAAGGAGCTTTTCGCCGGGGTCTAAATCACGAGAGCCTACAAAACAGATGTTTTTTGGGTCCACCTTACGGCCTTCAAAATAAAGGTTTGTTAATTCAGGAAGGCCAAGGCCTGCAGAAGCAGCAAGACACTGACCGTGAATATTTCCGGTTGGAGAAGTTTCCGGGGTATTAAAATCGCCGTGGGCATCTACATAAAGGACCCCAACTTCCCTGCCATCTTTTTTTGCCGTAGCCGCAAGCCCTGCAAGAGAGCCCAGGACAATAGAATGGTCTCCACCAAGTACAAGGGGGAAATCACCCTCAGAAGTAATAATTTCAACCTCTGATGCAAGACGGTTACAAGCCTTAACAATTGGTTTAAGATATTTTGCCTTAGGATTGCCGGGCTTTTCGTATTCCTGGGCTGTAAATTTAATGATATCTGTATGGACATAGGTTGCGTGTCCAAGCGATTCAAGCTTTTCTTTTATTCCCGCTAAACGGATTGCTGAAGGGCCCATGTCAGAACCATGTCTGCTGGCACCAAAATCAAGGGGCATTTCTAAGATATGAACATTCATGTCTTAAATTTTAAGTCAAAGAGATTGCAGGGTCAAGTTAAATAATGACAAAGTTACAATTGTAGTATATTATAGCGGTCATATGGATACATTCGGAACTATTACCGGAGAGATAAAGGGATTTTTTAGTTTTACAACACCAATTCAATTACAGCTGGCGGCAATTTTCTTCTTAGTTATTCTTGAAATAATGTTTTTCCACCGTAGACACCTGCCTATTCTTTCTACTAGAACCTTTATTGGAATTCTTGTTTTTGCTCTTGTTTTTGCAATTTCAGACACAGCTATTGTTTATGTTTCAAGACTGCATCTACCAAGAAACTGGGGAATCCGACTGGTAAGCCAGCTGCGTTTATATGCCTATCTAAATCTGTCCTTGTGCCAGTATTTATATATAACCTTACTCCAGAGCAGACGCCAGCATATTTTTATGAAAGACGGCTTTAGAGTATTCACCCTTTATGGAATCGGTGTAATTTCTATTTTTTCTGTTAATTTTATAGCAAAAAATCAGCAGCAAGGGTATCTTGCCTACGATGTAACCAACATCATTATCAATACTATTTCTTTTATTTATGCCGTAATGACAATAATAGAAACTACAATCTTCATAAAGAAAAATCCTGACTCCTTCTTTAGAGGGAAAAGACGCTATATTTACTGGACGACTACAGTATGGATTGTTATAGTCCTTATTCAGGTTATTCAGTCGAAAACAACCTTTTCCAGCCTGGGAGTTACAGCAATGTGCTTCCTGATGTATATGGGGCTGGAAACTCCCGGTAACTTTATAGACCAGGATACAGAAGCTATGAATGCTGGAGCCATGCGCCAGATTTTGCAGGACTACATAAACAGCAAAAAAGTGTTCTTTATTTTAAATGTCGATATAGAAGATTATGAGTCTATTGAAGAGCAGTTTGGAGAAAATATTGCAAGAAACCTCATTTCCCAAATCAGTGAGTTTGTTTTAAAATCCTTTACCTACCCTGTTTTTCATGTAGCAGCTAATTCCATCACTCTGGTTATTCCAAATAATAAGCATGTTGAAAATAATTTTTATATTGATTTAACTATAAAGCGGATAAAAGAGCGACTGGACCAGGCCTGGTTTGTTGGAGACAACAGCTTCTATCTTTCTTCTCATTGTGATTTTATCGTTTATCCTGATGATATTCAGACAGAAATCTCTATTCACGAACTTATGAGCATGATAAATGACTGGCATTTTTACTCTAGGGATACAGGCTTTGTAAGACAGGCAAACCCGGATCTGGTAAAGAACCGTAAGCGTCATAATAAAATTATAAAGCTTGTTCGTGAGGCTATAGATAATGACGGAATAGAAATGTATTATCAGCCGATTTATGAGCTTAAAACAAAAAAATTCACAAACTTTGAAGCTCTTGTCCGTCTAAAGGACAATAAAACTTACGGATATATCAGCCCTGAAGAATTTATTCCACTGGCAGAAAAGCATGGCCTTATTATGAGGCTTTCTGACCGTATTTTTAATCAGGTTTTTGATTTTGTTGCTTCCAGTGATTTAGTCAGCAAAGGAATTAGCCACATGGAAGTAAATCTTTCTGGACTTCAGTCTGTAGATGCGGCACTGCCAGAACAGATGACCCAGCTTCTTAGAAAGTATGAATTGAATCCAAACATTGTAAATCTTGAAATTACAGAATCTATTGCCATTACCTCCAGCTTTATGCTTAAGAAAAACATGGATGAGTTGAAAAAAATAGGCTGTTCTTTTTCTATGGACGATTTTGGAACCGGCTACTCAAATCTTTCTCAAATGGCAAAGGTCGATTATGAATTAATTAAGATTGATAAGAGTCTTTTATGGCCTTGCTTTGATAAGAATAACCCAGTTCAGGCTAATGCAAAAATTATTCTGGATAATATGATTACAATGATTTTAAGTCTGGGAAGAAAAATTGTTGTAGAGGGTGTAGAAACAAAAGAGCAGCTGGATTATCTGGAAAAAATAGGTGTTACCTATATTCAAGGCTACTATTTTTCCAAACCTCTTCCAGCTGCCGATTTTCTTAGATTTATTGAAGAGAATAATTAATTACTCTGCAAACATCTTAGCAATCTGCTCTTTATACAAGTCGTTGATGCGGAAGCGCATAATTTCCTGCTTAGCAGAAAGTTCTACACCAACTTCAAATGGCTTTGTAATCAGGGTAAATCTTGCAACACGCTCAAACATCTTAAAGCCGTTCTTAGCACTGATAAGGTTTGCAATTTCACCTTCATAAAGCTTCTGAATATTTTCTGACAAAAGAAGATTTTCGTAAGTATCATACTGAATACCGTTTTCTGCAGCATAAGTCTTGATTTCTTCTTCATCAACAAGAATAAGAGCTGCAAGGAATCTCATATCCTGTCCAACAATTACAGCCTGCTTAATATAGCGGGATTCGGCAAGCTTTGTTTCAATTGGAAGTGGTTCAAGGTTTTCTCCACCACGAAGTACGATAGTATCCTTAATACGGCCCTTAATACAAAGCTCGTTATGAATTGTCATCATTGCGAGGTCACCAGTATCAAGCCAACCTTCTTCATTAATTGTTTTTGCAGTAAGGTCATCGCGCTTGTAATAGCCCTTCATTACAGTTGGACCCTTTACCTGAAGAACACCCTGCTTTCCGCGGCCAAGAACAAAGCCGTCAACCGGGTCAACAATACGAACTTCAACTCCACGAATTGCAGAACCAATTGTTCTGAAAATTGGAGCAGCCATAGGACGAACTGCAACAATAGGTGCAGTTTCTGTAAGTCCGTAACCTTCTACAACTTCAACGCCAATTGACCAGAAGAATTCATCGATTACCTTAGGGAAGGCTCCACCACCAGCAACACCGGCACGGAAGTTATTTCCAAGCATGGCCTTAATCTTTCTGAATACTAAAAGATTTCCAAGTCCATAAATTGGCCAGAGTAAAGACCATGGAATAATGAAAAGTATCCACCAGAAGACTGTGTAATAACGAGTATAGCAGGCATTCTGATTAAACATAAGGCGGGACATTCTTTTCTGCAGTAAAGCAACATTTGAGAAGAACTTAAAGAGAGCCAGAACAATACCACCTGTCTTACGCATCTTTTTAAGAATTCCGTCATAAACTGCTTCAAATACACGAGGTACAGCAGGTAAAAGATGAGGATTCATCTTCTTAAAGTCTGCAAGAAGAATTGAACCAACAGGCTTTGAGTAAATAATTGTTGCAGCCTGAATTACAATTACGTATTCTACTTCGCGTTCAAAAACATGCCATACAGGAAGAACCGAAAGGGCCTTATCACCCGGATTAAGGAAGATTCTTTCAGGGATTTCATCCAGCTGAGCAAGGAAGTTATGATGAGTAAGCATTACACCCTTAGGAGTTCCAGTTGTACCAGAAGTAAAGATGATTGTCGCAAGGTCATCTCCCTTTCCTTTTTCAAGCTCTGCTTCAACTTCGCCCTTGTGTTCAATACGCCATTTCTGGCCTTCCTTCATCAGGTCATCAAAATTAAGAACAGTAACTCCAGCGGCTTTTGCGGCGTCAAGCACTTCAGATTTAATATCGCTTTCAAAAGTAATAAGTTTCTTAAGAGAAGGAATTTTATCTTTAAGACCCACAAGCTTATTAACCTGAGAATTGTTTTCTGCAATTATGACTTCTGATTCTGTGATAGTAAAAATCTTTTCCAAATCTGCAAGAGTTGCATCACAACCTCTAGGAACATCCATAGCTCCGATTGCCATAATACCAAGGTCTGCCTGCATCCACTCTGCTCGGTTATCAGAAATAAGACCAATCTTATCTCCTCTCTTGATTCCAATACTTAAAAGGGCTGCACCAAAGTCCAAGCCACGCTGATAAACTTCACGATACAAAATAGGTTCAAACTCTCCGCCAGCTACACGCTTGTACTGACCAACAATTTCAGGATATTTTTCTGCAGTATCCTTGAACATTTTTGGAATGGTGTAATTCTCATCAAAAATCATAATCTGAAATCTCCAAATTAAAATGACATTTTTCTCTTTTTTGTCAGTATACACAGATTTTATCAGTAAAGCAAGCACAAAATTTAAACTAATACACGTTAGTTTCCGATATATTTAATATGAGCAAAAAGAATATTTCCCAGGAAAAAATTATACAGGCCTTTGTTGCAAGTGCCTTTGAAAAAAGCGCAGGAGCAACCTCTCTGGCTGATATTTCAGAAAATCTGGAAATAAAAAAAGCCTCACTCTACAATCATTTTTCTAGCCGTGATGAAATGTATGTTGCAGCTGTAGAATATTGCGGAAAAGAAATTGCTTCTATTCACTTCTTACAGGAAAAGAGCCTGGAATCCGCTAAAAACGCAAAAACAAGCCTTACCTCAGTTTTTAAAAAGCTTACGACTCGTTTTTTTGAGCTTTACGGAAACGAGCCCCTATTTGAAATGTACGTTTTTATTCATACTGAACAATATTTTAATTATGCCGCACTTAAAGTAGTAGAAAAAGAAGAAGAAAGCTTTACTGATGAAGTAAAACAGCTTTTGCAGGCTTTTATGGCCGCAGAAAAAATTGAAAAGAAATCTGACCGGGAATTAAAGGATCTTGCTTCTGCCCTCTGCTCACTGATTTTTCAGCAGAGAGATGAATACATTGCACGAAGAAAAGAAACTGTAAGACAGAATCCGGAAAGCGGAGCAGGAAGTCTTTTTGCCCTGCCAACAGATGAAAACTTTTTAAATAAAACCTTAAAGCTGCAGGAAATGCTGCTAAAAAGTCTCTAATAAAATCATTATTTTTTTTGTCGCTGATAAATAGCCTTTACCTCTTCTGTGTAGAGGCCGTCTTCTCCATAGACTATAAGAGGATCAGCATATTTCAGACGGGGCTGGGCACTTTTTCGGGCTTCAAGCATTACAAGATTCGGCTCTTTTCCTTTACAAGGATAAACCAGACGGATTAGCTTTGGTTCCAGCTGATATTTTAATAAAAGAGAAAAGATTTCTGGCAGACGATAGGGACGATGAATCATAAAAAAACGTCCATGAGGAGCAAGCAGATAATCAGCGGAAGAAATAACATCTTCTAAATTACAGCAGATTTCGTGTCTGGCTATATTTATTGCTTCCGAAGCATTTTCTTTTCCATGAGAATCGTTCATATATGGCGGATTGCAGGTAACAAGACTAAAAGAATGCCTCTTAAATATAGAAGAAACTTCTTTTATATCCCCCTCTATGATGTGGATTTTTTCTTCCAGGCCATTTTTTTCTACAGAACGCTTAGCCATATCTGCAGAATCCTTTTGTATTTCTAAACCTGTAAAATCAGAAGCATTTGTGAGACTTTCTAAAAGAAGGGGGATAATTCCAGTGCCTGTACCCAAATCAATCACTTTATCGTTTTTTTTGATTGAATTAGCGGCGAAATCAGAAAGAAGGACGGCATCTATTCCGAACATAAATCGCTTTGTGTCCTGAAAGATGTACCGTCCATTCAAAAGAGTATCAAGCTGTTCAGCCAAATTATGCCTTCCACAGTCCGTGAAGATTGCAATATTCGTATACAGCCACAACAGAATCTCCATCCAACAATGCAAATTCTGCCTTTGGTTCGTCACCTGCCTTAAGATATTTAATCTGGCAGCCTTTTTTTGTTTCAAGGGCGATAAATCCGATATGATGTTCTTCAAGCATAGGATGTGCGACAGAACCTACGCAGACGCTAACCTTTCCGTCTTTTACTTCATATACTGGAACATGTTTTTCAACAGCTCCATCTGTTTCGCCAGCTTTGAGCTCTACCATATCTGAACCGCAGCATACAGTAGAAACAGGAGTTTCTTCCATCATCAGGATTACTTTTCCGCAAGTTTTGCACTTATAAAATTTCACGAGTTACCTCCGTTATATGTTTTAAAAATGATAAGGTGGATTTTACTTATTTGCAAGGGAAATCGAAAATTGCTCCAGGGCTTTTCCAATAAAGTTTTTTTATTTTTTTTCCTATTCCTAAATACATACTTTCAAAAATTCACTATAATGATTTGTTGCGATGAATTATGAAAACCCATTGATTGTTCAGGGAGACCGTTCCCTGCTTTTGGATGTCCATGCCCCTCTGGCAGAAGAATGCCGTAACGCACTGATTCCTTTTGCAGAACTGGAAAAGTCGCCTGAACATTTACATACATACAAGCTTTCTCCCCTTTCCCTTTGGAACGCCGCAAGTGCAGGCTTTACTGCAGAGGACGCGATTGCCGTTTTGCAAAAATTTGCCCGCTATGATGTTCCCCAGTCCATTGTAATGTGGATAAAGGAAATCTCCAGCCGCTTTGGAATGCTCAAACTTATTCCGGGACCGGATGAACTGGTACCAAGCGGAAAAGCAGGACAAACAGAAGAAAAGGTGCTTGAGCACTTCCTCTTTTTGACAGCAAGTTCCCGCCCGGTTTTTAAGGAAATTGCGGCAAATAATAGTGTAAAGAAACTGCTTACAATAGCAAATGATATTCAGGACTCTCAGGGAGACATCCCCGGTTACGCCTTTAAGCTCCACCTTACAGACCGTGGAACTATAAAACAGCTGCTGCTTCAAGCCGGCTGGCCTGTAAAGGACGAAGTGCTTTTACAGGATGGAGAACCCCTTGATATAAGCCTGCGTGAAAAAACAGCTTCAGGCCAACCCCTTCAAATCCGTGAATATCAGAAGGCTTCTGCCCGGGCTTTAATTGGAGACAAGGGGCCTGGAACAGGCTTTGGAACTATAGTTTTACCTTGTGGAGCCGGAAAAACTATAGTTGGCATGACCATTATGGATATGCTGAAAACTTCAACTCTGATTATTACTACAAATATTTCGGCAGTTCACCAGTGGATTGACGAGCTGCTGGATAAGACAAATCTTACTCCCGACCAGATTGCAGAATATTCAGGTGAATCTAAAACTATAAAACAAGTTACAGTTGCAACTTATCAGGTGCTTACCTGGCGGCCTGACAAAGAAGGCCCCTATCCTCATTTTGCAATTTTCCATGAAAGACCCTGGGGACTCATTATTTATGATGAAGTTCACATGCTGCCGGCTCCAGTTTTCCGTGTTGTTGCAGAACTTCAGGCCGTACGCCGTGTTGGACTGACCGCTACTCTGGTGCGCGAAGACGGCTGCGAAGGCTATGTTTTTAGTCTGGTTGGACCTAAGCGCTATGATGTTCCATGGAAAGAGCTGGAGCGGGACCACTGGATTGCCAGTGCTGAATGTATAGAAGTTAGAGTTGATTTACCCGATAGCCAGGAAATTGATTATGCAGTTGCAAGTTCAAGAGAAAAACACAAGATAGCCAGTATGAATCCGGATAAAATCCCGATTGTAAAGCAGATTACCGAAGCCTATCCTCAGGATAAAATTCTGATTATTGGTCAGTATCTGCAGCAGCTTGATGAAATTGTTCAGATAATGGGCTGTCCTATTATCACGGGAAAAACTCCTAACTCCGAACGTGATAAGATTTATGATGATTTTAGAAGCGGAAAAATCAGAGTGCTTGTCGTTTCCAAGGTGGCAAACTTTGCGATCGATTTGCCGGATGCCTCCCTTGCCATTCAGGTAAGCGGAACCTTTGGCAGCCGCCAGGAAGAAGCTCAGAGACTTGGACGCATTTTACGACCAAAAGAAAGAAAATCCCGCTTCTTTACTCTGATTACCAGAAACACAGTAGAAGAAGAGTTTGGCTCAAACCGCCAGAAATTCCTGGCCGAACAGGGCTACGAATACAAAATTGTTAGATACGACGGAGCAGAAAGTATTGCTTCTGATGAATAAAGGGAGATAAATATGGAAGGAAACATTTCAAGCTGGCAGGAAGCAATTTCTGCTATGCCCGACAAGCAGTTTTTCAGCACCATGCGGCTGTATCTGGGGGAAATTAAAACTCCATACAACAAGCAGCGCCTTACCGAACAGCTTGCCAGCTTCCTTAAAAATTCAGAAGTAACTGAAAATATTATTTCCCTGCTGGACCTTACAGATTTACAGATTCTAGCCGCCATTTCCTTTATTCCAAATGCAAATCAGGAAATCCTTATAGAATTCTTTTCCGGAACTTTTTCAATGACAGAGCTTTATTCCCAGCTCAT
Organism: Treponema sp.; assembly: GCA_024683675.1. GTDB lineage: Bacteria > Spirochaetota > Spirochaetia > Treponematales > Treponemataceae > Treponema_D. The sequence goes on from JAIKYB010000017.1 coordinate 12,151, forward strand.
AAATCTTTCGGAACGACTTCTGATTTATAAAAACAAAGAAACAATTTGCCTTAATCCTCTGTTGCTTGACGCCCTTCGCCCTTATCTTTCTTCAAGTCTGCTTTTTCCAAAGCACGAAATAGCACTGGGCAATATTGACGATGTATTTACAATCAGCCCTGATTTTTTTGCAGCATTTTTTTCTTACCTGAGGCAAAATGGTATTGGCTGCAAGGCTAATGGAGCAATTAAAAAGAACGACCTGACAAAGCTTTCGGCCGTATTCAATGGAAGAGACAAACTTATTCAGCTGATGACAGACGCACTGATAAATCTGTCAATTTTGAAGGAAGGAGACAAGAACTTTCAGCTGGACATGGTAAACCTAAGGGCATTTGCCGCCTTGGACGCAGAAAAACAATACGCACTTGTCTGCGCCGCTTCGGTTTCACGCTTTAGCAGAGAAGGACTTCGTAAGGAGGCACAGCTCTTGCTGGATTGCCTTGCTTCTATTCCGCAAGCTGGTTTTAGCCGGGAGGAGATACTCAGGCTGGCCTTTTTGTTGGGGACGGGCACGGCAGACGGGAAGGCTTCTGTAAAAAAGAGCCGTTTCAGCATGATTTTAGAAGCTGCCCGCGAAAAGGAAAAAGCAGACAATGAGACTGCCCTTCAAAATGCCGGCATGCTTGACCGCATGATTGAATCGGCAATAGAAATGGGTCTGCTCCAAAAGCTTGGAAAAGATGATGATGATCGGGAGATTTACGCTAGTGCTCTTCCCGGAGACTGTCAAAAATCTGCTTTAGGCCAGAGTCAACCAAAGGTTTTAAATATTGATTCTATTTTTTCGGTAACAATTATGCCGGGGCTGCCCCTAAATCAGCTGCTTATCCTTACCTCCTTTATGAGCATTAAAAAAAGCGGAATTGCATCTGAATACGAAATCACCAGACAGTCAGCTTCAAGTGCTTTTGATGAAGGAAAGAAACCTCAGGATTTATTTGAGCTTTTGGAAAATTATCTTCCCTATGAAATCCCTCAGAACCTGAAAATAAATATAAGCGAATGGTACAATTCTTATTCTTCTGCCAAGCTTTATAAGGGCTATGTGCTTAAGGTTGACCAATCAAATGTATCTCTGGTAGAAAATAATCCTCTTATACAGGGACTTATTTCGGAAAAACTTGCGCCGGGAATCTATCTGCTTAATCTGCCCTTGGATTCTCAGCTTACTGATATAAATCATTTTATTGCGACAAGTGGCCTTGAATTTTTAGGTCAGGTAAAGGGGCCTGAACGTGAAGAAAGCAGTTTTACCTTCCCTCTGATTCAGAAAGGCCGTCCAATGAAGCTTTCAAAGACAGAAGAAGCTTCCCACTATTCAGATTCTGCTTGTAAAAATGCAAAACCCGACATCATAAAGGGTGAAAAATTTATGACAGACCTTATTGAAAGTCTTAAGACCAAGGATATGGAAAAAATCCAGAAGGAAAGTCTTATCCACCGCATCAAAAGCAGAATGATTGTTTCAGAAAGCCAACTTACAGCAGCCGCAGTCAGAACCGAGATTCTGGAAGCAGACGGAATTGACTTTCTGGGCAAGGTTCACCTGCTGGAAACCGCTGCAAAAGAAGGAGACCTTACAGAATTGCAGCTGCCAAATGCAGACGGAAGCCCGGGTGGTTTTCAGCTGCTGGGCATACCTTTGAGTATTTCTAAGCAGCCGGGAGAAGCAGTTTTGCGCTTCCAGATACAACCAACAAATGAAATTGAAACTTTTCTTGTAACCCGTATTTCTCACGTAAGAAGGCTTCGCTACTAGGACATAAATATGGAACTTTACTTAATTAGACATGGAACTACAGACTGGAATGCAGAAAGACGCTTTCAGGGAGCTCAGGATATTGAGCTTAATTCAAATGGGCGCGAGCTGGCCGGCGCCCTTGGCCGCAGACTGGATTCAATCAATTTTGACAAGATTTATTCTTCTCCACTTATTCGCGCTTACGAAACAGCGGCTCTTATCCGGGGACACAGAAACATTCCCATTATCCGAGACGAAAGATTAAAGGAACTTAGCTTTGGCAAACTTGAAGGAATGCCTTATGTTCAGTGGATTGACACAGATCATCCCCGAAAATATTTCTTTACAGAGCCGGCAAAATATCAGCCTCCGGAGGGAGGAGAAACTTTTCAGCAGGCCTGTGACCGTACCCGCGACTTTGTTCAAAAGGTTCTGGAAGAAAAGGATGGCAAAGACGGAAAAACTGAAAGAGTAATGCTGGTTGCCCACGGAGCTCTTCTGGCTGCCCTTATGTGTTATCTGGAAGGCCACGGAGTTGATAACTTTTGGGGAAGCGGCTTAAAGGGAAACTGCGAGGAAACTATCTTTTCTTTTGACGGGAAAAGCTGGAAAAAGCTGAGCAAAGATGATGAGCCTAGAAAAAATCCTTATGAAAGTGATGCTAAAAGGGCCTAGAAGGTGGAATATGATTATAAAGAAAAGTGATCAAGAATCTGCGGTAAGGGTTGCGGAAGTTTTGAAGGAAGGGAAAATTGTAATCCTCCCAACAGATACAGTTTACGGTTTCAGCGGAATTGTTTCTACAAATACGGGGGCAAGTCAGAAGTCAGATTGTCCGACAGATGTAAAAATTCGTGCCATAAAGGGCCGCTCAGAAACAAAGCCTCTTATCCAGCTGATTGCAAAGCCGGAAGATATTTTCCTTCACACCGACGACAAGCTTCCTCAGAAGCTGCTGGAAAAATGGCCGGGAGCTCTTACAATCATTGTGCATAACAAGGAAGCTTCTGCTGACGGCACTTTTTCTACTACTGCCTACCGCTGCCCTGGAGACGCCTGGCTTCGCCGTGTGATAGAGCTTTGCGGCTCTCCTATTTACAGCACCAGCGTAAACCGCAGCGGACAGCCTGTTTTAGACACAGTCTCAGAAATCTGCTCAGAGTTTGAAGAAGAAACTTCCCTTATCGTAGACGACGGCGACAAAAAAGATGCACTGCCTTCTACACTGGTAATGCTGGAAGGCAGTGCTGTAAAGATTCTACGTCAGGGAGAAGTAAAGATTTAGATTGCCCGGTCAAGCCGGACAATGAAAAGGCACGGCAGCTGCCCTACTCTCCGCTCAAGGCAATTACAGGATCAAGCTTTGCAGCCCTACTTGCAGGATTCAGTCCAAAAAAGATTCCTACGAGCACAGAAAAAACAAAGGAAATAATGCAGGCATTAAAACTTATAACAAAGCTCTGTGACTGAACATATTCCACAGCAAGGCTTATGGCAATTCCCAGGAAGATTCCCATAATACCGCCCAGAAGGGTAATGCTGGCAGATTCAATTAAGAACTGCTGGCGGATATCGTTAGGGCTGGCTCCCAGGGCCTTTCTGATTCCTATTTCCTGCTTTCTTTCGGTAACTGTTACTATCATAATGTTCATAATACCAATTCCACCTACCAGCAGGGAAATGGCCGCAATTGCACTAAGCATCATGCTCATGGTTCCGGTAATTTCACTCATCTGGTCCAGCATGGACTGCATACTGGTAACATTTACAGAATATTCAGTTCCAGTCTTTTCTGTGCAATATTCTGTGATAGTTGTTACCAGATCGCTGGCCTTGTCTGCCGAAATAGCCTGTACCATTACTGAATCAGCCGCAGGATTTGGCTTTATTTTCTTTGAATAAAAGCCCCTCGGAATATAGGCAGAAGAATTTTCCATACCTGTTGTCTGATCCTTTAAGACTCCCACAATTTCAAAATTAAAGGAAACTGAACTGGCAACAAGAACAAGCTTTTTACCAACAGCATCTCCGGAAGGGAAAAAGCTTTCTGCTGTATCATGATCCAGGATGATTTTCTGTAAGCCCTCCTGATTATCAGTTATTGTAAAAAAGCTTCCGCTTTCCAGTTCCATGTTATACATTTCCAGATAACCTGTTTCTACAGCCGCACAGGAAATGGAAGAAGAGGTTTCCCCATAAGTAAGAGTTGCCGAAAGGGAATTTTTATACCAGACCTTTTTAATATCAGAAATATCATCAAAAAGCTCTTCTCTAAAAGCTTCATCAAAAACAAGGGTAACAGAATCGCGGCGACGGCGCATAAAACCGGAGTTTATACTTACAACATCAAGACCTGCAGTTCCAAAGGTGTCCTCTACCTGCTTAGTAGAGCTTTGACCCATACTTGAAATTACAATTACCGAGGCCACACCAATAATTACCCCCAGCAAAGAAAGAAAGGTCCTGGTCTTATTACTCTTAAAATTGTTAAAGGCATTAATAAAATCTTCAAGCATCTTGTATTTTCCCGTCAAAAATCCTGATACAGCGTCTTGTAGATGCACCGATTCTAGGATCATGAGTGACAATAATCACTGTTGTTCCCCGCTCCCGGTTTATTTCCCGGAACATTTCCATTACCTGCTGGCCCGTTTCAGAATCCAGGGCACCTGTAGGCTCATCCGCCAGAAGGATTTTAGGTTCAGTCACCATAGCTCGGGCAATTGCAACTCTCTGCTTCTGTCCACCAGAAAGCTCATGAGGTCTGTGCCCCATTCTTTCCGAAAGCCCCACCGACTCTAAGGTGGCCTTAGCTTTTTCAATTCTTACTGCTCTATCAACCTTCTGATACTTTAAGGGCAGCATTACGTTTTCTATTACATTCATAGAAGAAATAAGATGATACTGCTGAAAAACAAAGCCGATTGTACGGTTACGCAGAGCTGCAAGCTCCTTTTCATTCATATCAGATATTTCTCTGCCATTTATTTCTACCTTACCCGAAGTCGGACGGTCCAGACAGCCAATCATATTCATACAGGTAGATTTTCCTGAACCGGAAGGGCCCATTATAGAAACAAATTCTCCACTTTCAATATCAAAGGAAATGCCCCGTAAAGCATGCACCTGACTGTCGCCCATGGAATAAGTCTTTACCACATTTTCAACATTTACTACCTTCATTACATTGGACCTCCCGGACCACCACCTGGCATTCCGCCGCCCGGCATTCCACCAGGGCCACCTTCTCCTCTACCCCTCTCAGAACCAGACTTCTTTGGAGCTGTCAGCTGCTTTAGGACTTCTCCGCCTTCCAGCCCCTCTTCCACCTTAAGATAATCCGAACCGTAAGGAATTACTTTTACCGTTTTCTTTTCCCCGCTTTTAGCCAGCACAACATAAGCCTGCTTGTTTTCGTAGGCAACCGCATAACGCTCAACAAGAACATATTCTTCTGTAGGACTAATCTGAATCTTTCCGGTAAAAGAAAAGTTAGGCAGAATCTGCTCCGGATAATCATCAATCCGAATCTCTGCATTTACAACAGTCGCACCCCGTGAAGTAATTTCTCCTATTGCAGGCCAGCCGGTAATGTAACCATAAAACGTTTTTTCTGAATAAGCAGGGAAGGTAAATTCTACCTGCTGTCCAATCTTCAGCTTAGAAACATCAGTTTCAGCAACTTCAACTTCAGCGGTTAGATAATCAAGATTTACAAGTGTTCCAATTTCATCCTTTGCTTCAAGAGAATCTCCAACTGCAACATCCAAATCTGCAATAATTCCATCAAAGGTTGCAACAACCTTACGGTCATTTACCTTTTGAATAAGGGCCAGTCTTTCTGTTTCCATAAGCTTAAGCTCTCGTTCAGAACCAGTAACCTTCTTTGTGGCCATACTGTATTCCTGCTTTTCAAGGTTATAAACCTGCTCTGAATCATCCAGCTGGATTATTACATCACCTTTTTGAACCTTGTCTCCTGCCTGAACATAAACAGCAGTTACTGTTCCTGCACTAAGGGCCTGCAGAGTCTGCTCCTGGGCAGCCGCAACAGTTCCAGAAACTTCAATAACATTTTCATAGCTTTCTATTTTTGCAGTATAAAGAGTGTTATCTGTAGAAGCTGAAGCAAAAATTGCTCTTAAAGCAACCAATAGCCCCGCAATTAAAAGAAGCGAAGCCACAACAATCACAATAATTTTTATTTTCTTTTTCATACATTTTCTCCCTTCAAATATTCACCCTCTCCCAGAAAGTTGCATTTGATATCAGCATTATAAATAATCATATCCAGTTGATTGATTAAAAGCTCAACCCGATACATGGCGGCATTTGCCTTTGCAGAAAGATATTCACTTTCTGTAATAATTCCCTGCTTATACCAGTCTGCCAGCTCATCAGAAAGCTTTGAATACATTTCATAATTTTCCTGTGCACTATCCTTTTCCCACAAAAGGCCTTCTAAATCCTGAATAGCACTTACAAGGTAATTTTCATAATCCTGCTCTGCAGCCTGGATATCCAAAAGCTCTTCTTCTTCCGTAAGTGAAGCCTGTTTTTTTTCTATTGCTTTTTTCTTAAAGGAAAAAGGAGTCAGCGTGATTCCCATGGTTAGAGCCGGAGAAGAATCCCCGCTAACAGGAAGAGAAAGCCCCGCATCTAAAGCTAAACCGCCAAGACTTGCAGAAAGCCCGGCGTCCACTGTGTCTGAATCAGTTGTTGAATTTGCAAAGGTATAACCTCCGCTGGCAGAAAGGGTAAAATAAGAATCACACTTGCGTTCCATTGTGTTTATCTGATTAGTCCAGACTGCATTTTCAATTTCAACATAATCCTCTTTTGCAAAAGAAAGGACATCCAGGGGGTCTACACTTTCAAAATCCTCTGGGATTAATTCCAGATAATCCTGATTCCGATTAAGAGTGATGTCATAACCGCATTTTTTGTAAAAGACTATGTAGTCGTGTATCAGGTCTCGCAGATAGCTTTCTACTGTATGCTTGTCTGAAAGCACCTGCATTTCCGCAAGCCTGTAGCTGGAAGATGTGGCTGAATAACCTTCTGCCTTTATTTCTTCAAAATCAATTGTGTCAGAATAAAGGGTCTGCTCAGCTTTTATAAGTGTTTTTATAGAAGTAAGTATATCTTTTAAATCTGTGTAGAAGGCATTTTCAGCTTCCAAAGCCTGATTTTCCAGTTCCCGATAGGCTTCTGTTTTGCTTCTTTCTGCTTTTAAAAGACTGACCTTTCTGGAAAGGGCATTGGTAGAAATTATGTCCACCCCAAGAGCAAGGCTGGTATCACTAACTTCTGAAGTCCCTTCTCCAGAATCTGCCGAAAGCTCACTTTCTGCACTAAGACTTAAATTTGAAGCCTGGGGCAGAGACATTGTTATTGACGGATTTGCTGTAATTGTAGTTCCGTCTGCAGAAGGAATAAGGGTTACACTTCCGGAAGACAAGGTTACATCAAAGCCATTCGTGCATTCAGCATATTCCAGTGATAAATCGGCTTTTTGTGCGGCAATGGTCAGGTTTTGCAGCTCTAAATCATTTTCAAGATAGGCAAGAAGTAGCGTCTGAGTCGGAATCAGTTCAAAACCGAAGCCGTAGAAAGAAATTAATGGTAGTAAAAATAATAAAATCTTCTTCATATTTCCTCACGTTTTCTTGTAAAAGGAACAAATGGAAGTACAAAAAAGATACATTATTTAAAATAAGAGATTTCTCAGATTTGATTGAAGGAAGAGGGATGTAGGCATGGTGACTTATAGTGTAATGTGCCGGGAGACGGGAACAGAGAGCCTGGCACACATAAAGGCCCTGCCACGACTCCCGCCTGATAAAACTTAAACTAAGTCTGAAATAAAGCCGCCCGCAGCGACAAAGGTTCCAATTGAACTTCCGATAGAAGAAAGGATAAAAACCAGGAAAACGCGAAGAATTCTGTTTTTATACCAGCCTTTGAAGGAAGAAACATCGTCCTGCAGAGTTTCCATATCAGAAACCTTTGGCTTTTGGAAAATGGCCTGTACAATACCAGTTACAAAACCAACTCCTATAAAAGGACAAAGAGAAGTTATAGGAGCAGCCACAAAGGCAACAAGAATAGTAAGAGGATGAGCAAGGGCCAGCAGAGAAAATACTGCAGCCGGAACAGAATTATAGAAAATCCATTCTTTAATCATCTTCTGACCAAGCTGACTTCCACCATAAACAAAGCCCGCAACAATTAAACCTACTATAGCAAGAGGGATTATCCAGGCAACAATTTTTCCAAGAAAGCCCTTTGCAGGAACCTGGGAAATTTCACTTACATCAGTTGTTTCCTGCCCTGCTGCCATTTTTTCCAGATGTGCAATAACTCCAGGCAGGTGGCCGGCGCCAAGCACTGCAACAACATTGTTTCCCTGAGCGGCCCAGATATTTGCGGCCAGATAATTATCGCGCTCATCAATCAGGACTTTTTTGATAACAGGCATATATTCAGAAAGCTCGTTCATCATAGAGTCCATTTCACTATTATTTTTAAGATTTTCTATTTCTTCAGAATCAATTTCTTCCTTAGAAAATGCACTGGAAAGAAGACTTGCCAGCAGCTTACACTTTCCCCAAAAGGAATTCTTTGCCCAGGCTCTCTTTAAGGTTGTCTGAATAGGACGGTCCACCATTACAGCAGGAATATTTAACTCATCAGCAACCTGAATTGCCGCAAGCATTTCATCTCCGGGCTTTACGCCAACATTCATTCCCATTCTACGCTGAAAAGAAGCAAGAATCAGGTTTGCAAGCATTAAAAAGCCTTCATGATTTTTTAATACCTTTATAATATCCAGCTGACGGAATTTATCAGGATTTATGATTGAATCAGCTCTCTTTTCATCAAGTTCAATTGCTACACAATCAGGTTTAATTTCTTTTATTGTATTTTTTACTTCTTCAATACTTTCTTTTGATACATGGGCAGTTCCAACCAGAGTGATTGTTCTGCCCCCAAGTTCCAAGGTCTTACGAGTTTGACTCATTCTTCATTCCCCATTCTGCTATTCTGTACTCAAAGAACATTGGAGCGCTCATATTTGTAACCTTGGCATAATATTCCACTGCCATATCATCAGCGCCCATAAGTTCATAATAAAGTCCCAAGTAGAATAGCATTTTACCACGCTTGTTGCTATTAAGTTCCTTGTCAATTTTCTGTTTTATTTGAGCTTCTGCATTTTTGCTATAAGAATCATGATACAGTCTTACCATATCATATTCCAAAGAGGCTTTTTCCAGACTCTTCAGTTGATTAGCCAGAAGCTTTTTTGCGTTTACACTATCGCCCAACTTTAAATAGCAGGCTGCAATCATAAGTGTGTAAGAATAATTCTGACTATAGGAATTTGCCTTTTCAAAATACTGAATTGCATTCTTATAATTACCTACATGATATTCAAGAATAGCTGTAGATTCATAAGCATAAAAATACTTAGGATTTGTTTCTATTACCTTATGATAATTTGTAAGGGCCTTTTCTATATCACCCAAATCATCATAATTTCCGGCAAGATAAGCATAAGCCAGGAAGTAAGTTGGATCTATAGCAACTGCCTTTTCCCAGCAGCGGGCAGCATCATCAAATTTTCCCTGATAACGAAGATAGGTTCCGTAATCCATCCAGTAATCATACATTTCAGGGTCAATTTCAAGAGCCTGTTTAATAAGCTTTGTTGCACGATAATAGTTTTCCTGCCCATAAGCAATTTTTGCCAGATAAGAAAGAGCCTGTGCATTATCAGGTTCCATAGCAAGGATTTTATTTAAGTAGGTAGTTGCTGTTTTATCATCATCAAGATAATAAGACATCTGAGCATAACCAAAAAGGGCATCTGCATTATTTTCATCACCCTTTAAAGCATTACGATATGAATTTAAAGCCAGCTTGTAACGTTTATTAAGGGCATAATCCTCTGCTTTCTGAATATTTATAGTTGGATTATATGGTTCTGCAATAAGAATCTTGTCTGCAACAGCTTTATAAGACTTCTTATCTCCCTTTGCACGATTTATCATAGCAAGCAGTTCAAGAGCCTTAATATTATCTTCTTCTATTGAAAGAATTGTATTTGCAACCTCAGTAGCTTCATCATATTGTTCGTTAGAAAAATACAAAGCGCCAAGCAGATTCTTAAGCTCCAGGTTATCTTCCAATTCTTCAGGAAGGTTGAAAAAACAATAAATTGCTCCCTGAATATCCTTTCTATCAAGGCAGGTCTGAAGTTTTTTTACAAAGCGAACGTCTGCTGGTTCGTCAACAGGAGCTGGAGCAGCAGGAGTTTCTTCACCTGCAGGCTTAGTAGCACAGGCTGTAATAAAAATTGCTGTAAAAAGTGCAATAAAAATCAACGATAAAGAAATATTTTTTTTCATTTTTAATCCTTTATTTTTATACAATATATATAGTTGAAATTAAACGCATCATTTACTAAACTAATAACAAATGAGCATTCGGATATTTAAAAAAGCATTAGGACTGCTTATAGTCGATATCGTTATTATCATCGGCATTTTTGTCCTACAATTTAGAACAGATTCTAGCATAATTAAAAAAATTGGTGGACTACAGATTACTCTGGCCCAAACAGAAAATGGTACAGAAACAGTTCTAAAAAACAGCCTTAGAATATCATATAACGGCTTGAATCTCTATTGTGATGAAAACAATCCTCTTGTTCTCAAAAATATCAATAACGAAAAAACAAACCTGGTGCTCACAGACTGGTCAAGCGAAAGTCCACTTTCCTATAAATTTGCCTTCACAAACGATGTAAACCTTTTAATTTCACTTTCGTCTGATGATAATAATGCAAGCTTTACCCTTATGTCTATCCTCCCTGAAGACGCTCTTGAGCTTTCTATTCCATATAACTTCTCTTCAAACACAAAGGTTACAAGTGAAAATTCAGAGCATCTTATTGTTTCAGGCAAAAAAGATTCCTGGGAAATTCTGGCTTCCAAAATTGAAAATAACAGGCTTGCCATTTCTAATCAGCTGTCTGCTATAAGCTATTCTGTATACACAGAAACAAAGAAGTTTACCTTTGAAGCCCTTGCAGATCTGCCAATTGCAAATGAGCTGATTTTCCAGAAAAACATAGAAACCTTTAAGACTAATCTGATTTCTGCTTACAAGGCAAATTCTCTTGAATCTAACATTTCTGAACAGGTTGCCATTTCTTATATTGCAACCATGGCAGAACGCGGCCAGTATAATGATGCTGTTGAAAGCATTCCTCAATCATTAAGAAAAGGAAAACAGAGAACCTTCCTTTCTGCCCCATACTTTGGCTCTCTTGAAGAAATGAATGTACAGCTTGAATCCAGCATAAAGGATTATGAACGCAGAATTTCAGATAGTTCAAACACTGGAAATCTGGACATCTTTACAGTTAATAACATTGCAAGCTATATCTGCATTCATTCTTCTCCTTCAACTGCAAGAAGACTCCTGCAGAAGGCTGCTGCACAGTCTATGGAAGAAGCAAGTATTGCTCAGGTAACAGGACTTATGCAGGTTTATGTAAATCTGCTTGAATTGAATCCTGATTATGCAGAGCTCTTAAAGCCTGCTATGGATGATTGTATTGAACGTATAACTTCGGCCTGTGCATTCGAAAATAATGTTCTGACAATTTCAGAAAACGACACCTTCCTTTCTGTAATTCAGGCAGTTGAAACTGGTATTGCAATTTTAAGATACGGAAACGTTTCTGATAATACTATCCTGCAGAAGGCTGGTTATGTAATGGTTAATTCTTACCTTACAGAATCCGCTTCCTTTGATTTACGAACACTTGCAAATCTTCTGCCAATTATTGCTTACAATAATACTTATATTCCTCACTTTGATATTATAAGAAGTCCAGACCTGAAGCCTATTCTTGCATGGACTTGTGCTAAAGATATTAACTATACAAAAGAAATTGACGGCAGCCTGTCTCTTTCAATAGACTTTAGTGAAGGTGACACCCACTACATGATTTGTAGAGGACTTCCTCAGTTTACAAAGATTTACATCTACGACATGCTCTACAGAACAGACCCTCGCTTTGAAACTTATAATTCATCTGGTTATGTATACAAAAATGGAACAAATACATTACTCCTTAAGTCACGACATAAGGCTAAAACAGAAGTAATTAGATTCGAGTTCAACTAAAATTAAGGCTTAATAATCAATTTAGATTTCTTCAAGAAAATCCTTTGAAAGGGTTCTCTTGAGGACAATAATTGTCAGGTCATCGAAAGGCTTCTGCTTACCCACAAATTCCTTGTAAGCAGTCATAATACTTTCCTTTATCTCTTCAGCTGATTTAGAATTATTTTCCTTTAGGATATCAATAAGTCTCTGCTTTCCAAAATCTTCAGAATCAGAATTGGTAGCTTCGGTAAGTCCGTCTGTAAAGCAAACAAGAATATCATTTACTCCCATACTGCAATTAACTGCTGGGAAGGAAACAGGAAGTCCGTCTACACCAAGGATTCCGTACTGCTCATTTGGATTTTCATATTTTACTTCTGTAACAGAATCACTTTCTTTAGAATAAAGCAAAGGAGCCGGATGCCCTGCATTAGCAAGCTCTACAGGGCACTTATCCTTTTTATCAAAAGCTCCAAAATGGAAAAGAATACCGGTTATATAGTTTTCTACGTTACTCTTTTCTTTGATATATGAATCGTTAATATCCTTAAGAACATCAGACATAGAGCGATTCTGGCTTAGTCCGCTTATAAAATGCTGGCTTATAATACTCTTTGCAAGGATTGTCATAAGACCTGCAGGAATACCATGCCCGGAAACATCAAAAATACCAAAGCCATCCAAAGTCTGGTCTGTATAATAGTAATCGTAAAGGTCACCCGAAACATTATTATCCAAAGGATTATAGCTTACAGCCAACTGCCAGCCACGGAAAACTGTATCCTTTTTTGGAAGGAAGTTTTTCTGTACGTGAGCTACAGTTTCAAGACCTCTTGAAAGCATAAAGTTTGTTTCAGAAAGCTCTTTTGTTCTGATTGCAACTACATCTTCAAGGTGAGCATTAAACTCTGTAAGCTGTTCCTTAAGTGCTGTAGAATGCATATACATCTGAGCAAATCTGGACATCAGATAAAAGAGGAAGGTATAAAGGGTAAGCTGCCAGCCATATAAGCTGAAGAAAGGGAGATTTCTGTTTTTTAAGATTAAACGAACTATGAAATCAATCACCAAGCCAATTAAAACTGGTGAATAACCCAAAAGACACTGTTTTGCAAGCTGACGTCTGGTATTATCACGGAAGGCTTTAAAGAATTTTGGCATGCAGAAACAGAATTGACTTATAACAATCAGGAAAAGGAAAGGTGCATAACTTATTAAAGATTTTAAGGATGGAGCTGTAAGGGTCACAACTAAAGGAATGCCCCATAAAAGCATTCTTATAACTATTGTTTTGCGTGATTCTTTATAACGAAGCCAATTTGTAATAAAGGAAGAGGCAAAATAAATGGCTGTATAAGCACCAAAGCACATAAACCATTTAACAATAATTGAATAAGACATATAGACAGGTTTAATCCAAGGAATCTCTGCAATATAAAAAGGAAGAAGGAATCCAAGACTGTAAAAAACAAGAAGACCGAAATAAAGATAAGTTCGGCTTTCATCAAACTTCCTCATTTTTACAAATAGAATCATGTAAAGGAAGCAGATTAAAAGCATTATTACAGCGGCACATAAATAGATTCTTGAATTAAAGAAGGAATGTCTTTCTGCCTTCTGGAAAATATCCTTTTGAGGGGCAACAAAGATTTCATCAGACATAGAAATAGAAATACCAGTCCATACCTGAATTAAAATGGTATTTGTTTCTTTTTGCTTAAGGATATTCCTAGGGAACATAAAATATTGAGCCTGATAGCCGGCGCCTAAAGCATTTGGAGGGAAGCTTCCATAAGTTCGGATAGCGGAATTATTTAACCAGACCCTGTCGGCAGAGTGTATATAACCAATATAAAGGCCTAAATCTGCATCCTGGAGTTCTCTTGGAATATCGAAACGGATTCTAAGCCATAAATAATTGTTTTCGTTTTCCAAAAGATTAAGAACATGGCCCATATCCTTTTTTTCAAGAGGCTTAAATTCGTTTTCAAGACGAATCATATCACCTACAAAATATCCGGGAGGAGCTTCTATATATTCAACTGCATCTGATAAATCTATGCGCATAAAATCATTAGAAGAATTTTTGCATGACATAAATGCAAAGAAAATAAATGATAAAAGAATCGGTGTTAAGTATCTGCCGAATTTTACACGCATACTAACTATTATACACTAACATTTTAAAAAACGGTAGAAAAATAATCGGCTTATTCAGAAGATGGATATGACCTAATAATTAGGTCATCAACTGAAATAAAATGATTTATTCTTTCTATGAGACAAAAATATGTCTAGGAAGAAGATTCATGCTCCCGTAAAATACGGAAGACTTAATATTGCCGGATTAAACATCAAAAAATTCAGATGTCAAAAAATACCGACGCTTTCTCAAAATGGACTTGCGGCATTAGTTCAGCTGGAAGGCATTCCTATGACCAAAAATACTGTACAAAGGATAGAAGCAGGGGCCGGAGCCGTAAATGATATTCAACTGAAGGTCTTTGCAAAGGTTCTTTCAGTTTCAATTGAAGAGCTGCTGGACGAAAGCCTTTATCAAAATAATCCCGAAATTTATGACAACAAGAAGGATGCGCAAAATCTGGCTGTCGCAATAAAAAAATCCTCTTACAAGTAAATCCATTTCCCATAAATCATTTCCAGAATTGTATAAGTCCCATAAAATCTGTAAAATAGCATAATCCCTTTTGAGGATAACTGGTAAATTATTTATTTTATAAGAGGTATATATGGCAGACACTATGCATGCTTTGGAGAAGAATCCAAACTGGAAAGGTCGACGTGGTCCTGTCGTTCTGGTAATTATGGACGGCGTTGGATATGGTAAGTACGAAGAGGGAGATGCAGTTAAGGCTTCTAAAATGAAGTATTTGGACTGGTTCACTGCAAACTGCCCTCACACTCAGCTTAAGGCTCACGGAACTGCTGTTGGTCTTCCAAGTGATGATGATATGGGAAACTCTGAAGTAGGACACAACGCTATGGGTTGTGGACGTGTTTTTGCTCAGGGTGCTAAGCTTGTTGGCGAATCAATTGCTAACGGTTCTATGTTCCAGGCCGACACATGGAAAAAGCTGATTAAAAACGTAAATGACAAGGGTTCTGCACTCCACTTTATTGGTCTTGTTTCTGACGGAAACGTTCACTCACACATTGACCACCTTAAAGCAATGATTACTCAGGCAAACAAGGACGGAGTAAAAAAACTTCGTGTTCATGCTTTGCTTGACGGTCGTGACGTTGATCCAACTTCTGCTTTGAACTACATCACTCCACTTGAAGAATTCCTTGCAGGCTTTGCCGGAGTTGATTATCAGATTGCTTCTGGTGGTGGACGTATGTATATGACTATGGACCGCTACAATGCTGACTGGTCTATGGTTGAACGCGGATGGAAGGCTCATGTTCTTGGTGAAGGGCGCAAGTTTGAATCTGCAACAAAGGCTATTGAAACTTACCGTGCAGAAATCCCTGGTGTATTGGATCAGGATATGCACGAATTTGTAATTGCAAAAGACGGAAAGGCAGTTGGAACTATTGAAGACGGCGATTCTGTAATTTACTTCAACTTCCGCGGAGACCGTGCTCTTGAAATGACTCGCGCCTTTGAAAAACCTAAGGGTGGAGACCTTCCATTCGATCGTGTACGCGTACCAAATGTTGAATATGCCGGTATGATGGAATACGACGGAGACGCTCATGTTCCTGCTCAGTACCTTGTAAACCCACCAAGCATTGACCGCACAATGGGTGAATATCTTACAAAGACTGGTGTAAAACTTCTTGCTATTTCTGAAACACAGAAATATGGTCACGTAACTTACTTCTTCAACGGAAACAAGCAGGGTAAATTCGATGAAAAGCTGGAAGACTATATTGAAGTTCCTTCTGATGTAGTTCCATTTGAACAGCGCCCATGGATGAAGTGTGCAGAAATTAC
>JAIKYB010000043.1 GCA_024683675.1 Treponema sp.
TGGCCTTGTAAAAGAAGTTTTTAATGCGGCCCAGGAAAGTAATCCGGACGGAATCTTCCTTATAAATGATTTTAATCTTTCTACAAATTACGAGATTCTGATTGACGGCTGTCTAAATGCCGGAGTTCCAATTAAAACAATCGGTTTGCAGTCCCACCAGCATCAGGGAGTTTGGTCTCTGGAAAAAACCGAAGAGATTTTAAGCCGTTTTGAACATTTCGGACTGCCAATTCATTTTACAGAAAATACAATTGTTGCCGGGCCTCTTGTTGCACCGGAAATTGATGACCTGCAGGATGCCCATTATGACGATGATGCTGCAACTCCAGAGTTTGAAGAAATGCAGGCAAAAAACCTTGAAGCAATGTACCGTAACCTTTTTGAAAACCATCCTCTGGTAACTGCAATTACAAACTGGGACTTTGGAGATGGAGCCTGGCTTAATGCCCCAAGCGGCGTAATCCGAAAGGACGGTTCACTTAAGCCTTCTTACAAGACTCTGCAGCATCTTATTAAGGAAGAATGGCATACAGCTTATGAAACTACAAGTGATGAGCAGGGCTTTGTAAAAGTTGAAGGCTTTAAGGGGCGTTATGAGATTTCTGCGGGAGATGTAAAGGAAAGCTTTACTCTTAAGTAGGCACACTTCAAATTTCTTGAAATTTATAGTATGACTATCAGCATGACAACTAAAGAAAAAGTTCTGAACATGCTGATAGACTCTACTACAAGTTCCCTTTCCGGCGAAAAGCTGGCGGCTGAATGTGGAGTTAGTCGGGCCGCAATCTGGAAGGCAGTTAATGCTTTAAGGGCGGAAGGCTACCAGATTGAAGGCACACCAAATGGCGGCTACCAGCTTTCTGATGAAGATATTTTTACCCCGGAGCTTTTTCATAAAAGCTTTACAGAGGCCTACCCTGAATATGCCTCTTGTCATACAGAAGCCTACAAGGAAATTGATTCAACCAACACTTATGCAAAAAGACTGCTGGCGGAATGTGGCAGCCTTCGAGCCGCTGACGGCTCGCTTACGGACAGTGGAAGGAAGTTTCACCGCGCGGTCATTGTAGCAGAAAGCCAAACTGCCGGCCGCGGTAGGCTTGGCAGAAGCTTTATTTCCCCTGAAAAGACAGGAATTTATCTTTCGGTAATTTATGCGCCGGCTGGGGGAATTACAAATCCAGCCAGACTTACCGCTGCGACAGCAGTAGCAATTTGCCGCGCTGTTCACAAGCTCTTTGATTTCGAGCCGGAAATTAAGTGGATAAATGATATTTTTTACGGCGGCAAAAAGATCTGTGGCATACTTGCAGAAGGTGTCACCAACTTTGAAAGTGGCCTGATTGAATCAGCAATTGTAGGAATAGGAATAAACCTTCGTGAAAATCCACAAGCCTTTTCCGGAGAGCTAGCTAATGTGGCCGGCGCAATTTGTGACAGCAAAAATGAAAAGGGCCTCAAGGTTAGCCGCTGCCAGCTTGCTGCAGAAATTGCCGGCCAGGTGCTAAAAATCTACGAAGAAGACCTTACAAATCATAAAGATATAATAGAAGAATATCGCAGATTATCCTTCCTGATTGGGCGAAAGCTTACAGTTCATCCTCTTATTGGAGACGACAAAAGTGCCTACACTGCCACCGCTATTGAAATTGATGAAGACGCAAGACTGATTGTTGAACTGGAAGATAAAAGTCGAAGAGCCTTAAATTCCGGAGAAGTTACCCTAAAATCTTCAGAAAACCTTAACTCCTGATTGTAATAGCACGGGCAGAATTATAAGCCTGCTTCATGCCGACAGAAAAAAGAAGGGGCAGGAGGGTCAGGTACATTCTAATTCCAGTCCGGCCCCTGCGGGCCTTCCATGCCAGCTGAGCCTGATTCCAGATTTTAGAAACCTGGGGAATAAAATTGATAAAAAGAGAAATTGTCTGGGCTACAGGAGCCTTAAGGGGCTTTTTACCAGAAGAAAAAGGCCGGCGCAAAGTCAGTTCTATATTTTCCAGACCTTCGCGAATCTGAAGAGAAGTTGAAGTCCTGAAGATAAGTGCAGTAAGCTGCATAAGGCTGAATAGCTTTACCAGACTAAGGCAGGTCTCTTTTTCCAAAAAGAAATCATGCAGGGTGAAAGAGGGGGCCTGCGCCTGTGAGGTGGCCTGTACCTGCGAAAGTGCCTGCGCCTGAGAGAGGCCCTGCGCCTGCGAAAGTGCCTGCGCCTGAGAGAGGCCCTGTACCTGTGAAAGGGCCTGCGCCTGCGACTGAACCAGATCCTGCCCCAATCCTGAAAAAATAACTGTAAAAATGCGGGCAAAAATCAGGAAAAAGGCATAATAAAAAATCACCTTTAAATCACTGAGCTGTTCTTTCAGTGAAAAGTGCAAAAAAGAAGCAAGAATAAAGTTTAAAATCAGCAATACAATAGAAAAAAGAGGCGGCAGCTTAAAAATGAGTATGCTGATTAACGGTAGAAGCAGAAGTTTTATCCAGGCGGGACAGCGGTGAATAAGAGAAGAACCTGCTTTATAGGAAAATGCGTAGCTTTTTGCCAAGGTCTACTCCCACAATAAATCGCTCAGAGAATTATAAGCAGTAAGAGGATTTCTGATATTCCACTGCTCAAGCTTTTGATTAAGCCCCTGCAAAGGAGTGCCGTCAAAAACCTTTTCACCACGGAAAAGAACTACAAAACGGTCTGCCAGAGCAAGACATTTTTCCAGCTCGTGAGTAAGGATAATTACAGTTTTTCCTTCTTCCTTGAGCTGGCGAATCAAGGCATTTACCTGGCGAACTCCACAAAAATCCAGATTAGCAAAAGGTTCATCCAGAATGATTATAGGAAGCTGCATGGCAAGCATACAGGCCACTGCAAGACGGCGTTTTTCTCCCCCGGAAAGAAAGCGGGCCGGAAAATCAGCTTTTTCTTTAAGCCCAGTTTTTTCCAGAGCAGAAGCAACAGCTTCCTGAACCTGCTGCCGATTCCAGCCAAGATTTTTTGGACCAAAAGCAATATCTTCTGCAGGGCTTTCTCCCAGAATCTGAGTTTCGGCCTCCTGAAAAACTAAGCCTACCCGCCCTTTTACAAGAAATTGACTTTCTTCTGTTTTAGGGCACTTATCAGCTTCCATAAGGCCCGCAATAATAGACATAAGGACGCTCTTTCCGGAACCATTTTCTCCTCCGATAAGAAGGCATTGTCCCTTTTTTACTTCAAGTGAAAGCTTATTTAAGGCAAGCTTTTCGCCAGAAGTAGTAAGAAAGGTTTTAGAAAGATTTTTAAGACTGATTACAATCTCTGGATTTTCAGGGGCCTCATTTTCCATCAGTTTATTTTATTCCTCAACTTGATTTTCTGCTTTTTCTGCCTTCTCTTCCTTCTCAACCTTATCTGACTTACTATTTTTGTCTGAATACAAATACTGAGCCAGGATTGGTCTAACCTTAAGGGCAACCGGAATTGCAACAACAATTTTAAGAAGATCGCCTGGAATATAAGGTATTAAACAAGCTCCCATAGTATATGCTAAAAGAGATTTTTCTGCAGGCACCTTTCCGGCTCCTGCAGCCCAGCGTGCAAAGTGAATCAAACCAGGCAGGTACAAAATAACCATGCCGGCTAAAATACCAAGGCTTACTCGGATTGTAGTTTTCCAGGAAAGCTTCTTTTCGCTGATAGAAGGGCGGCCTGAAATAAATCCGGCTAAAATAGCTCCCAAAAGATAACCTGGTAAAAAACCGCCTGTTGGGCCTGCCCAAACTGCAGGACCGCTGGTTCCACCTGAATAAACTGGAAGTCCTATCAAACCAGCCAAAAGGAAAATTGCTGTAGGAGCTCCTCCCAAAGCACCTCCTAAAAGTGCGCCTGTAAGAATTGCAAGTGCATTCTGCAGAACAATTGGAACTGGTCCCAAAGGGATTCTCATAAAAGAGCCGACACAAATTATGGCGGCAAACAAGGCTAAAAACGATGTGTATAAAATTGCTTTATTTTTCATACAGCAGAGTATAGTAAAAAAGAAAAGGATTGTAAACCTAATTTAAATATTAAGTTTACAATCCTAAAAAAAGGAGGAGTAAAAAGGGTAGTTTTTTAATTATATAAAGTTTGTCCAGGCATGAGCTTCTTTTTCGGGAAGACCGATTTTCTCTTTGCCAAGGGCAATTGCTTTCATCAAAAAGGACATATTTCTTGCCAGTACACGGAGGGTCTGCATTCCTTCTGCGTCCTGGGCCGCCTCACCCGGAGCACCACCGTGAATATTATTCCAATACTGACTGCCCGCAATAACCATTCCGCTAATAGTAAAATATTTATTCAAAACGTCAAAAGCGGCAGTTGTACCTGCACGGCGGGCGCAAACAAAGCTGGCAGCAACCTTCATGCTCATATCAAAATGGCTGGAATAAAAAAGTCTCTGAAGGAAGGCTTGAACTGTAGCGTTAGGTGCCCCGTAATAAACAGGGCTTCCCACTACCATTCCATCTGCAGCCTGCAGTTTTTCGGCAAAATCATTTACAGAATCCTTAAAAACACAGTGGCCCAATTCTCCGCAGCGTCCGCAGGCAATACAGCCGTGAATATCCTTATTTCCTATACTGAAAATTTCTGTTTCAATTCCCTGCTCTCTAAAAATCTTTTCCATTTCGTGCAGGCCCAAAAGTGTGTTGCTGTTGGCACGTGGACTTCCGTTTACTAAAAGAATCTTCATATTTGCCTCTTATAAAATATGCTTAAGAATACAGTTAAGGGCCTGATAAAACAATGGAGAAATCTCCGTAAAAAGTGGATAAAAATACACGAGCCGTGTTATAGTGTGGTATGCTCAATGAATTTTCACGGACAGAAAGATTGCTTGGTAGTCAGGCAATGGAAAAGCTTAAAAATGCCAGGGTTGCAGTTTTTGGAATTGGCGGAGTTGGGGGCCATGTGGCGGAAGCCCTTGCCAGAAGCGGAATCTTTCAGCTGGATTTAATTGACAATGATTGCGTGTCTCTTACTAACCTGAACAGGCAGATTATTGCCCTGCATTCCACAATCGGTAGGCCTAAAGTTGAAGTTATGAAGGAGCGTATTCTGGATATTAATCCACAGGCTCAAGTCCGTACCTTTCAGACCTTTTTTTTACCGGAAAATCGTGAGCTTTTTAATTTTTCTGATTATGATTATGTAGTT
Organism: Treponema sp.; assembly: GCA_024683675.1. GTDB lineage: Bacteria > Spirochaetota > Spirochaetia > Treponematales > Treponemataceae > Treponema_D. Next base: position 5,168 of record JAIKYB010000043.1, read on the forward strand.
GATGCAATTGACACCGTGACTGCAAAGCTTGCTTTAATTGAAGAGGCAAAAAAATGCAAAGTTCCTGTAATTTCCTCTATGGGAGCAGGAAACAAGCTGGACCCCACAGCCTTTGAAGTTGCTGATATTTCCCAGACCTCTGTCTGCCCCCTGGCAAGAGTTATGAGGCAGGAATGTAAAAAAAGAGGAATTAGCGGAGTCAAGGTGATTTACTCAAGGGAAAAATTTGTCCCTCCTGTAAGCTCGGGGGGCGCAGGGGGAACTAGTAGCGCAAGGGCACAGGGAGCCTCAGAAACCTCTGAAACCGGGGAGATTGAACTTAAAGGAAATGGCGCCGCTCCCGGAAGCTGCGCCTTTGTTCCTTCTGTAGCGGGATTGATTATTGCCTCAGAGGTTATTAAAGATTTAAGCCTCTAAGCCGGTAGCCTCATCAGCAATCAGCTTTTCTACCTCTTCCTTGTGAAGGGGGGTATTTTCTACATAGGCTTTTTTATTTTTTTCGATTTCTTCAATTGGCCAGAGACGGCCCTTATTCATACCAGGACATTCACGGGCACATTCTTCCCAGATTTCCTTGTCTTTAATCATCCAGGACCAGAAGGGATAAGTTGAACACTGAACTGGACGGGCTTCATAAGCAGAACAGCCACTTTCCCAGAGAATGCAGTCGTAATTCTTTTTTTCCAGAAGAGCCAGCACCTTTGTGCCGTAATAATAATCAGCCCAGCGGCAATATTTTCCTACGAAGTCTTTTACAGACAGGCCAAAGAAATTGCGAAGGGCATCAAGATCGCGTTTAGAAAGATAAACAAAGCCCGGAGAGTGTCCGCAGCAAAAAGAGCAGCGCTGGCATTCAAAATGAAGCCCACCCTCTTGTTGATAAAAGGCTTTCTCTCCGGAAAGTTCAGAATCATCAAAGTCCATGAGGACTATTCTACAAATTTGTAGCCTGCTTTTTCAACTACTGCTGCAAGTTTTTCTGCAGGAATATCCTTAGAACATTTCAGGATAACTTCGCCCTTATTGTGGTCTGGACTGGCTTCCTTAATGCCGTGAACCTTTTCAAGTGCCTTCTTTACTGCAGCTTCACAGTGTTCGCACATCATTCCTTCAACTTTTATTGTTTTTTCAGTCAATTCTGCCATAGATTTGGCCTCCTTATTTATTTTTTTGTCACCTTTTGTACTTCTAATATTAAAAAGATTAAGTCTGAGGGCATTTGTTACAACACAGAAGCTGGAAAGACTCATTGCGGCAGCTCCAAACATTGGATTCAGACTCCAGCCAAAGGCATGATAATAGGCACCAGCCGCCAGAGGGATTCCAATTACATTGTAGAAAAATGCCCAGAAGAGATTTTCATGAATATTACGCAAGGTTGCCCGACTAAGGCGGATTGCAGCACTAACATCAGAAAGTCTGCTCTTCATTAAAACAACGTCAGCCGCATCAATGGCAACATCTGTTCCAGCCCCAATGGCAATACCAAGATTTGCGGAAGTAAGGGCAGGAGCGTCATTAATGCCATCACCAACCATGGCAACCTTTCCATTTTTCTGCAGCTTTTTAATTTCACTGGCCTTACCGTCAGGTAAAACTCCGGCAACAACCTGATCAACTCCAGAAAGTTTTCCTATATGGGCCGCAGTCTTTTCATTATCTCCAGTGAGCATAACCACATGAATTCCCATGTTTTTCAATTCGCTTATGGCGGCCCTGCTGTCTTCCTTAATTACATCTGCAACTGCAATAATTCCGGCCAGCTTTCCATCTCGGACAAATAAAAGTGGAGTCTTACCTTCTGAAGCATAGAGTTCAGCCTGCTCAGAAATGTTATCCTCCAGAGCGCTTCCAGAAGAGGTCAGCTTTTCTTTTATAAACTTAAGGCTGCCTCCAATAGTTTCATGTCCGCCAAGAAAGCCGCTTACCCCGTTTCCGCTTAAGGCTTCAAAATCAGAAACTTCTTCTACCTTAATTCCCTTTTCAGAAGCGGCTTCATTTATTGCCTTTGCCAGGGGATGTTCACTTTTTGCTTCAAGGCTAGCGGCAAGCTGTAAAAGTGAATCCTGGTCAAAACCATCAGACGGATAAAAATCTGTAATTACAGGCTTTCCTTCTGTGATTGTTCCGGTTTTATCCAGAGCAACAATCTGAATGCGGCCGGCCTCTTCCAAAGAAGCAGAAGTCTTAAAGAGAATTCCATGCTTAGCGCCCATTCCGTTTCCAACCATAATTGCAACCGGAGTAGCAAGTCCAAGTGCACAAGGACAACTGATTACCAGAACGGCAATACCTCGGGAAAGGGCGAAGCCAAAATCAGCCCCGCAAATAAGCCAGATTATTGTTGTAAGAATTGCAATGCTTATAACAGCAGGAACAAAAATCCCGGAAACCTTGTCGGCAATTTTTGCGATAGGAGCCTTTGTTGCGGCAGCATCGCTAACCATTTTTATGATTTGTGAAAGGGTGGTATCCTGACCAATTCTTGTGGCACGGCACTTTATAAAGCCCTGCTGATTTATTGTTGCGGCAGAAACCTGGTCGCCGGGGCCCTTATCGCAAGGGATACTTTCTCCAGTGAGAACACTTTCGTTTATGCTGCTGTTACCTTCTATAATAATTCCATCAACAGGAATGCTTTCGCCAGGGCGAACTACAAATATGTCATCCAGACGAACTTCTTCTATATTAACTGTAATTTCTTCATTATTTCTGATTACAGTTGCAGTTTTTGGAGCCAGCTTCATCAGACTTTTTAAGGCGTCGGTCGTGCGACCCTTTGAGACTGACTCCAGCAGCTTCCCCACAGTAATCAGGGTGACAATCATAGCGGCGCCTTCAAAGTAAAGGTTATTCATATAAGACATTACCTTTTCGGGATTATGAAGGACAGAGTCCGTCATTCCAAAAAGCATAACTGTACTGTAAAGGAAGGAAACACCAGACCCCAGACCAACAAGAGTGTCCATATTTGGGGAGCCGTGAATCAGACCTTTGAAGCCGCTGACGAAAAACTTTTTGTTGATAATCATGACAATAGCGGCAAGTAACATCTGCAGCATTCCAACTGCCAGATGATTACCCTGGAACCAGGCTGGAAGAGGCCAGTTCCACATCATATGGCCCATGCTAAAATACATGAGGATAAGAAGAAAGCCCAAAGAAAAGATTAATCGGCGGGCAAGAATTGGAGTTTCAGTATTTTTAAGAGAATCCTGAGGATTTGTGGCCGCTGCTGAAGGGGCCCCCTGAAGGCTAGCGCCATAGCCTGCTTTTTCTACAGCCTTTATTATGTCAGAAGCTTTTGCATTTCCTTCTATACCCATTGAATTGGTAAGAAGACTAACTGAACAGGAACTTACACCCTTTACCTTCCCAACTGCTTTTTCTACCTTTGCACTGCAAGCAGCACAACTCATTCCAGTAACGGTGTATTTTTCCATGTTAATTTCTCCTAACTTGATATACTATAAAAATACTACACCAAAGGCCGCTCCGGCAAGTACAATAAACACAGGATGGATTTTTTTAAATTTTAAAACCACTAAAAGACAGATTGCATAGAAAATCAGGGACTTCCAGCGGAATAAATCCAGGATTGCGGCTGATTCTTTGAAAAGTGGAATATTCAAAAGAGAAACCATAAATACACTGACCATGGCTACTAAAATCATACCGCCGGTTGCAGGGCGAAGTCCGCTAAAGGCAGCCTGAACAGCAGGCTTTTTCTGAAAGTTGAAGAAAAAGCGGGATACCAGCATTATGATAATCAGGGAAGGAAGGACCTCTCCTATTGTAGTTACCACACCTCCTATAGGACCGTAGATTTCGTTTCCACAATAGGTAGCAAGGTTGATTCCTATTGGTCCTGGAGTACTTTCACTAATAGCCAGCATAGAGTAGAATTTTTCTGTAGTGATTACTGCATATTTATCAACAAGGATTTGCTGCATGAAGGTAGCGGCTACAAGACCTCCACCAATGGCAAAAAGGCCAACATAAAAGAAGATTCCAAAAAGTTTAATCAGTCCTAAAATACCTGTGAATTCCATTATTTGTCCTCCTTTGCTTTATCAGCTCTTGGGGGTTCTGGGGATGCGGGGGGCTCTTCGACAGAGGTCGCTTGTGATGCGGAGGCCTCTTGTGAAGAGCGCGCTGTAGGGGCAGGGGCCTCTTGTGAAGAGCGCGCTGTAACTGAGGGGGCCTCTCCCGCAGGGGCCTCTGCGGCCTTTTTTAAATTCCCGCTGAAAAATCCTATTAAAAGTCCGCCTAGAATTGCAGTAATTACAACCAGGAAAGAAGGCACCTTGAAAAAGAAAACTGCAATAAAGGCTCCTGCGTAGAAAATAATATTCCACCATTTTTTGATTGTCTTTTTTGCAAAGCTGAGCACTGAATAGGTAAGCAGAGCCGAAACTCCGACATTTATACCGGCAAGGGCCTTCTGTACCCAGACAATGTCTTCAAAATTTGAAATGAACATAGCAATCAGAGAGATTATTATGATTGAAGGAGTCACAACTCCCGCAGTTGAAAAAATTGCTCCGGGAACTTTCTTATGCTTATAGCCAACGAAGGTAGAAACATTTACCGCAATAACACCCGGAGTCACCTGAGAAATTGCGTAATAATCCAGCAAATCCTCGTTTGTAGTCCAGCCACGTTTTGTAACAAGCTCGCGTTCAAGAATCGGTAACATAGCATAGCCACCACCAAAGGTTACCGCACCAATTTTAAAAAAGACGATATATAATTCCAGAAGGGATTTTAACATAGTAAAAATATAGACTGAATTCGGGGGATTTTCAAGGAAAGGAAGTATGTATAAAAAAAGTGCAGCCTAAAAATCTGACTCTAGTTTTAGGCTGCACTTTATCTTAAAAGCGAATTGTAGAAATATTATTCCTGAGGAATATATTCTTCAATTGCCTGATATGCTTCATAAAGAGAAGTAGCATTTATATAGTCAAACAACTTTTCACCTTCTGTGTCATATACAGAAACAACCAGACTTGCATCTACAGGAAGGGCTTCAAAGAAGTCTTCTGTAAGACTTCCTGTAAGTGAGGCTGACATAATTTCTGATACACAGTCTGCAATCACTTCGGCAGAAAGACTTGCGTCAGCAGAAAGGGTAAGGTCTGCCTTAATTATACCAGCATAATCACCAGTATCAAAAAGCATTGCTGCAGAATATCCATATTCAGCAGCTATAGAACCAGAGAGAGGAGAATCATCTGATAATAAAGTAAGTGGATTTGGCATAGACAATGCAGAAATTTCTATTTCTCCATCAAATGCTGCCTTTACAGTAGCAGAGCCACCAACAGAAGCCTTTACATAAGGAATAGAATCTAAGCCAAAAGCATCCTTTGTATTTGCAGCTACCGAAGTCCCTACTTTCATACTTGCTTTTCCATCCAAATCCATATCAATTTTTGTAGTTGACACACTTGTGGTTCCAGAAACTTTGGCACTTACAGAAAGGGCTGTAAGCTCAGCTTCTACACCTTCGATTTCGTTACCAGCTTCATCAGTCAAAGTTAAAGTACCAGTAGGAGCCTTCCAGTCAACTTTTGCATTTACTTCGCCATCAGCCAAAGAGTTTTCCAATTCTTCTGTAAATGCCTGGAAATCTTCTTCCAATTCATCAAAAGCATCTTCAAGATCTTCTTCTGAAACTGCAGCACGATAAGATGCTATATTTGCACTTGAAGAAAGAGTGCTTGAAAGATTTGATGCGAGAGTTGAAAGCTCTGTTGAAATTACAGGAAGAACCTCATCTTCAAAGGTCTCGCTTGAATCAACAGCTACAGCATCTGCTGAAATTTCAATACCTGCATCTTCTGCTGCAGATACAACAGAACTAGCCTTAACTTCTTCTACTGTGGCAGAGGAATCATCTGCATCTTTACAAGAAACAAAGAAGAGTGCAGTGAAAATTGCTGCACTAACTAATAAAGAAAACTTTTTCATAACAACCTCCATTAATTGTTTATTTAATAATAATATTGTACAATACGTCTGTCAAGTGGTATTTTTGGGTTTTTGCAGTATGATTAAAATATGATTATTGGGATTATTTTATGCTTTATTCCGCTAATTATTGCGCTTTTGGTTTTCACACTGACAAAAAGATTGAAGTTTACACATCAGCTGCTGGCAATTTTGTTTGGACTAGTGGCCGTTATCCCAATTTCATTTCTGCAGTTTTTTATCCCGGATTTGTCTGGATTATTTAAATCCCCAATACTTTTTTCTATTATACGGTCTTTAATTTTATATGGATTAATAGAAGAAGCTCTAAAAACTGCCCTGATTCTTCCCCTACCCCACAAGACCTATTCCTGCTTTAATTTTCTGATGCTGGCTTTTTTGATGGGACTTGCACTGGGCTGCTTTGAATCTGTAGTTTACTTTTTTGACCATATGCAGACAGCAAAGGCAAAGGGAGCCCAGCTGCTTTTCCTCCCGATTTTTCTGAGAATCTTTACATCGGATATTATTCATGTTACCTGCACAGGTCTTGGAGGACTTTTTATCTGGTCCTGCAGGAATGTCTACGGCGGTAAAAAATCTCCACGGATTTCAATTCTGATTACAGCAATTTTGCTTCACGGTTTTTATGATTTCTTTGCAGGCTTTAATAACAATTTACGCTGGTTTTCTGCTGCCGTAATTCTTTTGGCCATTATGGAATGCCGGATTAAGTACACAGCCCTATCAGGAGATGAAAACGCTACTGTTTAACGCATAGTTTGACATTTCATGCATTTTCATACCAAAAAATCAGCCATTTTTTCGCAAAAAAATAACAAATCTACACCTATACGCTTGACATTATCCGCCCAAGCCCCTATAATACCCACACAATACGACGCGGGGTAGAGCAGTTGGCAGCTCGTCGGGCTCATAACCCGGAGGCCGTAGGTTCGAGTCCTACCCCCGCTATAATTCTAATTCTTTGTGTTACAATGAATTAGGTCACTTCTGACCTATCACTGAATGGGCTCAGCGTGGAACTACTTAATGAATGGTTGAAAGGTTTGGTAGAAAACCTTTTGAACGGTAATTTAAGGTGGTATACATGGCTGAGCCTTTTTATTTGTACACTCGTCGCCAGGGCGGAAACTATTATGTTCAGTTCAGACTGGAAGATGGATCTCTTTCCAATCACAAAAGCACTGGAACTCCCAATTACAATGAAGCGAGAAAAATTGCTATGCAGTGGTATTCTTCAGGACAAATCCCTGAAAGAATAAATTCAAAATCCGAAAAGCATAAGATGACTGAACTTGAAAAAGTCCAGCTTATTAAACAGCTGAAGGTTTATGATTTTGAATATGAGGATATTCAGGCAATTGTAGATATCCTTGTTTCAAGAAACTATCTGGTATCAGGCATTCTTAAAGCAGCACCGGAAAGCCGTCAGGCTGTTGAATATCTTCTTGAGTTCTGGGATTACGATAAATCTCCATACAGAGAAGAACGTGCTGTACTTGGAAAAGATTTATCCTACTCCTATTTTGAAACTGCTTTAGGAAGAGTAAAGAAATATTGGGCTCCTCGCCTTGAAGGTAAACTCCTTGGAGAAATTACTCCGGATGATATTTCTGCAATTTACTCTGATAAAAGAATTAAAAAACTTAGTTCTAAAACTATTAAGGACATAGTTGATGTAATGGTCATTGCCATGAACTGGGCCCATCAAAAACATCTTACTCAGTTTTCTAACTTCCAGGATATCCCAAAAGTCACAGTAAAAGGAAACAAGAAAAAGGATATCCTTAGAGCTGATTATGTTTCAAAGGTATTTAATGTTGCATGGGGAAATGAAATGTCTCGGCTTGCAAATCTTCTGGCCATGTACACAGGAATGCGAGCTGATGAAGTTCAGGCATTACGTGTTTGTGATATTCACGAAAATTACATCTGGATTTCACATGGATGGGATGACCATGTAGGATTGAAAACACCTAAAAATGGAGAGGAACGCCCTGCACCAATTTCAGAAGGATTAAGAGATGCTCTTTTACATATGGCAGAATTTAATCCAAGAAAAAGCATAGATAAAGAAAATGCTTTTGTCTTCTTTGGAAAGGATGCGACAAAGCCTGTTAATCAAAGATTGTTTAATAAATATTTGAATAGAGCTCTTGAAGATTGTGGATATCCTCATCCCGAAAAAATAAGATTCCATTGCTGGCGTCACGCTTTCTGTACAGAAACAAAAACTCTAATTAATGATGATAGAATGATTCGTCAGGTATCAGGTCATAAAACACAGGCCGTTTTTGAACATTATTCAGACCACCTTGAAATGAAAGATACAATCGAAGCTATGGGAAATGCTGCACAGCAATTGTTTGGTGATGTAGTAGCAAGAACATTGAACAACCCAGTTTTGGAAATAGAAGAGGAGTTTACAGCATAATAAATATCAGTTGTGCATAATTGATTTGATTTTACTTGACTAGTGTTTGGTGTTATTGTATAGTTATACCAATACATAATACTTCTGCCTGC